>CAXTTV010000346.1:0-2092 GCA_964247295.1 uncultured Ktedonobacteraceae bacterium | reverse complement strand
CTGTGCCTTGCTCTCTGCCTAGATCGTTTCGGTTGGAAAAGTGCAATCTTAGTGATAATACCGAGCGTATGTACACAATGAGCGTTTTTCCTCTGATCCAACGTTTTTTGCTGACCCGCCATTTCGCGCTACTCTGGACAGGTCAGACCGTCTCCACCTTTGGTTCTTATGTTACGATGATTGGTCTGCCGATTCTGGCCCGGCACCTGCTCCATGCCTCAAATACGGAGATCGGCCTGCTAACCGCATTCAATTCCTTGCCCGGACTGCTCCTGGGCTTGTTTATCGGTGTCTGGGTGGATCGCCTGCCCAGGCGACCACTGATGCTTCTGGCAGATTTTGGTCGAGCTGGACTCCTTACGCTGGTTCCCCTTCTGACTTTATTCAACCACCTTCATATCCTCTGGCTCTATATTATTGTGATGGCCACTGGCCTGCTCACCCTCCTTTTTGAAGTTGCAAGCCTCTCGTTTTTACCAACGGTGCTTTCCACAAATAAACTTGCGCAGGGGAATAGCCGATTGGGCATAAGTACCTCCCTGGCGGAGATCGTGGGGCCGCCGCTCGCGGGCCTTCTTATTCAGCTTTTGACAGTGCCGATAGCTATTCTACTGGACATGCTCTCGTTTCTGTTTTCGGCCTTCTGCATGAGCCTGCTGCGGGTCGCGGAGCCTCGATCTCACATATCGCAGGAAAACACATCGGTGTGGGTGGAGATACGAGAGGGGCTCGATATCCTCCGGCAAAATCGCATATTGCGAGCGATGGCAACCTATATCTGCACCCAAAATCTTTTTGGAGGCTCTTATGCGACACTCTATCTACTCTACACTCTGAAATTGTTTGGCGCGAACCCTCTGGCCTTTGGATTGCTTGTGGCAATGGGAGGCGTAGGCTCGTTGATAGGATCATTTTGCGCGAATTACTTTGCGCGCGCGTTTGGCATGGGGCGCACCCTTGTTTTTTCAGCGCTTTTCTTTGGGGTGATCTCCTTCGGAACCCCACTGGCTCAGGGGCCGTTGCCTCTTATCTTCACGGTCATGGCTCTATCTCAGCTTATTGGCGACACCAGCTTCATTATCTACAACATCAACGAGATGAGTCTGCGTCAGACGCTGGTTCCAGGACACCTGCTGGGTCGCATCAATGTCTGTCTCCACATTCTCGCGAACTGCGCCATGCCGATTGGAGCGCTCCTGGCCGGACTGCTAAGCGAAGTCATTGGCATTCGTTTGACACTCTTGATCGGCTCATGCGGGATGTTTCTGGCTGCCGGTTGGCTTGTCCTTTCCCCTCTCTGGCATTACAAGCAGCTTACTCCCGAAATGCCGTCAAACCCATCATTATAATTGTACTCTCAGTGGCCCTTCTGATAGTGTTACGATTGGGTAAGAAATACCTGTAACCCGGATAGTCTAAGGGAGGGCCCTATGGATGAGACAGTAAATAGCGCGGAATTAGCGAAACTGAAGCTTGAAGCGTTTGATAAGATACGGGCCGAGTTTGAAGCTCGTTTTCGCTTTGTACAGGAGGTGCATGGACAACACCGCTTCTCTGCATTTACAGTTATCGATACAGTTACTTACCTTCATGCCCTCTGGGTCTGTGAATGCAAGGATCGCCTCCTGAGCGTCTATAAAAATATGGTCCGCTACGAGGGCCGGCACTGTCTTACCCTTTTACAGGGCTGGCAAAAAGGAGATAATGCTCCTGTCATCGCGTTTCTTCAGCGCAAATTGGACGGTCTGACATTTGTAGAACTCACGCAGCGCTTAGAGGATGCCCGAAGAGGCGAGGGTGCTGATGTCAGCTTATCGCAGCGGCTGCTGTATGGCCGTCAGGTTTTGCTCAATCGAGCATTGAACCTGTTCCGAGCCTTTGATAGCATGTTTGGTCTGCCAGAGGAAGATCTGCTACGGGAGGTGCGGGCAGCCTGTGACTCCCTGGGACACAATCCAGAACAGATCCAGCAGCAACTGGCGGATTTAGAAAGCCCCCTCTTCTCCTACACGCCTCATCCATCGCTGGCACAACGCAATATGCAGATTATGAATACCATTGGGATCAACGGCTCCACCTCATCTACGGATCA
>CAXTTV010000345.1:0-2180 GCA_964247295.1 uncultured Ktedonobacteraceae bacterium | reverse complement strand
ACACGGGTTCTCTGCTCACCAACTGACTCCGCAAAAAAATGAACTGCACCCCGTGGGAAGGTTTCTTGCCGGCAATTTTGCTCTTGACACTCTCTCCATTTATAAATTAGGATTAACTTGTGCATAAAGGGATTTTACTTATAGAAAGCGATGACGCATGGCTGATATTGTGGGGACCCAGCTCGGGAATTATCGCCTGATCCGCTTGCTGGGCCGGGGCGGGTTCGCTCGCGTTTACCTTGGCGAGCATTTGTACCTGGATACGCGGGCAGCGGTGAAGATTATCCATGAGCGCCTCTCGGCCCGCGAGCAGCAGAATTTTTTTCGCGAGGCCCGTACCCTCGCCGGCCTGGAACATCCCCACATTATTCGCGTGCTGGACTTCGGGGTTCAGGATGGTACTCCCTATCTGGTGATGGAGTACGCTCCTCGTAGCTTGAAAGAGATGTATACTCCCGGCCAACCTGCGGAACTGGCCCCCGTCCTCTCCGATGTGGAGCAGATGGCTTCGGCCCTTCAATTCGCGCACGATTCTGGGATTATCCATCGCGATGTGAAGCCGGCGAATATGCTGGTGGCCCGCGATCAACAGGTGCTCCTGAGCGATTTTGGCCTGGCCCTGCCCCATGTCTCCACGCGCGATCAGAGCCGGAAGGGCCTGACGGGCACGTTTGCCTATATGGCTCCCGAGCAACTGGATGGGCATCCCCGCCGGGCCAGCGATCAATACGCCTTAGCGATCTGCGCCTATGAGTGGCTCTGCGGCCAGCGCCCCTTTCAAGGATCTCAATACGAGCTGATCGCTCAGCAGATGACGAAGCAGCCCCCCTCGATGCGTGGCCGCATGCAGACCTATCTTCCAGGGGTCGAAGAGGTGATTATGATCGCGCTGGCGAAAGATCCCACCCGGCGCTTCAAATCTGTGAGCGAGTTCGCCGAGGCCCTGATCGAGGCGGCCTCTGAGCCCTCCGAAACGCTTCCTCGTCCAAAAGATCGTTCGACGTCAATCCAATCCCCTCCACCAATCCCGACAACGACGCCGGATACCAGCCAGCGGAAAATTTCGCGCCGGGTGGTTGTCGCTGGCCTGATCGGAACCGTCACTGTCGGTAGCGGCTGCCTTCTTATAGTCAATAATATTGTCAATGGCAAGACGGTTGTAGGAGCGAGTGGGAATAAAACGTCGGGGACAGGATCTCAGGGTGGAAATGGACAAACCTCACAATCGGGAAGCAGGACGCCGCTTGCTCAGAGTACGAGTCAGGGGCAGACGCAGACGACGAGCTCAAATGCGCCGGTGGCGCGGCAGGGCCAGACGATGGCTATTTACAAGGAGCACAATGGTGGTATTCATAGTGTAAGCTGGTCCCCAAATGGTCAATTGATTGCCTCTGGTAGTGATGATGGTACCGTTCAAGTTTGGGAGGCTTTCACTGGTAAAAAGATAGATAGTTATCCTGTAAGCAATTCTGCTAATGGCACAACTGTATTAAGTGTGGCATGGTCTTTTGATAGTAAATATATTGCTTTTGGTGGGGCACAGGGGACGCTTGATGTATGGAATGTAGCTAATAAAAAACGAGTATTTCAATTTGCTTCTGGCGTTGTTTATAGTATAGCATGGTCTGCTGATAGTAAAAGTGCTGTACTTGGGTGTGTAGATGGAAGTATTCAGGTTTGGGATGTTACAACACAAACAAAAAGCTTTGCTTTATTAGGACATGCAAATACTGTGAATTCGGTATCCTGGTCTAAAGGTGGACATTTTATTGCTTCCGGCAGTGATGATGGATCGGCTATTATCTGGGATGTAACCAATCGAGTAGTCTCTACGACTTATAAAAAGCATAATGGTCTGGTATCATCTGTTCAATGGTCTCCTTATGGTACAACAACAGTGGCTTCAGCAAGCTCTGACCGAACTGTCCAGGTTTGGAATGCTTTAAATCTTACCAAGTTAACAGAGTATGATGGACACAAAAATGGTGTTCAAAGTGTGAGCTGGTCAACAGATAGTTTGCATTGTGCTTCTGGGTCGACAGATAGGACTGTCCAGATCTGGAGTGCGCAAGATGGCACACCTCTTTTTACGTATAATCTTCATCGAGAGATTGTGCGGACTGTAGCATGGTCCCCGAGGGATAACTATTGTGCCTCTGGTGGGTTAGATAATACTGTAC
>CAXTTV010000344.1:891-2201 GCA_964247295.1 uncultured Ktedonobacteraceae bacterium | reverse complement strand
CTTAAGGATCTCTATGTCGTCCAGGCCCACCCAACGAAATTCGCTGTGCTTATGCCATTCAATCTGAGGGTGTTCAAGATCTCCCTCAACTTCTACAAGGAGATCTATTTCACGTTTGTCCTTTTGATCTGCGGTCCAATCTAACTGCTCTACAATGGCAACCATCCGTGTAAGTTGCCAGCCGGTCTCTTCTTTAATCTCACGCTGTAACCCCTTGTAGGGTGTTTCTCCTGGTTCAACGTGTCCACCTACAATGTCCCAGCAGCCGGGAAAGAGTCGGCGATCCTCCGAACGCTTCTGTACAAAGGCTTTCCCCTGCTTGTTTAGGATCACCGCGCCAACAACGCATTCCCGCCCTTCGCTTTGGGCCTGATCCTGCCACGCGTTCAGGTTCTCAACGTTCGCGATATCCATTTCCATAGCACACGTCTTCCTTATAACTGATCCTTCTATAAAAAATATATGAATGGAAAGAATTACAGAAATTCTCCACCAGTTTGGAAGATGAAATCGGCTCTGGCTGCCTGCTCCATCAGCCAACGCTCCTCTCCCAATGAGACAAAGTGATAGTGCTTCTCGAAATCTTCGGCGGGTTTCCCACGCTCGATCAGGTCTCGCGTTCGGGCTCGATTATGCCGCTCGGCTTTATCAGCAAAGACAAATATGCTGGCGACGGCTCCCCCGTGACCTCCCAGAAAATCCTGAAACCGGATGGTATACAATCCCTCGATGATCAGGGGCTGACCCGATTTCATCCTCAAGGGATGATAGCCAATCCGTTTGTTGGCGGCAAAGCTATATGTAGGAAGATGAGTCTCTCCTGTCTCGATGAGTTGATGCAGGTTCTGCTTAAGCATCTGGATGTCGTATGCCTCGGGGCTCTCCCACTGTAGGGCCATCCCATACTTCTCGTCGTACTCTATCATCACAGCATCTTCATCCACAAAATAGTTGTCCAGCGAGAGCACCACACCATCCATCCGGGCTGCCAGTTTAGCGGCAAAGGTGGTCTTGCCAGAGGCCGCCGGTCCAGCTACCAGATAAACCTGAGCCGGTGGCAGATCTTTTATCTTCTGCAAAATAATCGGCATACGTTACAAGATGACTCCTATTTTTTCGGTGATTAATTATGGGATCTGTACTATAATACATTACTAATCACGATTAGAAGAACTTTTAATGCCCGCATTAGCCCTCTGGGAAGCCCTGGATACGCTGGTCAACCAGAATAGGATTGTGATTGACCGGGCTCGCGGGAGCGTCCACCCACGCTATCCCAATATCATCTATCCCTTCGATTACGGCTACCT
>CAXTTV010000344.1:0-881 GCA_964247295.1 uncultured Ktedonobacteraceae bacterium | reverse complement strand
AATCTCTGGCGATGGCGCGGGGATCGATCTCTGGCGAGGTACTCTCCCTAACCCCACGCTTTCCGCAATTGTGGTGACGGTGGATCTTCTGAAGCGCGACTCTGAGATCAAACTGCTCCTGGGTTGCAAGCCAGACGAGTGCCAGCAGATCCTGGCCTTTCATAACCAGAATCAGGGACAATCCGCTCTGCTGCTTCCTCGCCCCACTGTCTGAGCCTGTTGTACTCTATCAATAACCAGATTTATTGAAAGGTGCTTTGTAAATACGTGCAACAGACTTTGTTTAATTACGCGGCGATCCGCCGGGAGTATGACCGACTCTGGGAATCTTCAAAAGAGCAGATCCTTACCGGTCGCGTCCAGCCTGATCCCATTCCCGACGACACCAGCAAGCGCTGGGGGATCACATATATGGCAAGGATCTCCGGACCAGTAGCATCAACCCTTATCAACCTCACAAAAGAACTAGATCCTTTGATGGGCCCTCAGGTGCTTTACACTGCCGAAAGTTTGCATACAACTATTCGTACACTGGAATTTTACCGCGCTTCGATCCCTGAAGATGACGAACAGGTTGCTCATTACACTCGAATTCTACGAGAGATCGCTCCTCACTTTCTGCCTTTACAGATTCAGTATCGCGGTCTGACCACCAGCCCGGTCGGGGTAATGGCTCAGGGCTGGCCCCTGGATGATCGCCTTTATCGGCTCCGAGTGGCTCTCCATGAACGACTTGAAGCCGAGAATCAGCTTCATGGCCCGGAGATCCAGATGACCCGCGTAACTGCCCACTCCAGTCTCTCTGTTTTCTCAGGACCAATATTCCATCCCGCCTCACTTGTAGATTTTATTGAGCGTCATCGCGAGACAGATCTTGGGAT
>CAXTTV010000343.1:0-2226 GCA_964247295.1 uncultured Ktedonobacteraceae bacterium | reverse complement strand
ACTATAAGGGTACCTTATAGTCTTATCATCCAAATATTTATTTATATCTATACAACAGAGGCCTTTTAAAAAAGAAAACACCGGAAAAATGCTTCTCCCGATGCCACAATTCTATGTTCTGCAAAAAACACTGACAGGCCTTTAGCTCAAGCAACGATTCATGCCGCTCTCATCTCCCAGGCAGCTACCTCCCTGTGTGAGGATGATAACATCTTTAATGGTGGGAAATTGCTTGAGGGTGTTCTCGATCTCCGCTTTCATTCTGGCATCAGTCCCGATCCCGGCTGAAGTCAAGGAGCGACAAAATTTGACGGTCGCGACTCCAGGGGCGGCCTTTTCACCTCGCCTGTTGAGCATCAGTTGAAAGTCCAGATCTCCAGAAGCGCTAGCACAATTAGAGCTGCCAGAGATGTTTGTAGAAAGCTCTGAATAGTATCCCTTGCTTTTCTCTCTCGCCGTTGGACCAACAATCAACTGGTGGATGGCGAAGCCTCCCACAGCGCTGGTCGGTGAAACACGATCAACGGGATACACAGCGTTCGTTCCTGAATCAGCCGCGCTTTTTTTGGAGAAGTAGATTTTTACATGAAATCCTCCGCCAGTAGGAGTAGATCCAACAACCGCTGGACTTAAATTACCAGGTGTCGTTGTTCCCAGGGCGGTTCCTTGCGCGGTTGCGGATACCTCCGGCGTGGGCGTCTTTGTAGCCGGCGAAAAACTATTTGTACTGCTTGAGGGAGCATTACTACAGGCACTAAGCACCAAGACTCCCATCAACACCACACCCAATAGTAACGTTCTTCCCATAACTATCCTTTACTTAAGGGCACGCTGACCATACACTACATTAATCGTTTGATAGGACCGATACCGTTCCCACTCATTCATCATCTCTAAAAGCATCTTATCAAATGATTCTTTGGTAAAATGATGAATATTGATGAAGGGATCTCTTAATGATTCGGCAAAAGTACGCATATTGGCCGCGAACAATGTTCCCAACCGTCCCCCAGATTGACACACAGGAACAGTAAAGCACTTTTTCTCGACAGCAACAAATCCCGCCTGCCGTAAGTGGATATCGAGAGCATTAATATCGTCCGGAATAATCCCACGAGATGAAGCGATCAGACGAACCAGATCCCAGAAATAGTGGGAGGTTGATCCCTTTGGCTCAACATCAAAGTTCATCTCAACCAGCTCAACCCATCCCCCTGGTCTGGTAACACGCTCCAGCTCTCGTGCGACAAAAGGCCAGGATATGCTTGGGATCGCCGCCAGAAGCATCCGCTGATGCACAAAGTCAAAGCTATCATTCGCCAGGGGTATCCCATTTAATAAATTGCCTTCAGCAAAGAAATATTGATCTGGAGATCCACGCGACTCCTGGATCTCCAGATCAAAACCGACAACGCGCGCACGTGGGAATTCATTGCAGATCTCATACGCCCATAAACCTGTTCCACAACCGACATCGAGGATAGTCAAGGGGTCTTCCACAGGCGCGAAATGGCTTTTCTGGAACGCGGCGCGGAGAGCGTAATGCTCAAAATTTAAACGCTTCACCTCACCCTGATCCTTCGGTAAAAAATAGGGGATGTCTTTCAGATAGCGACGCTCTCCACTCCAGTGTGTTTGGGCTTCCGACTGTACAACATACATAGGCTGGCTATCCAGAGTGGCTATAATGTTTCGGCGAAACCAGAGCATACTCAAAACCTTTCTTCAACCAATGTAATCATAATCAAGAACACAATGCCACATATGTGCCCGGCAAGCTGATTGTGTTCTTGATAAAGACAGAGAAAAATTGAGGATAGCACATAGCAAAGCTGGCCTGCAAGCTACAATCAGTAGAAATTCCTGGCAACGATCCTTTGTTCGCCAGAAGATATCCCTTATTCCCTCTCTTTGGCTCCTCGCCCCATTATGGGAGCAACCAGACAGGCTTACTGGATATCATCATTTTACACAAAACAACCCTTTTTAAAAGTTTCGCCTTTGAAATCTTTTAATATTTCATAATCAATAATTACCATTACATTTCGTATTTGTCAAGAATAAAGTAATATCATTGTGTTAATATTACATCAACGCATGTATTATAAATAATTCTTCTATGTAAACATTTTCACATTGCCTTATATTTAGTATAGTATTCCATAAAAATAAATATTTAGCACACTTACTTCATATTTTGTGGCCATATTTTAGCTTATTTATAGG
>CAXTTV010000342.1:0-2330 GCA_964247295.1 uncultured Ktedonobacteraceae bacterium | reverse complement strand
AAGGTGAAGGAAAGCAAAAAAGACAAGCAGCACGCCACTGTGGCTGCTTGTTATCTTCCAGTCAGTATTAAGCGGCTCCGGCAACAACATCGCCATCGGAGGACTGGTTCGCTAACTCACTCGCCTGACTTACGATAGTGGTGGGTTGGGCGGGAACAGTCACGTCATGCATCGCGGGCTGACAGGCCTCGATCAGCGCTGCGAAAAGATTGGCGCAGGCCGGCTCGAATTCATAAAGCTCTTCGGGATGCCACTGGACCGCGACTACAAAACGATAATCCGCCGCTTCAATCCCCTCAACGACATCATCCTCTAGAGATCGGGCACTAATCTTTACACCTTTACCAGGAGTCTTTACAGATTGATGATGGATGCTATTGACTCCAAATTCACGCTTCTCGAAAATCTTCTCAAGCAGGGTTCCCTGCTCAACCGTAACTTTATGGATAAGCTGGTTCCGTGGAACGTCGCGGTACATATGGCGCATTGTACCTTCAACCTGATAGTTCACATCCTGGTACAAAGAACCGCCAAGAGCCACATTCAGCAACTGCATACCACGACAGATCCCCATGACGGGTATATTCTGGTTCAGAGCCCAGCGGGCCAGAGTGAGCTCCAGCTCGTCGAGGGCAGGATCAACCTCGCCCAGCAAGGGGTGTGGATCTTCACTATACAGATGGGGCTGTACATCAATTCCACCCGGCATCAATAATCCATCCATACGAGTTAGAAGAGAGTCAAGCGCAGAAAGATCATTTAAAAGAGGAATAAGGACTGGTATTCCGCCTGCACTCTCCACCGCATGGACATAACTGCGATTATTGCAATAGATCGGACGCCCAGACCCCTCCCTTAGACCTGCATGACAGGGAATTCCGATTAATGGACGCATCTCATTGCTCCTTCAAAAATTTTTATAAAAAAAACGGAACGTAGATTACGTTCCGTAAGAGATGTTCTCTTGTCTAAATGACGAAACGCAACACTTTCTCTTGAAATCCAAGAAGCTCCAGCCAACAAAGCTGAAGCAGCATAATCTCTTCTCGGAATACAGAGGTGTAGTGTTGTACCAAAGCGAACTCCAAATGTGTATGCAAATGTAACCTGTTGTTGAAACATTATATACATCTAGAATAAAAGGGTTGTCAAGCTCTCCCATAAAGGATAGGACTTCGGGTTGTACGCTCCTGAGCTCAATTAAAGAAAACCTGCCACCACTCTTGCCAGAAATTGTTCGCTTTAGGCGATTTTGATTCCGCCACAGTTTGGGCCGGAGGCTTTGGCTCTGGAGCACCCATCACTATTATCGAATGTTCTCCTGGCTTGATATATCCCATCTGTTGACGAGCTTCGCTCTCAACAATAAACGGATCACGATAATACTCCGCCTGCTTTTGTAGTTGATTGTGATGCAGCCGGAGATCACGCACCAGGCTCTGCTCCTGATTCAACCGCTGCTGAAGCTGACTATTAGTCCAGGCTTGAGCCAGTGATCCAAGTAAAAGAGCCAGGCAGATAAGCCCGGTCCCTAAAATAAGTGTGCGCGAAAATAATGAGTACCGCCGCGATCTTCTCCGAGCGCTACGCCTCCCATCTCCTACACCTGCCAGACTCGCTGGTTTCTTTGGTTGCTGCACTGCCCTTCCCTTCTACAGTGGTGATGCTACTTGTGTGTTCTTGTTATACACTGTAGTATACACCAACCCAAATGGTTTTCAGGAAGTGGATGCACTTAAAAATGGGAATATGTTACGCGCCTCTTTGTTACACGTACGACAACTTCCAAACTATTACAGGACAACCCTACTTTGAACGTTTTTCATTACATATTTGAGCACCTCACTTACTTGTTCCGATAAAAAACGGAGTGTTTGCGAACACTCCGTTTTTTATCGGGTACCATCTAACGAGTTGTCAGAATCATCAGGCCCATAAGATCAAATCCGATTAACATCAACATCGCGATGGTGCAGATTACTACCAGTTTGCGCTGCCAGCAGGTCATCAGAGAGATCTGAGGCTGGATCTCCTGCTCAACCACCTCGGCCACCAGTTTGCGTGTCTGCCCGACTACAACTTCCAACTGCCCGGAAGCTTTTATTAGAGTATTCTGATCCGTCAAAGGTCCACTGACACGCTTCAGTTGAGCCTGAACGACCTCCAGCCGATCGCTGATCGCCTGCTCAAACTGGAAATGCAGCTCCTCCTCATCTGGACGCTGGAAGGAAGGTTTCACAGCAGGAACGGGCGCGGTCGCGTAGGCATTATCCATAAGCATATCGTTATAGGTCATATTCATGTCGCTCGTCAATGCGAGGGTCTCATAC
>CAXTTV010000341.1:0-2389 GCA_964247295.1 uncultured Ktedonobacteraceae bacterium | reverse complement strand
AGGCGGTCCGACGCGAGCGACCAGATGTCGTCCTCTTTAATCTTCAATTTGCCACCTTTGGTAGTGGTAAGATTGCCGCCTCTCTGGGTTTGCTTGCCCCGACATTGGTTAAAGCTCTGGGTTTTCCCACAATTGTTCTGCTCCATAACATTATGGAGACGATTGATCTCAAGAGCGCTGGTTTTGGAAGCCAGGTTGAAGGTTTGATACGTCTGAGTGGAACGATTGTGACCAGGTTGTTATTAACCGTGGATCTAGTCGCACTGACTATCCCCAAGTATGTAGAGCTATTGGGGAAAAAATATCGAGCTAATAATGTGGTGCTGGCACCCCATGGAGCTTTCGAGGATGCTCCTTTGCCAGAGGATGATGAGGAGGCCAATGGTCCCCAGGTGATTATGACCTTTGGTAAATTTGGGACATACAAGCAGGTCGAGCCACTACTCGATGCTTATAGAATCTTGTTGTCTCAGGGACGAGAGAACCTAGAGGTGGTGATTGCTGGAACAGATAGTCCAAATGCATCGGGATATCTGGAGAGTGTCAGGCAGCGATACACGGATCTGCCAAATATCCATTTTACTGGCTACGTTTTGGAAGAAGATGTTCCGCATATTTTTGGGCGTTCAACCTTGGTGGTTTTTCCATATAACAGTACAACTGGTAGCTCGGGTGTTCTCCATCAGGCCGGGGAGTACAGCAAAGCTGTTGTTCTACCAAATATTGGCGATTTCGCTGAGGTGATCGCTGAGGAGGGCTATACCGGAAAATTTTTTGAGCCAGGGAATGTAGAGAGTCTGGCTCAGGCAATGGGAGATCTACTGGATAATCCAGAGGAGCGCAATTTTATCGGTCAGCAAAACTTTTTAGCCGCGCGAGGTCTGCCGATAAGTGATGTAGTGGACTGGTATCTGGTTCATTTCCAACGCTTACTCGATCATAAGAAATCTTGTCACGCAGAGGAGTTACGCAAGGAGCAGAGGAAAGATTATGGATATGCGAGCATCTCGCGTAAATGATATTGCTATTGCCGAACTGGCCGGACGATTTGATGCCTACGAGTCGTTTCAGCTAGAGAAGTGGTTTAAAATCGCGGTCGGAGATGTGCCAGCACAAACTATTATTAATATGAAAGGCGTCAATTTTATTGACTCAACAGGGTTGGCGACGCTAGTGCAGGGAATGAAGCGATGCCGTCAATTGGAGGGGGATGTTTATCTTTGTTGTCTTCAACAACCGATTCGCGTGATCATGGAGCTAACCAGACTAGACCGCGTATTTGAGATTTTTACCTCTCAGGATGAGGCCGTAGAAAGGTTTTTGAATGGAGACAAATCTAAATTTTACCAGTCAGCCCAGGATCTTAGATTATGAATTAGAGCAGGCTATCAATGCGCATAAGATAGCCTTGTCTCATCTCGCTGAGTCTTGGATGGCGGTCGGCGTTCGAGCCTTTTGTATTAGTGGTGACGAGCCCATTTTGTGCTGGCCGGAAACAAGTGCGACCGTCTTTATCGGAGAACGTGGACCAGATCAGATGGAACTAATCTGGTCCAATTTGAAGATTGATGGCATTTCGGCTGGCAAAGTTGGCGTGATGTATAGCAGTAGACAGCCAGAAAGGGCGCGTATTCAGGCCAGGCTAGATGCCGATGCCGCTTTGATTTCACATTTGATCTCACTTCGCAATGAGCTGAGTAGCGTGTCTGGTGAACTGGCGGATCAGGCGAAACTCCGTGCTGAAATGGAGGTAACTGCGGGCATTCAGTTCCAGCTCTTACCTCAGACATTTCCTGATCTGGATGATCTGGATATCTATGCGAGCAGTCACCCTGCTCGTCAGGTGGGTGGCGATTTTTACAATCTCACCGCTCTGAAGAATCGGCCCTTTGTGTTTGCTGTTGGGGATGTCAGCGGAAAAGGTCTGCCAGCGGCGATGCTTATGGGGATGACCAGAGTAGTTCTTCATGGAGCCGCCAGATATATGCCGGTCGTCAATCCTAAGGCTATTCTCAACCGCGCCAATGAAGATCTCTACGATGATTTTACAGAGGTTGGAATGTTCGCGACGATTTTCGTCGGCTGCTACGATCCCCAGTTGCGTCAGATCGTCTATGGCAATGCCGGCCATTCACCGGTTATCTATTGCCCCAAAAATGGGAAGGCTCGTATGCTAGAGGCTGACGGCCCCGCCATAGGCGTTCTTTCTGTGAATATGTGTGATAACTATACATTGTCCATGAATCCTGGGGATGTTCTGGTAGCCGCGACAGACGGCTTTAGTGAAGCAGAGGCCCGAAGTGGGGAGATGTTTGGCTATAAGCGCTTGCTTGATAAAGTAGAGCATCTGGCCAGTCTCAGCGCTGCCGAGATTGGGGCCCTGCTATTC
>CAXTTV010000340.1:0-2426 GCA_964247295.1 uncultured Ktedonobacteraceae bacterium | reverse complement strand
GTCTAGCCCCTTCAAGGGTTCGCCAACGGTATCAAAATTCGGGATGACTCATGTTCTTGTACCTACTGTGGCAAAATTTCGATCCCGCTGGATTTGGCTTTGTCCACGCGGCTACTATATTGAAGCACAATGTTTCCTTGAGCGTCGGCTTTAGCGGTTGTCTCTTCAACGATCGCTTTGTTCTGCGCACCGGTGGTGGCGAAGATATCAAAGTTACGCAGGAATTGCCGGCCATTGATGGAGACATTAAAGATCCTCTTGCCAGACCCATTCCAATAGTTCTCGCTAAAGTGCAGGCGAACTTTATAGGTAACGTTGGGCTTGAGGTTTGGGAATGTGTAGGTGAAGTTACCAAAACGTTCGCTCTGATAGACCGATTCAGAGGCGGGCCGCTCCACATTGTTAGAGTCTATGGGCGCGCTGAATTTCGCGGTCTCTCCCCCTTGATAATTGTTATCCGCGCTAAAGCCACCGATGGTCTCTCCACCAGAGTTGATGGCATAACCTGGATCAAAATCCTGGGCGGTGCTGAACCAGCGGAATGTCGCGGTGCTATCCGCTGGCAAGGTGTAATTAAAGGCAGTAGTCGCGTTCCAGCGAACTGTAAAGGTTGAACTGGCCGTCCCCGTGTTATGAGCGATCAAAACACGACTGCTATCGGGATTTTTGAACGAGACACTTTGAATGTTTGGAAGATTGTTTGAACCTGTATGCACAGCTCCAGGTCGCACAAATTTACTAAATTGACCAAGCACATAGTATTCATTGCTATAGGTTACTTGACCAGTTGCCTGATTCACACTGACAACTCCTGTACACCGGGAACATCCGCCTGAGTGCGGTTCACCATCAGGGTCCAGGGCGAGATTCCAGAGCTCAACACCACGCGCCCAGTGCTGAGTCGAATTCATAAGGGCATCACTTGTTGAGACTGGTGACGCATAACCTTGCTTGCCGATGCCAGTGGAGCACTCTGTTTCAAAAGCGTCCTTGCCTGGATACTGAGTATGAAATGTGTCCATAACTGCGGGATCACCAATATAACAGTGCCAGCCGATCCCGGCGGTATATGAGCGAGCCGTTGGATCTGAGAGAACGGTTTGAGGATACGAAGGTTGATCCCAAC
Organism: uncultured Ktedonobacteraceae bacterium; assembly: GCA_964247295.1. Classification (GTDB taxonomy): domain Bacteria; phylum Chloroflexota; class Ktedonobacteria; order Ktedonobacterales; family Ktedonobacteraceae; genus CAXTTV01. The sequence continues at coordinate 1,300 of CAXTTV010000340.1, read as the reverse complement.
CATGATCATAGGCTAGAATCTTTGTACTCAAACCCGCGCGAGCTAGGGCGGGCCCCAGATTATTTTTTATAAAAGCTGTCTCATCTGGTGCCTCAAATTTCATCCCAGGATAGTCATCTGGGGGATAAAGCGGCTCATTCAGGGGTGTAATCGCATAGATAGGGATACCCTGGGCTTTATAAGCCTGAATGAATTTGACTATGTACGCGGCATACGCTTGATAATATTGGGGAAGGAGATTGCTTGCATGCCCATCAACCGTTCCCATCATAGACTGCATGGTTTTCATCCAACCCGGTGGCGTCCAGGGACTGGCAACAAACTTCAGGTTGGGGTTCAGTCGAAGCGCTTGCTGAAGCACTGGAATAATGTAGGTCTTGTCGTGCTCGATCGAAAAATGATCCATGTTAGGATCTGCTTGACCGGCTGGCATCTCATCATATGTGTAGGGACCGTTAACAGAAAAATCTGAGGCTCCCATCTGAAGGCGTACAAAACTTATTCCAATTCCTGTATTTGGATCGAAAAGGTTATGCATGAGAATGTCGCGCTGATCTACCGACATTTTATTATAAAGAAGCCAGGCTGACGAGTCGGTCATCGCACCTCCAAAACCTACCATCTGTTGATACATTTTGGAGTCATTTACATCTATAACCGGGTTCGTGGTTATGGTAGAAGGACTAAAAGTCAGATCTGGCTGGGGGGTCATTTGATTGATCCCATTGGGTGTCGTGAGCCAGATATTTACTAATCCACCTTGCGCTTGAGATGAGAAAAGCGGCCTGCACACAAAAAGTAAAAAAAGTAATAGAAGTGCCAGAGCGCGTACAAGATTGATCCTGGACAGATGTCTCTGAATATAAGCCATAGAGAAACCTCCTGAATAGGGCATAGGTTTATCAAGGATAAGCCAATATATATTTTTAATGCTTAATACCTGTGCTACATTCATTATAAAAATGGGCTTAAACGCAAAAAAAAGAGGGTGGGCGGAAATTTCCACCCACCCCCGAAATTACCATTTAAAGGTGACTATAGCGTTCCCCGGAATGGTATAGTTGAAAGATTTTATAGCGTTCCACTGCGCTGTAAATGTAGATTGCTGCGAAGATGTATTATGCACTACCAAAATTTTACTGTTATCAGGATTTAAGAACGCGGCGCTTTCCAATGTGCCTGTGTTGTTAGAGCCCACTCGATAAGCATTAGGCTGCACAAATTTGCTGAAATGACCAAGTTGATAGTAATCGCTCGTATAAGTGATCTTTCCATTGGATTGATCAATGCTTACCACACC
>CAXTTV010000339.1:0-2436 GCA_964247295.1 uncultured Ktedonobacteraceae bacterium | reverse complement strand
TTACGGGCGCGGCGACCCTCTGCCTGGCTCGCCTGTTCCCGCGCTTCCCCCTCAACAATCGTGTGCTAGTCTCAACTCTGTGCGCCAGTATTCTGGTTCTAATGCTCACATCAGCAGTCTGGTCCACGATTCCTGCGACTCAAAATCAGATAAGTCAGACACCGGTCGCTGGCCCGGAACAGGGGGGCTTCGGCGGGGGTCAGGCCTTCCGTAATCCAAATAACGGAACGTCGCAGAATTCACAGGTCAATCGGGGGGGGCCAGGCGGAGAGCGCACTAATCCTGCCCTGATCAATTACCTGGTGGCAAACCAGGGAAGCGCGAAGTATATTGTCGCAGTCCCTTCTTCTATGCAAGCAGATTCAATTATTCTAACGACTAATAAGGGTGTGATGGCCCTTGGTGGCTTCGCTGGAGCCGATAACATTCTAACAACGGATCAACTTGCGAAGCTTGTGGCTCATGGAACGGTCCGTTACTTCTTGCTTGGCGGCTTTGGTGGACCCGGTGGTGGCCAGAACACAGTAACCTCCTGGGTGACACAACATTGCGCGATGGTTCCATCCAATCAGTGGCGGGGAAGCTCAAGCACAACGTCTAGCAGTTCATCACAACTGTATAGCTGTGCGATTACAAAGTAGTCACGCGATAAAAGCAAAGGGCGATCCTTTTATGAAAATTGGGATCGCCCTTTGCTTTTATCCGAGGGATGCATTTTTGTTTATCAGGTCATGTTATATAGCTATCGTATGAAACATCTTACTTTCCCTGGGTTTAAGAGCGGAACCAGAGCATCATACCAGGCATCACCCATACGTTTGTAACCACTATCCGCTGGATGAATGCCATCCGCCAAATCACTCTTCGCGACGACATCATACATATGAATAAATTGAATATGCTTCCCCTCAGCCATCTTCATATCTATAATCTGCTCCACCTCGTCATTATAGGTCTGCGTCTCTTGATCCACGACGGGGTTCTCATCATTCGGAATAATCTGCGCGATAACCACGGTCGCGCCAGGCAGCGTTGTGTTGATTTGATCAACTAAAAAGCCAAGCCGCTTCGGAGCATTTTTCAGATCTTTGTGCTGAAGAATATCGTTTGTTCCTATATGTAGCAGGATAATTTGTGGCTGGTAGGTATCTAACCAGCTCTCAATATGATCGGAAATCTGATCGATCCGCCAGCCACTATGCCCTTCGTGTTCCCTATCAATATCATCGGGTCCATCGGAAAGTGAACCCACCATATTTACACTATATCCATTCTGGATCAGATCACTCCAAAGCGTTGTGCGATACCCTCCCTCGTCAGATGAGTCGACTCCATACGTAATTGAGTCTCCCAGTGGCATGATCCTTATAGCGTCAGCGGCAAGTGCTCTGGACGGCTGAGAGAGAAGATAAACAAGTAAAAGCAGCAGCAGTCTTATTGAAAAATTGGTATTGCGTATGGCTTTTCTTCCGATTGAAATGGTATTGCGAGAACGCGAGAAAAGATCCCCTTTAATTAATCTTGATCTCATATATCTCTTCACTTATCAATTTTTAAAGTATCAACAGGGTTAATCTCTGTTGTAATGGAACCAGAGTCGGTTCTAAAAAGTATTACCATATATACATACGGAGATGTGGCAACCAGGGTGACAACAACACCAGCCTGGAAGCTAGATTGGGACGCTTTGTACAACCTTTTGTTTAAAGTATCTTTTATTGATGAGTAGCAAGTGATTTTATAACAGAAATTTAGCGTGGATAAAGATGGCGCGCCCCTGCATATAGTATACCAGGAGAGCGCATACCTGCTATGAAGTGGAGATGTTCTGATAGTTGGCGGTAGTATCATCGGTTATAAGACCAACTTGTCCATTGGAGATATCAAAAGTGCGCGTCTGTTGATAGGTTCCGTCCAATGAAAAGGTAAAGGTACTTCCCGACTTCTGAGCGGTGATGCGGTGATACTGCGATGGATCAAAGCCGGCAGGCAACGCAGTATTCTGCCACTGCTGCCAGTTCCCCCCAACCGGCGCATTGGTCGCAAAAACATTATATTTGCGATCCAGGAAACCGATAACAAAGTTACTTGAGTCTTTATAGGATGCCAGGATACCATATTTAGGAAAGGCGTCGGTGCTACCTGTCTGCACCCACTGGACATCGGCCCCGATGGTATAGTTGGTCTTTGTAACATTGCCTGTAAATACATAGTGCCACGGTACCCCTGTTGATGTACTACTTAAGGTCGACGCATTCTGATAGCGCCAGGAACCGCTGACAACTGTACCCGCTGATGCCGCTCCCCAATTGTATGTTTGACTCAGCGAAGGCACCAGAGCGTTATACCAGGCATTTCCCATTAAGGCATAACCGGCATCAGTCGGATGCACACCATCTCCCAATTGACTTGTCGGCACTACATCATACATATCGA
>CAXTTV010000338.1:0-2449 GCA_964247295.1 uncultured Ktedonobacteraceae bacterium | reverse complement strand
ATTTTAAATACATCAAAGCTCTTTCTTTTTACTATACAACCTAGATAACCTTACACTGATTATTCTTTAGCTCACACTGAATACTACCATGCTCAAATCGCTGCTTTGAGACATCTTTTTCAGGAGAGGTCGGTGCGCTAGTTGGATAACCGAATTTATCAAGACCATTATTTTTGTCGAAGTATTTTTTGATGGGGCCGGAGATAGCGTATCCCGTGTTGGGATAATATTTGCCTCCGTCGGCGGTGGGGATGGTGATAGTCGGCAGGTCATCGGCGAAGTAGTTATCGTCGGTGGCGAAGGGGATCAGCGCGCCACTGTCGGCCCTCTGTTTGGGCGAGACCCATTTGTAATCGTTAAAGCCGTAGTTTAGAATGCTGCGCATGTCGGTCCACCAGTCTTTGGTGTGAATAACGACGCCGATCAAATGGCGGTTGTCGCGGATCGCGGAGATCACCTGGACAAAGTTTGCCTCGCCATCCCAGCCCGGCTTTCCACCGTTGACTCCCGGATACCACCAGATAAACTGGTCTCCGTTATTCATTAACCGCCCTGGATGATCATTGTTGTCGGCAACGGTTTTCTGGTGCGTGTTGCTGATCTGCTGCACCAGCGGGATCGCCAGCGCATGTTGACCGATTACCGCCAGATCGCGGGCGCTTGAGTAGTGATCTTTATCCAGCAGGCCATGCGGGTTAACATAGTGCGTATCTACCATTCCAAGCTCTTTGGCACGATCATTCATCATCTTCACAAAATTGGGAACGCTCCCACCAACCACATCCGCAATCACGATCGCGCAATCGTTGCCGGAGACCATCAGCAGGCCATCCATCATCTCACGCAGCGTATAGGTAGATCCCGAATGGACCCCGAACACGCTGCTATCCGGGCTCAGATATTTATTCATATCCGCCGTGATTTTATCGTCGATACGAATTTTACGGTTGGGATCGCCGCCCTTCTCAACAGCCAGCGTCGCCGTCATCAGCTTGGTAGTGCTCAGGATCGGCAGATGCTTAAAGGGATTATAGGAGTAGACCGTGGCCCCGCTATCCGCGTCCATCACAAAGGCTGCCTGGGCGTAGACCGGCGGCGCGGGATGATCTCCCGCTGGCGGGACGATCGTCAACTGGTGAGGATCTGCCGACTTCACGACAGGAGTCTCACCTTTATCCGACTTTGGAACGGTTTGTAGATGGTTGATCCCACTATTGATCCCATTTCCCTTTGCCTGCTGGTTACTTGGTATAAGGCTTCCCAGTAATGGGCCGATAACCAGCAGCAACGCGATCAGGCCGACTAGTGCCAGGACAATTTTATTATGCCGAAGATTTCGCAATCGCGTTTTCACGCTGGGATGAAGATGGGAGGGCAGGCCGGTCGCGCGTGGTGGGGGTTCATCCACCTGGATGATCCGGTGAGGCGGCCTGGATGGTCTGGATGGCTGCCTCCGTTCGGTACGCGCCGGCTGACGGTCGGTATACGACTCGGGATAATCCTCCTCCATAGCCAGCCCGGACATAATCAAAGATGAATCATGAGCGATCGGCAGGCGTTCCGGTCGCGTCTGGCGGCGTTTCGGTCGCGGCTCAGGTACAAAATTGCGATCAGACTCGCTTTCAGCGAAACGAAGCGTTTTTTCTGGGTCCTTAGTCGAGCGAGAAACGCCATCCAACACCGTCTCATTGGGATCAACCTTAGGGACGTTGGCATAGGTACCCATCTGACGATTGGAGACACGGACATGGGGTCCTGGCCGATTTGGTTGGGCCGTGGATGGAAGCGAGCCGGTCCTCCGATTAGTACCGGATGGCGTACGAGAGGGAGAGCCAGTCGGGCGAATACGTGGAAGATCCTTCGTATTGTAGCTACGTTCTGTAGATCGCCCGAGAGATCCAGTAGAGACTGGGCGGCGTGTGGGCCGTCTTGAAGGGGTGGGGCGGAGCTGTGGATCGGTGTTTATCGATTCAACCTCATCAATATAATTGGTCGCGCGATATCCCCGATGCATTGGAATCACCTCACCGCCAGCAGGAGATTGCCGGACGCGTCGGGAAGCGGATGGGCGGGTATTCTGAATTGGTTGTGTCGAAGGGTTGCGGCGCGGCGCGGATCGCGGAGGATTGGATGCCGGGGGTAAGGACGTAGAAGCTCGCGAAGCCCGTCTGATTCTAGGAACCGGCGGTTGATCGTCCCTGCCATAAGTATTGGGTGTCTTAGATTCGGAAAAGGATAATGAGCCAGAGGGCGTAGTCCGGGAAGGTTGTGAGGATCGGGAGGAGCCGGAGGAGCGAACCGATCGCCGACGCCTTTGCCGAGGATAATTTACCTCTGGATAATCTTCATGTTGAGTGTCGTCATCATTGAATGGCGGCATTGATCGGGCCGACCTCTCTTTGTTCTTTTTTTAGAGTAGCTATAATTATATACAGTTCTGTTTCCATAG
>CAXTTV010000337.1:0-2505 GCA_964247295.1 uncultured Ktedonobacteraceae bacterium | reverse complement strand
CGCTCACCCTGACTAATCCTACGACGATCCTTTCGTTCATAGCGATCCTCGCGGGTCTGGGCATTGGTAGTGTGAGCCGAAATTACACCTCGGCTCTACTGATTGTAACTGGAGTCTTTATCGGTTCTATTCTCTGGTGGAGCTTATTGACAGGTGGGATCAGCTTACTACGCAAACGGTTTACGTCTGGCTGGTTGGTCTGGATAAATCGCTGCTCTGGTGCACTCATTCTTGTTTTTGGTCTTCTGGCCTGCTTTGGTTGGAAGTGATATAGTATGGATCGTGGGCCGAATGGAACGTTAGTCGGGCAGTCCGCACGCTGAGGAGTGAACAGGGATGGCATTATTAGGCATCGATCTAGGGACCAGTTCGGTCAAGGTTATTGTGCTGGATGCGCAGGGGTGTGTTTTAAGTACAGGTAAAGCTGATTACCAGGTGCTCTCCCATCATCCAGGTTGGGCTGAGGGAGATCCTGATGAGTGGTGGCAGGCAACTATCTCAGCGACCACAGAAGCCCTGGAGCGCGTTCCCGGTATAGAGATTAGTGGTATTGGGCTGTCGGGGCAGATGCATGGTGTGATACTCACAGATGCTCAGGGGATGCCTGTGCGCCCGGCTCTGCTTTGGGCCGATGAGCGTGCCCGAGAACAGCTCAGAAAGTATCAGGCCCTCCCCCCTACAATGCGAAAAGGGCTGGCGAATCCATTGGTACCGGGGATGGCCGGGCCGCTGCTTCTGTGGATCAAAGAGTTTGAGCACTCTCTCTATGAACGCGCCCACCGGGCTTTACAACCAAAGGATTGGCTGCGCTGGCGTATGACTGGGTGTTTCGCGACCGATCCCACTGATGCCTCCGCTACCTTGCTTTACGATCTCTCTCGCGATGGCTGGTCGGAGCATGTCATTTCGGCTTTAGCCTTAAAGCCCCGGCTTTTCCCAGAGATTCTTCGCTCCTCAGAGATGGCTGGTCGGCTCACGCAGGAGGCAGCCCAGGCTTTGCATCTCCCGGTAGACCTGCCGGTCGCGACCGGAGCCGCCGATACAGCGGCGGCGGCGCTGGGAACCGGCCTACATATCCCAGGGACTACTCAATTAACCCTGGGAACGGGTATGCAACTGACTCAACCGGTGATCGCGCCTCGGGCCGATCCCGCTCTGCGAACGCACATCTACCGGGCGGTAGATAGTCAGGGCTGGTATCGGATGGCGGCGGTTCAGAATGGTGGGTTGGCTCTGGATTGGACCTGTCGTACACTGGGTGCGAACTGGCAGGACCTCTACGAAAGTGTCGTCAAGATTGTTCCCGGCTCCGAAGGCCTTATCTTTCTCCCGTATATCACACAGGAGCGTCCGCATAATTCATCTGCTAACGAAGGCGGGTCCTTTATTGGCTTAAAAATCAATCATCAACGCGACCATCTGTTGCATGCCGCTTTAGAGGGTGTCGCCTTTGGTATTCGTATCGCTTTAGAAGCCTTACCTCAGTCAAATGGTGTGGGAGCCCTGAGGATCGCTGGTGGTGGGAGCATCGATCATGGCTGGCTTCAAATGCTCTCGAACATCCTCAACCGAGAACTTTTAAGCGTAGATGCGCCAGTGGCCTCCGCCAGGGGCGCGGCCCTGCTTGGAGGGATCGCCGCCGGGATCTGGCCGGATGTTTCCGCGACCCTATCGTTTACTCCTCAACCGCATTTGACTGTCACACCTCAGCCGGAAGTGGTCGCGCTTTATAACGCACTTTATCCACGCTACACCCGACTTACCGAAGCGCTTTCCAAATTGTAAAAAGCGGATCTACTCCTCCTCATGTGCCTGGAGAATCGTCTCATCTATCCCCAGTACCTGTAGCATTCCTGGCGTTGTAAACTTACGCATAATCACGCCCATCTCTTCGGGCGGCGGCGGTTGCTGCTGATCCAACCACCAGGTAATTAACGCGAAAAGAGAACCGCAAAGGTACGAAGCGAGCAGATCCCCCGGTACTGCTGGAGAGCTTATCTTTTGCATTAGAGGTGTCACAACATAATATTTTGCCTGTTTGGTAACATAGGCGTAGAGGCGATTTCTCGCGAAGGCAGCTCCTTTTTCGCCGAGCAAGACACGATAGAGGCGACGATGTTCGGCCACATGCTGAAAGATTTTCGCGCTCAGCGTATTATCCTCCGTCAATAGATCGTATGGTTGGAGCGGTTGGAGGAAGCGAGCAATGTCCTCAAGTACCGACTGAAGAGTTGCCAGCAGAAGATCCTCCTTATCTTTATAATGAAGATAAAAAGTAGCTCGTCCAATATTTGCCTGATTGGTAATCTGCTGAACCGTGATGCTATCATATCCTTCCTCTTCGATCAAGTCTAGCAGAGCCTGCTCCAGCATTTTTCGCGTGCGTTTTGTCCGTCGATCTTCCATGGATACCTCTTTCAAGTCCACTGCCTGTTTGTAGACATAAATACATAGTTTAGACAAATGTCCAATAGTGAACTTTGATGTTCAGGAACAGGCTAGAAA
>CAXTTV010000336.1:0-2507 GCA_964247295.1 uncultured Ktedonobacteraceae bacterium | reverse complement strand
GGATCAGTGGTCCTCCGGTAAGCGCCATAAGCACCCCTACAAACGCACCCAGGCTTAGAAAGCCGAGTCCCCCATAGAGGACACGAGATGGCCGAATAAATCCCTGCTGGATCAGTCCACCTGGTCCATAAGGATTACTGGTATCATTCCCTTTTAAATAATCATAATAATCATTGACCAGATTTGCTCCTGCTTGCAGACTGATCAAAGCAATTATCATAAGTATAAAAGGCACAAATTTAAGAGCACCAAGGGGGCTCTGTGAAGTAATTTGTGTGCTCCAGGCCAGAGCCGTTCCCACCAGCGCCGGCATGACCGGTAAAAGCAGGAACTTTGGCCGCAGACCGTTCCACAACGTCTGGACCCATTCCTGGGTGCTCCGGCGGACCTCGGAGCGCTGCACCAGGGGAGTCGGGATCTCGATATTCCTGGTTGAGGCAACTGACTTCACAGTAATTTCGGGCCGGAGATCGCTGAGGGTCTGTAGTGACTCAATGGGGATCGTCGGAACGTCCTGCGCCTCTACCGAGTCAGCGGCCACAACTCTAGCCGAGCTTACAACAACGCTACTTCGAGCGGTATCCGTATCTATATGATCTATCGACTCCTCCTCCTCCTCCTCGAGCTGCTGATGCTCATTAGGCTGCTGGTTCTCCTCAAACTCTCCATTTTCCTCTTCCTCTTCCTCTTGCGAAGGAGAAGGCTGGTCTGCATCGACAACCCGAGCTGACGCAGCGTGTTCTGTGGCCTCAGTTTCGCTGTTCTTGATCTCTTTATTCGGCATACGCCCCTCCTGGCGTAACGGTGAGCAGCGGCAACTCCAAAAAAATTAGAGTGACAATTATATGTATCGCTACTACGTTTGTTTTGTACAGTATTTACGTCTCAAAAAATCAAGAGTATAGATATGTGTATTATAGGGACCCGGTTGAAAAGCCTCCGCCCCCTCTATCTATAGAGACTGGTTTTGCGCATCCAGTGTCGTAAGAAGTTTAACTATCTCCTGCTGCAACTGGGCCTGACTGAGAGCAGTAGTCAGGTCTCCACGGGTCTTCTCTAGAATACTACGTGTGGTATCGGTCGTTCGTCGCAGCCCAGAAGTAATCGCATCTGGAAAGTCTATAGTGGTTAGAAGTGCATAAATTTCATCCATAGAAGCGAGATAGACTTCGCAGTCCTCCCGTTGACCGCGTCGCAGTTGATCTAAAAGGTAGCGCCGTAACTCTCCAACGGCCTCCCCCAGACCATTAAGATAGGCAGCCCAGGTAACATGTAGAGCGGATGCCTCGGGCAGATCCTGACCCTGAACAAGAGCCGCAAAAGTAGTAGCTTCAACATACTCCTTCTGCGCGTCCTGAATAAAACCCGCGTAGAGAATGTCCTGATGGTTCAGCAGATCGTTCGTCGCCTCGCTCAGTAAAGCTTCTGCCTGCCCTCTCAAAGTCACCGCCACCTCAAACTCATGTCGGTGAACCGCGCGTATGCTGTTCGCGCAAAAACGGATGGCGGCGCGCGATTTGGGCAGGGCTTTCTCGCGAGCATCGTGCTTTAAAGCGAGGTGCTCCCGCGCCAGTCGCCCTATTGTTTCTAGCATCTCACTCATGGTTGTAACATCCTTCTACCTGTGGTCATTATAGCTTAACATAGATCATGGCAATAGGATAGCAAATAACTGATTTGTCTATGGCCTACTCCTAAATAAGGTACATAAAAAAGGGGCAACCACAAAGTAGTCGCCCTTCAAAAGGTCTGATGGTATTTTTAAGGAATGATGGTGCTAACATGTTTCGGTCGGTCCGTTTATCTGGTGTCCGTTCATTATCCACGGATCAAAGGGATAACTTCAATCTCAGGCGGGAACTGCAACTGATCCAGGTCGCCCGACCAGAACAACTGCTTCATAATTTCGGCTACGGCGTACAACAGATGCTGTAATGCCCCTTCTCTCCCTCGCTCGAACGCGGCGCTTCCACGATAGGCCGCCATCCCTGCGAACCAGCCAGTTACAACCATCTGCTTACTCATGCGGACCAGGTACATCTCCATTTTCACATCACCATACTCCACCGGTACCATAACCCGCAACTCGGGCAGCTTGTTGATGACATCCAGGCGATAGAAGACACCGTAATGTTCACGCGACGATTGAAAGATGGAGACTTCGGGAGTTCCCTCTTCAGAGAACTGATTGTATTCTGCTCTTTCCATCTCTACTCCTAGTCCAGCTAATAGATCCTCAAGTTGCCTGCTGATACTTTTCATGACCGACCTCTTACACTATTTCTATCTGGCAACATCACTCCTTAGTAATCTATTCTTTTTCCCTATTGCATTTCCGGTATTTTTACTGATGCAATTATTATCCACCCGCTCGTTTGACTTTGAAGCCTAAATCGGTCAACCGAGACTGGACTTTGTCGCAGTGGTCTCCTTGAATTTCAACGACGCCGTCCCTGGCGGTCCCGCCACTTCCACAGATTTTCTTAAGTTGTTGTCCGATTGTCGCC
>CAXTTV010000335.1:0-2522 GCA_964247295.1 uncultured Ktedonobacteraceae bacterium | reverse complement strand
CCATTGTGCGAGCGGCCCTGGAGCAACGAAAGGATCTGGTGCATCTGGCGGTCGAGCTTGATCCAACAATAGAGGATAAAGCAACGGGCTTTAAAGCCATCGACGCTTGTCTTGAGGCACACGCTGATGTGCTTCCTCAATATCACTGAATCGATACATTTTACGCAAAGGAGCTATTCATGCCCTCTAATTATAGAGTGAGTGCGCGCAATACAGGAAAAACGCTGATCCCCTACTGGCAATTCAGCGTGGGAGCTGGGCGCGCCAACGAAGGATTGCGCGCCAACTGGCTGGAACAACTGCAACAGGCGGTCAATACCTGCGGCTTCCGCTATATCCGCTTTCATGGCATCTTTGATGATGATATGTTTGTCTGCCAGAAAGTTGACGGCGAGTATCAGTACAACTGGCAATATGTAGATGAACTATTTGATCGTCTTCTGGCTATAGGCATTCGGCCTTTTGTGGAACTGGGCTTCTGTCCAAGTGCTCTGGCCTCTGGTACCGATACCATCTTTTGGTGGGAGGGCAATATCACGCCTCCTAAAGATTATGCCCAATGGGGTGCCCTGATAACAAATGCGGTCCAACACTGGATTGAACGGTATGGCATTAATGAGGTCAGGCAATGGTATTTTGAGGTCTGGAATGAACCTAATCTTCCCGCCTTCTGGGCTGGAACACAAAGTCAATATTTTGCCTTGTACAAAGAAACTGTACAGGCAATTAAAAAGATTGATACACGCTTGCGCGTCGGTGGTCCCGCTACAAGTAACTATTTGCCCAATAAATATTCAATACCCGGCAATACCGATAAGTCTGAGGGATTTACTGAACAGGAATTGCGCCATGATGGCGTGGAATGGGAGGCGATTTGGGTTGAACAATTCCTTTCCTATTGCCAGAACGCCGATCTTCCAGTCGATTTTGTTTCTACCCACCCCTACCCTACCGATATCGCGATCGATCTCAATGGGCAAAGTATGGCGTTTAGCCGAAATATCACCGCGACTGTACGCGATTTAACCTATGTACGTAAACTCGTTGAGAAAAGTGCTTACCCAGAGGCGGAAATTCATTTGACGGAATGGGGTACAAGCCCCTCCCCACGCGACTTCGCCCACGATTATCTACCTGCGGCTACGTTTGTTGTCAAGGCGAATCTTGAGGCTTCTGGCCTGGTAAACTCACTTACGTACTGGACGTTCACTGATGTTTTTGAGGAGAATGGCGCGGGAAATGATGCCTTTCACGGTGGCTTTGGCCTCGTGAATTTTCAAGGGATCGCGAAACCTACTTTTCATGCCTATCGCTTCCTCCATCTACTGGGTGATGAAGAACTTTACCGCGCACATGGCGTCATTATCACTCGACACTCACAAACCGATACCATTAGTATCCTGCTTTATCATTATCCCGATGAGCTGACGACTGTGGTTCCAGTCGCCAGAACTCAGGAAGATGCACAGGCAACGTTACAAATAGGGACTGCACGAGATTTTCATCTAGAGATCTGTGACCTTGAACCCGATACAGAGTTTCTCATAGAAACTCTGGACAAGCACCATGGTTTTGTTATTCCTAAGTGGGACGATATGGGACACCCCTCCAGTCCGACGCGCGAGCAGATCCGTGCATTACAAGAAAGTGCCTGGGATACCCTCAAAGAATCTACGAAAGTTGGCGCTCAAGGAAATTTGTGCATCCAGCTCCGTCTGGAACCCTGGAGTCTGGTATCTATCCGTAAAAAATAAGCTTTTCTACAGGCTGGCCGTGTTTGTGTCAACTGTTACAGAATACGGCCTTCCCTAAATACTACCGATAGTCTCTGGTCACTCCCCTCATTGACGACGTTCCCAGCACAAAAAACTGAACTCGATAAGGCTTAGTTTTTTTCTCGGCCTTCTTTCACCTTAAGATCACGGGCGAAATGATGAGCGTTGATGTGCATCCGCTGATTCAGATAGAGGCGATGAGCATCATGGCGCTGTACACCCGAGTCTAGATGAAGTTGATCACAACCCAAGCGCAACGCTTCTTCACGCAACCAGCGCATCAAAAGACCACCATGACCTTTATTCTGAAACGCGGGACGGGTGATAAGATCATCTACATAGAGACAATATCCCCAGCCCAGTGAATGTAACGTGCGAAACCCTGCCGCTGCTACGGCATCATCTATACCATCGTCAAATACTCCCAGGAGCCGATAGCCCTCGGGGCGCTGGTTCTCGTTTACGATCTGGACATAGGTTTCCAATGAGGCTAGATGTGGTCGCAGTTCCCTCAATGCTGAATACGCGAGATGCGTTTGCTGCGCTCCCAATTCTCGTATGGTAATCATTTAATACATAACCTCCATGCTTTTTCTTTATTCTGACATAACTTACCCTGTATTTCAACTATTTCCGATTTTCCCCTGGAGGTGCCAACCCCTGGACCCGCTTCTTTCTAGAATTAAAGGATCTGATTTTTCCCTGGCCTTTGGATGTATATAGTACAGTAATGCCTTATAATAGAAG
>CAXTTV010000334.1:0-2543 GCA_964247295.1 uncultured Ktedonobacteraceae bacterium | reverse complement strand
TGTAACCTCCGTATAAAGGAGCCTGGTATGAGTTCCAATCCCCAGACACTGGTCCCACCGTCGCCTGACCTCCTCAAAACGCGGAGGAGACGGTTTCATCGCTATGTTATCCGCAAACACACAAAGCAGGTTCGTCTGCAAGAGACACGATCTCACCGACGCTTCTGGATCTCCTTGGGTAGCGTAGTACTTACAACACTTGTGCTTTTGCTTTCACTTACCGGTGCCAGTGGAGTCGCTGGCTATCAATTTTTTTCCAAAACTCAGGCTCAATATCAGCAGCAGATCTACACCTTGCGGGACTTTTTGCCCAAAGATAACCTTAAACTGTATGATACCAAAGATGTGTTGATATACCAGAATCTTCAGGGTGGGATGCACAACACCGTAAAGTTGGAGAATGTCTCCGCGCATCTTCAGCATGCCACCGTCGCTACCGAAGATAAAGATTTCTGGACCAACCAGGGAGTGGATATCATGCGTATCCTGAGGGCCGCCCTTGATGATTTTACTCACGGCCATGTTGTGGCGGGCGGTAGTACGATCACGCAGCAGTTAATCAAAAATATTATTGTTGGTAACCAGACTACAATTGTGCGTAAGTTGGAAGAGATTGTGTTAACGCCTCAGCTTAACAGTCATTATTCAAAACATGATATTTTGGAGATGTATCTGAACGGCATCTACTACGGCCATCAAGCCTATGGGATCGATGCGGCGGCAACCATCTACTTTAATCTGAAAGACACACCTGATAAATCCGCAGCCTCCCAGCTTGATCTGGCGCAGTCGGCGATGATCGCCGGAATTCCCAGCTCGCCCTCGGCCTATGATCCGCTTCTCCATCCCAAGGCCGCTTTTAATCGCTTCCAGACCGTTCTTTCATTAATGATGACTCAAGGGTATATCACCAAAGTCGAGGCTCTGGAAGCCATCAAGGAGGCGCAGTCGCCCGACTTTTTAAAGCCCCGCAGTCATAACGTAGATCGTGCTCCTCACTTCTCGCATTTCGTGGAGCAGCAATTAGAGCAGACCTTTAAGCTGACGCCCGATCAACTGCCTCGTTCTGGTCTAAACGTTCACACCACATTGGATATTGAGTTACAGGACAAGATCCAGAAGATCGCTCAGGACAATATCGCGTCTCTGCGCGACGAGCACCATCTGACCAATGCCGCCGAGGTCTTGATTGATTACCATACAGGCGCGGTAAAATCGCTGCTGGGCAGTATTGATTATAATAATACCTCAATTGGTGGCCAGTACGATGTCGCGACCCAGGCGTTCCGTCAGCCGGGATCATCCTTTAAGCCATATGTGTACGCTACCGCCTTTGAACAGGGAGCCTCACCTGCTCAAGCCATCGCCGACGAGCCGATCGCGATCCCCATGCCTGGCGAGGACCCACCTTTCTACTCGCCCAATAACTACGACCTGAAGTTTCATGGACCGATGACACTGCGTTGTGCATTGCAGAACTCTTTGAATGTTCCCGCCGTCAAAGTTCTGCAACATGCCGGTATCGATCAATCGCTGAAAACCGCGAAAGATATGGGCATCACAAAGTATGAGGGGACTCCGGGCTATTCGCTGGTCCTTGGTGGGCTGGGTGTGCGAATGATCGATCACGTGTCCGCTTTTGGGACCTTTGGCAATGGCGGTGTGCATGTTCCCTACTACACCTTTGATAAAGTGTATGTCAACGGGAACGATAAGCTGATTTATAACCACGGTAAGGTGAAGGGGACTAGGGCTATCAGTTCTCAGGTTGCCTATATGATGACCAACGTGCTTTCAGATAATAAGGATCGCCTGCCTGAGTTTGGGGATTGTAACCCATTGCAACTCTACTCAAACTCGTTAAATGATTGCCAATCTGGTGATCGCGGGGAGATCCGCCCGGCTGCCGCTAAAACTGGCACAACGAATGATTTCAAAGACAATTGGACCGTTGGGTATACCACGGATTATGTGATGGGCGTCTGGGCCGGGAACAATGATGATACAGCTATGAACGACGTGACTGGTATTCAGGGCGCGGCCCCCATCTGGCACGACTCAATGGTGCTTGCTGAAAAGAACCGCCCCATCCACGATTTTACTAATCCCGGCGGTCTGATCCAGACCAGCGCTACCTATTCTGATGGCGTTCAGTCTACTGATCTCTTCCTGCCAAACCATGTACCGGGGGGCTTTGCTCCATCGCCGAATAATAACGGGCTGACAATGACGAATATAGCGTTGAAGCCCTCACCTCTACCTAAGTCACCAACGGCTGCGCCTTTCTGTCCAAGTTACAACTTTGGTGGTCGAGGGTTCGCCGATACATGGTAAAAAAGTCCGGCCTTCCCCTGGGTCAGGGGAAGGCCATGGTAAAAATGGCCGTAAGAGGTTGTCGCATTTCTCTAAATTAGTTACAATAGAAATTAGAGGGGAAATAAGCAGCACAGCGAATATGACTCTGATCACCCAATCTTTACTCCTGGGAATGGCATGTAAAAAAAAGCATACAAGCGAGTGTATATTACTGCTTGTATATAAAT
>CAXTTV010000333.1:0-2584 GCA_964247295.1 uncultured Ktedonobacteraceae bacterium | reverse complement strand
GATCTATTGAGGCTGTCGGTTTCAGCACTGACTCGCAAACCGTCCTCTGTAAGGGTGACATCAATAAGTAATCCCCGGAAACGCATCGGCAGACTCAATCCACGCAAATGCTCCATGGAATGGGGGTTAAAGTAAAGGACGCCATCACGAATGACCTCACCTATGTAACTACGTTGTATAAGATCTAATGTTCCTGACATGACGCCCATATGAATGCCCTCGGCTGTAGTTCCCCCTTGAATATCGCCAATGTCACTTTCTAACGCGACCAGATACCGCTCCCAGGAGGTCTTTAGATCTACCTCCGCATAAATACCAGCATAGGCGACAAAGCTGAGGGTGGAACCGTGCGAGGTCCGATTATCATAATAGGCAACGGTCTTGCACCATGTCTCGGATGAGTAGGGATAGCCCAGGCGCTGAAAGATCTGCTCTAGCTCATCCCGCCGGAAAAGATAGAACAGCATGACAGTATCGGCTTGCTTGGCTAGCTTGTAGCGATCCGGGTCCTTTCCCTCCGCTCGCAGGATGCGATCCATTCTCTGAATGTTGTCGTACTTCTGACGATAAACCTCCCATTCCAGCTCCTCTAGATCCTCCCAGCCCTCAAACTGGCTGATGATACCATCCTCAAGGAAGGGAATATACATCTTATGGCTCATCTTTTTCCAGGTTTCAATCTCTTGATCGGTGAGGTTGATCCGCTCACTCAACGAGCGCCGCCAGCGTGCCGGAAGCAGGTCAAGCAATTTGACGGCGATGTCTGAAAGCCATGCGACCATCACATTAGTGTACGCGTTATTGCGGAGGCCCGGCTCGTCGGATTCGGGATATTTCTCGTGAAACTCATCTGGCCCCATCACTCCATGAATCTCGTAGCGATCCCGTTGTGGATTAAAGTGGGCAATGCTGGACCAGAAACGCGCGATCTCTAGCATCATTTCAGCCCCCGACCCCAACAAGAAATCGGTGTCACCGGTGGCCTGAAGATAATGCCAGATGTTGTAGAAAATGGCGGCGCTTACATGACGCTGGTTCTGGCTGAGGTCCGGCTCCCAGATCCCGGAGCGAGGATTTAGATGAACAACCTGGGTCTCCTCTTTGCCATCGCTGCCGCTCTGCCAGGGGTACATCGCGCCTTTGTAACCAGCATTGCGTGCTAACATGCGGGCCTCACCAAGCCGACGATACCGATACATCAAAAGGCCACGGGTGATCCTTGGCAACCGAAAGTTTAAAAAGGGATAGATGTAAAGTTCATCCCAGAAGATGTGGCCGCGATAGGCTTCCCCATTAAGACCGCGCGCGGGTACCCCAACGTCCAGATCAGCGGTGTGGGGCGAGCAGGTCTGCAACACATGGGAGGCATGGAAGCGGAGCAGGAACTGGACCCGGCTGTCATTAGGCACTTGAAAATCACAATCGTCCCACAGCTCATCCCACGCCCGCTGATGACGTTCAAACATCTCATTAAAGGAGCTGAACCGGGAAACCTCCGTCTCAGCGTTGTTCAATGGCTCAGTAATCGCTTGATCACGAGAGGTGTAAAAGGCCATCAGCTTCTCAACGCGCGCCGGTTGACCCTGCTGAAGATGGAAGCGCAGCGTCTGATGAGCGTAATCCTCCATCTGATACATGCCGCGCTCGGCCATCACTTCTCCCATGCTGGTGTACACACGGGTCCGTACCGCCTCAGCAATGTAGACATGCGACTGACGCGTCTGCGCGAGCAAAGAAATGCCATCTCCGTTCAGTTTCCGGCTCGATACCGGATGCAGGTGGCGGCCCTCTAGCTCCCGATATCGAGCGACCCCCTGATTGGTAACGCGCGCATCAAGCGCCGCGATCACCTCTACCGGGCCAGACCAGTTCTCAGCAGTGATGGTCCATTCTAAAGCAGCCTGATGCACATCGGCCATGCTGACAAAGCGCTTGCTGAAAAGTGTGGTCTCGCGCCCCTGCTTATCCCGAAAACGCATTGTACGCATTACTGTGGCATACCGAAAGTTTACTTCATGGCGATAGCTCAGCATCTCAACATTTTTGAGCGTGACCGGCTCGCTGTCGCCGATTCTCAGCTTCATTACCAGCCAGTTAGGTAGGTTCACGAGATCCTCGTTGAGGACCGGATGACCGCCGAGAATGGTTGTCTCTCTATTATAACAGCCATGAGCGTACGTGCCTGGATAATGAATATCGTCCACATCGGCCCATTCGGCACTGCCACGCGTGCAAAAATAGCCATTCCCGGTTGAGGTCAACACTTCCCGCAATCGCTCCTGCTCTGGCTCAAAAGAGTCGTAGGCGAGCGTCCAATCCTTGGAATCAATCATTGACCTCTTACCTGCGAATGTCGTTCCCTCTTCCAGATCCATGGTAGCGAAGCTGTTCAAAAATGCCTCAACTTCCTCTACTGTATTCAGTACATACTCTGCGGAGGTTATACGATCGGCATTCTCGGGATCATCGGCCCGCCCAACAAAAATTCCAATGCCCCGCCCGGCCAGGGCTCGAAAGGCATCCTCATCAGTAATATCATCGCCCAGATAGATAGGAATAACATCACCTCGATCAAGCCCCAGCA
>CAXTTV010000332.1:985-2647 GCA_964247295.1 uncultured Ktedonobacteraceae bacterium | reverse complement strand
CACCCAGAACAGGCTCTGTGAGAATGCATTGGTCAATTGAGCTAAAAAGTCTGCCGGCAGGGAGGCGCGCACTCCTGGCGTGAGCAGAATACTGGCTGGCGCGATCCCTCTGGGCAGCCGCGCCACACCTTCGGGATTGCGGGCCAGGATGGCTGTCAGTTTCTGAGTAAGCTGGGCATTGAGGATCGCTCCCATCAGGGCCACGCCGATGGTTCCTCCAATTGTGCGCACAAATTGTATGGAGGCGCTGGCAACCCCTACAAGATTGCGCGGGGCCGCGTACTGGACCGAGAGGGTAAAGATGTTCGCCGATAATCCCAGGCCAATACCAATGACCAATCCGGTTAGAAGGATATAGGGAATGCCGATCTGGGGAGTAAAGAAGAGAAGCATTCCAATGCCAGGAACGGCGATCCAGGTTCCTAATCGCACGATTGCTTGATAGCTGCTATGACGCAGGATGAAGGCGATAAAGATGGAGATCATGGACCAGCTTAATAGCTCGGGAATCAAGATGACCCCGGCTGCCGTGGCGCTACTCCCCTTTACAACCTGAATAAAGAGGGGAACATATGTACTCAATCCAAAGAGCAGACAGCCCAAGATAAAACCGCCGATACTGGAGATGGCGATCGTGCGGTTAGCGAAAAGTGAGAGCGGAATGATCGGCTCCTCAGCCCGCCTCTCGACGAACAGGAAGAGGGAGGTTAAGACAATCGCGGCCACAAAGAGGCCAATGCTGGGGAAGGAGTTCCAGGCCCAGGCCGTTCCCCCTTGCAATAAAGCCAGCAGCAGTGTGACCACTGCTCCGGTCAACAATACCGTTCCCGCGTAATCCAGGCGATGCTTCTGACGCTCAATCTCTTCTTTAAAGAAAAGCCAGAGCAGGGCGATAGAGATCAATCCAAAGGGAAGATTGATGGAGAAAACCCAGGGCCAGGACAGGTAGTCCACAATCAGGCCGCCAAGGGCCGGCCCCACGACACTCGATACTCCCCAGATCGCTCCGATCAATCCCTGCAAGCGGTTACGTTGCTCGCGCGAGGTTGAAATATCGGAAATCATTGTGAGTACCAGGGGCGCGATCGCTCCGGCACCCACTCCTTGCAGCGCCCGGAAAATAATCAATTGCTCCATACTTTGGGCCAGCGCGCAGGCTAGTGATCCAATCAAAAAGACCGTCATGCCGATAATGAAGATTGGCTTGCGCCCATAAAGATCCGAAAGCTTCCCATAGAGGGGGACTGTCGTTGTGGAAGTCAGCAGATAAATAGAAAAGACCCAGGAATATAGCGAGATCCCTCCCAACTGCCCAACAATCTTGGGCATCGCCGTCGAAATAATCGTTGTATCCAGCGTCGCCAGGGTCATCCCCAGAGTGAGCGCGATAATCACCAGTACCCTTGTATTTTTTGCCATTGATAGACTCCAGTTGTGCTTGCCTTGCAGCTACCACTCACTTACTTTTTCATCTCTACCAGTGTATCACTTCATAGAGATCTACTTGTACAGCCCTAGAGGCATGGCAAGGTGACAATAAAGCTGCTTCCTTCTCCCAGTCGGCTTCTGGCTTCGATATTCCCTTTGTGCTGCTCTGTGATCCGCCGGGCAATGGCCAGGCCCGGACCCCGTCGGAACAGGGCGCGGATACGGGCGAGCAAT
>CAXTTV010000332.1:0-975 GCA_964247295.1 uncultured Ktedonobacteraceae bacterium | reverse complement strand
GAGTATAACGGTCACCTGCTTCTACACCTTTGCTTCGGATACGGCCCCTGGTCAAACTACCGGGCAAGGCGGCAGCGGCAAATGGTTCGTCGCCACTCCCGACCTCGCTAAATAAACCAGATCACGTGGTTGGGGCCATCCTTTCATAAAACAGGGTGTGCCCCTATGGGATCAGATCCCGACTACCTCAGCCAACAATCTCTTAAATCTACATCATGCGGTAATGATCCCACCAGGAGCGATTCTTAAGCTTGAATTCTGTTTTTGCTTGTTAAGCATACTTCAAAGTGTACAAAAAATGAAATAACTAATTTAAGTTTTTTACAAGATTGTAACCTCAAGTTGATAATTTGTTGATATAAAACTGTTATCCTTACATTAGTAGTTAAGGAAAAATGCTTGTGAGCGTTAGAGGAGAGATGGAGGTATGGGAGGGGTACTGCTTACGTATTCTTTAAACAAGAAATACGTAGAAACGAGGAGATATTTTCTCACGAAGATGTGTGAAAACACATCGTACATCACATCTTGGATCGTTCGTTCCTGCCTTGCTCTGACATTGCTCTGCGCTTTAGGGTTGGTAACCTCTGTTGCTGGCCCTAAGGCTTCTGCCCATGCCAAAGACGCCCGTTGTGGAAAATTTGAGCTTGTACGTTCGGATTATCGTGCTGACATTGTTGTCAAAGGTGTCAAAGTTGGTTATGTAGAAGAATTAGGCGATAACTGTTACAACCTTAAGCTGCATGGGCATGTTGACGCAAATCCTATCGGTGGTCAATTCACTGTTAGCCTCGCGGAAGCAGGCTTCTCCAATGTGTCAAAGCCATCCACCACTATTCCACAGGATTTCTATCTCCCCTTTCCACGTGTGTTTCAAGTTTTTAGTGTAGATATGCATATCCACTACCTGAACGATTCAATAGGCTATTATCATGGCGGGTTTAAAGCGTAAGCGATAATAGGTGGAGAAGATTT
>CAXTTV010000331.1:0-2781 GCA_964247295.1 uncultured Ktedonobacteraceae bacterium | reverse complement strand
GATAGAGACCATTAGAGGAGATTCAAAATGAAGTTCCGCAATGTTCTGACAACCGGCGCAATCGTCGGTGGCGTCCTTGGGACAATGGCCGTTGTTAATAAACTGACCGAGACGCAGGCCGGCGAACTGAATACCGTGCTGCTGGGCGAGGAGCGTCGGTATCCCTGGAAGTATGGCGATGTGTTCTATGAGGTCAAGGGAGATCGCGAGGCTAAACCGCTGCTGCTCATTCACGGCTTTGGTCCTGGTGCCTCTTCCTACGAATGGCGGAAAAATATTGATGTCCTGGCGCACCAGTATCGCGTCTATGTGCTGGATCTGTTAGGCTTTGGCCTTTCGGATCGGCCCACTATTGACTATACTGCTGAGACTTTCGCCGATCTCATCGGGGATTTTGTGAAAGAAGTCATCAATAAGCCCGCGACTGTTGTGGCTCATGGTTTGACCGCCGCCTACGTAGTGGCCGAGGCGTATCGTCGACCCAAGTATTTTGAGCGTCTGGTTCTGGTCTCCCCGCCGATCGAGATCCTGGAGGAGAGCGAGCCCGGCCCCGTCAGCGGTCTGCTGAAATTTGTGTTGCGCACACCTATCCTCGGCGAGTTTGTTTATAACCAGCTTAGCAGCCGGGGGGCGATCCGTAAATATTATGATGTGCAGGGCTTCCACAACCCCGGTCTGATCACCGATGAGCTGGTTGAGTATGTCTACACCAGTGCTCATCAGCCAAACGCGCGCTATGCCGCCTCTTCCTTCGTGGGTCGGACTCTGACGATGGATGTTCAGGAGGCTCTGGCTCGGGTGCAGGTTCCGGTCATCACTGTCCTGGGTCGTGAGGGCTTAGCCTCACCGACCGAGGTTTCCGTAGCTTTGAAACGGATCAATCCCCGCGTTGATGTTCGGGTCCTCGACAAGTGCAGTCTTCAGCCTCAGGATGAGCAATCCTCGCTTTTCAATAACATGCTGAAAGAGCTTGCCAGCGCGAGTATCAAATAGGGGAGCACCTTGTAGGGTTGGGGAAGAATCGTCCCGCACGTGTCTTTTCCCCAGCCCTCTCGGTTCTTTAGCTTAACGTAGGTTGCCGAGCAGCGACCGGGCGATTACCATTCTCTGCACTTGATTGGTTCCCTCAAAAATCTGAGCGACCTTGACATCACGCATATAGCGCTCAACAGGATAATCCCGAACGTAACCCGCGCCGCCCAGTACCTGAACTGCGTTGGTTGTAACCTCCATTGCCGTATCCGTCGCCAAACATTTTGCCATTGAGGCATACATCCCGGCTCCATGCTCTTTATCTAGCATATAGGCCGCCTGATAGACTAGTAGACGGGCTGCCTCGGTCTTCATAGCCATGTCGGCCAGCATAAATTGCAGGCCCTGAAACACACCGATCGGATGCCCAAACTGCTGCCGCTCGATCGCGTAGAGCCGGGCCGTCTCAAAGGCCGCCTGAGCCACACCGATCGCGATCGCGCCAATGTTGATCCGCCCCCCATCCAGGGAAGAGAGGGCAATTTTAAAGCCCTGGCCCTCTTCGCCCAAGAGATTTTTTGTCGGGATGCGACAGTCCTCAAAGATCAATTCGCGGGTGGGGGAGGAGTGCAATCCCATTTTCCGCTCGGTCTTCCCAAAATTAAAGCTCGAAGTCCCTTTCTCAACTACAAAGCAAGAGATCCCAGAGGCGTTACGACCAGGAGTTGTCCGGGCCATCAGCAGATAGATATCGGCTTCACCGCCGTTTGTCACCCACATCTTGCTACCGTTCAGGATGTATTCATCACCAACGCGCTCGGCCCGACACTGGAGGCTGGCAGCGTCAGATCCTGCCTCCGCCTCGCTAAGCGAGAAAGCTCCGAGCAGAGAGCCTGAGGCCAGTCCGCCGACCCAGCGTTCGCGCTGCTCCTCATTGCTAAAACGAGCGATCGAGCCGGTGACCATATTATGGACCGAGAGCCCGACCGCCGTCGCCATATCACCTTTTGCTAGCTCTTCATAGATCAGAGCCGCCGTCAGGCGAGAGAGGCCGCTGCCACCCAATTCTTCAGGGGTTGTCATTCCAGAGAGGCCAAGATCACCCAGACGGCTATAAATCTCGCGTGGAAAGTAATTCTGCTCATCCCAGGCCTCAGCATTGGGCGTAATCTCTTGCTCAGTAAAGCGACGAACAGTGTCGCGAATCTCTGATTGCTCGTCGTCGAGGTCAAATCTCACTTCAATGGACTCCTTTGTATTCGCTAGCAACATCTGTATTTGTTGGTATAGTCGCATATCTGGCAGCCGGAGCGCAAACTATCGAGGGAGTGCAAGGTGTAGGGTAATCAGAATTCTTGGGACTCGTCAATTCTTTGATAGAAGAATTACGGTCGATAGGTGCTCGCCTTTAACGCCATTTTCTAGTGTATACCAAAGCGGTGAAATAGGAAAGAGTATAGTGATAGAGGTATTTCCAATCCTTCAAGCTCTGATTTTCCTAAAAGACTATTTGTAAATATCTGACAACATCTTATAAATCTTCAGAGGATATCTACGATTCGGAAAATATAAATTATTATATATAATTTATGGAATCAAATTTTTTACCAGTTTTTTAATCGTGATATTAAAGAAAAGATGGGATATAATATTCTGAATGAGATGTGTACACAAGTGTAGAAAAAGGAGTATATTACTGTGGTATACAAATGAAAATATTCTGGAAAATTTTGATAAGACCAAGCAAACATCATAGGGGAGCCACCGCGATTATGTTAGGAAAAGAAAGGAAAGGGATTAGTCCAGGGA
>CAXTTV010000330.1:0-2875 GCA_964247295.1 uncultured Ktedonobacteraceae bacterium | reverse complement strand
TGCTCGGTCATCGAGGAAGCTGTGGAGCAGGTTCAGTCACGGGTAGGGAATGGCCGGGTGATCTGCGATCTCTCAGGCGGTGTGGACTCGGCGGTCGCGGCCCTGTTAATTCACAAGGCGGTTGGGGATCAGCTAACCTGTGTGTTTGTAGATACCGGCTGCCTACGCGGGGGCGAACGCGAGCAGGTAGTTGAAACGTTCGGAAATCACATGCACATTCCCCTGAAGGTGATAGATGCGCGCGAACGCTTCCTGAGTAAATTAAAGAATGTGATTGATCCCGGGCTAAAGCGCAAGATTATCGGCGAGGAGTTTATTCGGGTCTTTGAGGAGACGGCTGAACAATTACAGGAGCAGCGAGAGCCGATCGAGTTTCTGGCCCAGGGGACGCTCTACCCGGATGTGATTGAGAGTACCAGCCACGATACAGCCTCGACCGCAACCCGGATCAAAACACACCATAATGTAGGTGGGCTGCCCGAACAGATGGCGTTGAAGCTGGTCGAGCCCCTCCGCACTCTTTTTAAGGATGAGGTTCGCAAGATCGGTCACGAGCTGGGGATGCCTGAGGATTGGGTCTGGCGACATCCGTTCCCAGGTCCAGGGCTGGCGATCCGGATTATCGGCGCGGTAGATGAGCCCCGGCTGGCGATTCTCCGGGCCGCCGATAAGATTGTGATCGAGGAGATTAAAAGGGCCGGGATCTATCGCGAGCTAGGGCAGGCATTCGCGGTCCTGACGCCAATTCAGAGCGTGGGAGTGATGGGCGACGGACGCACGTATGCCAATGTGGTGGCGATCCGCGCGGTCACAACCGGAGATTTTATGACCGCCGATTGGGCTAGAATGCCCTATGATCTACTTGGCCGAATGGCGAACAGGATTGTCAACGAAGTCTCTGGAGTCAATCGTGTGGTCTATGACATTACCTCCAAGCCACCCGCGACGATTGAGTGGGAGTAGGCATGCTGAAGTTTGAGGTGCTGGCACGGGGCGTATATCGCCCCGAAGGGCTCAGGATCGAGTACGACCCCTCCTGGCGTATGCCGATCACGCCAGATCGGCAGCTTTGGATGGATAAGCTCTGGGAACAAAAGTTGGCCCTGGCCCACGAGCGCAGCAGCCTGCTCTTTGATTCCCAACTTTTTCGATTGGTCGAGGCTCGCTCCATACCGGGTGGGCCTCTGCTTTTGCGCCTGGGAAACACCAGTTATAAAGAGTACGTCACCACTCGGGAGCCCCAGTTCGCGAGTCACCATAGTCGCGAGGAGCTGGGCAATGCCATCGGCGTTTGCTCCGTTGTCGAGACCAGTGATGGCTTTATGCTGCTGGACAAACGGCAAGGGGTAGATGTCTATGAGGGCCGCTATCATGTGATCGGTGGGTTCTTTGAACGGGAACTGGACGGCGAAAGTGGGCCGGACCCCTTCGGGGCTGTGACTCGCGAGATCCATGAAGAGACCGGCGTACGTCCGGAAGAGATTGCGTATCAATGTTGCCTCGGCGCAGTCTACGATCTAGAAACCCCGCATGGAGAGATCTGTTTTTACACTCAGCTTGAGATCCCTTTAAGCGAGGTCCAGCAACGAGAGCCGGAATCAGACGAGATTAAATCCCTGGAAGCGCTGAAGATCAGTTCCGAGAACCTGCGGAACTTTATCGGTGAGTACCATGGTCGGATCTCTTCGACCGGCGAGCCAACAATGCTGATGTATGGCGAACTCAAATTTGGCGAGATCTGGTATAAAGAAATGGTCAAGCATCTGATGTGATCAGCTCTCGATTTTCGTAGAAAAAACAACCAGTCGGGCATTCATCTGATTCTGATCTGGAACCCAATCCCCGGCACAAGTAATCAAGTTGAGGTGAGATCTGCTATCATTGCTAAAGATCTGTGTGACCGGAGCCTTATCAGGTGGATACGAGGCGATTTTATCTACTTTGAAGCGGTACATGTTGCCCTTGTGATCTACTACCTCGATAATGTCACCGCGTTTCAGATTGTGAAGGTTCCAGAAAACAGCGGGATCATCGCCGGGCTGGTTGAGGTGCCCATCAATCACCGCGCTCCCCTTCTGGCCGGGCATAGGGCCACGTTTATACCAGCCAACATCGGCCCAGGTATCCTTTGAAGGCGTATCCAGACTTCCATCCTCAAGGAGATCAAGCTGCTCGATCGGAGCATTTACCTTAATCTTTGGAATAACCAATCGGGCCGGGGCCGCGATCGGAGGGAGCTTCACCTGCTGAGGCGTGAGATGAGGCGGTCGCTGAGCATCATACGCATCCTCGGGATCGGGGTGGACGGTACCTATTACCGGATCTGATACATGTACCGTCTTGCTTGAAGCGGAAGCGCCTGAGTACAACATCAATCCCAGGATAATAATCGCAGTGAGACTGAGTAGCGCGACCAGCAAACAGAGGCGAAAAAGCAATCTCATAGCAGATACCCTTTCATTAGGGAAGCAGCTTGCGAAACGTCATGCTCTGTCGAGCGCCACGGCCCAGGGAAACACTTTCTAGAAGAAACATCATGCTCTGTCGAGCACCACGGCCCATAGAAACACTTTCTAGAAGACTCTGTTGGGAAAAGAAAGGAAGGGTGTTCTCCTGCCTTGCCATCGCCGGTAGATCGGGTCACGTGTGGACCCGTGGCAAGGGGACGCCCCACCTGTCCCCCGAGAAGCCGACCCATCCAGGGCCTGGAAGACCGGGCCACAGAGATACCCACAGGAACGGGAGCACGTTCGGGGGTCCTGGCTGACGATGGATCATCGTGGCCCATTCCCCTGAGACCAATGAGTGTGGCAATGGCAATGGGAGAGGTTCCCGTCTCCACGGGTCCACACGTGACCCGACCTACCCCATTCGA
>CAXTTV010000329.1:0-2932 GCA_964247295.1 uncultured Ktedonobacteraceae bacterium | reverse complement strand
GACTATAGGGTACCCTTATAGTCTTATCGATCTCCCTTTTATGATTTTACCTCATCAATTAAACTGAAAACTTACAACATGATATAAGGGAAACTGTTTAACGGCGTGTCCATAACATACATATTGTCGAGATAGGTTAAACTGCTTATAGTTCCCGTCTGAGTCGTAATAGTAAGCAACTCCCGTATGGGTTCCCATACATATGGTCGCTACTGTATGAAAGTCTACCGAGATCTTTCCTGTCCCCTCGTAACAAACGTCATCACCAGCCGACTGAACCACGACAGGGCCCGCGAAGAAGCTATCGGGGCAGTTAACGATGTGAACTGTGGAGCTGCTGGCGCTTGCGACAGGAGCGGAGAACGATACTAAAAAACCTGATACAGCAACTACTATCAGAATGAGAATAAGATGGCGTATGCTTTTCATGCTAAGTAATTTCCTTCCATCATTTTATGAAGTACGAGACCAGAATGGCTACGCTTGAACTTACCATTGTCTCTCTATATATTATAAAATACTGAAATGTATTATGCAAGATGTAATTACCATTTTGTAAAGTTAATCAAGAAAATTATTCTATTTAATGATTTATTAATGAAAAAGATCCGAAATTTATACTTTTTAGTAGTTACATTTCTGAGGCATTATTGGTATGAGAGCGTGTTTTTCACAGAGGAGGTTTTGTCAGATGGAGTTTTTATGCTGCTTAAGTTGGTTGAAAGAGGAAAGGCTGCCGGCCTTTCTTGAACCTGCCTATCTTTATCTACTTTGATTTTGTAAGGGTTGTTAAGTTACGCATTGCATCCGGGGGTACAGGTCAGCAACAAGGTTCTCCGAGACGGCTGCCTGAGTTGAATCTACAATCCTTTCAGGATGCTCTCTGTTTCCAGCACAGTTGCGAACTCCCCATGAAGGCTGGCGAGCGAGACCGCGTGAACCTCTTCCGCCGGGTAGCGTTCGCCGTCAAAGCCGATCTTATCAAAGGTCGCAGTCGCATCAGCCACCAGATATGGAGAGAAACCTAGATTGCCGGCCATCCGCGCTGTCGTAGAGACGCAGTGGTCCGTGGTCAGTCCCGCGATCACCAGCGTCTGATAATTGTGCTGGCGCAGATAATTCTCTAGATCTGTCCCGATAAACGCACTGTTCACGTGTTTTTGGAAGATCGGCTCATCTCCTTGCGGCTGAGCTTCGGGCTTAAATGGTTTCCCCTCCGGGCTCCCCAGGGGTGACTCGGAACTGAGTGAAAGATGTTGAACGTGGATCACTGGCCGCCGGGTTTCTCGCCAGGTCCCAAGTAACCGGGCTATATTGGCCTCGGCTTGAGGATTATTGCGCGATCCCCAGGAGGGATCATCAAACCCCTGCTGTACATCGATAAGTATCAAAGCTGTGTCTTTTGGTAAAGAAACCATAAAGCACATCTCACTTTCTTACACATGTTTTATAGCTCAAAGGTTGGTTTCCTTATAATATCACAAGGTTGCAGTCACCTCTTTGCTCGTATGGTATTTATCTATTTTGACTCTGTAAGGGTCGTTAGGGTACGCATTTGCGGCCAGAGCAGGGCGACCAAGATTACTACCAGAATGGTGCCAACCCCGCCGCTAGCGGTCGCGAGGATCGGGCCAAAAATCGACGCCGCCAGCCCTGACTCAAAGCCTCCTAACTGGTTGGAGGCCGCGATAAACAGCCCATTTACGGCTGAGACACGGCCTCGCATCGTATCTGGCGTGCGAGTCAGCAACAGCGTTCCCCGAATCACTACGCTAATATTGTCCAGCCCACCGAGAGTCAAAAGCATCACCAGTGAGAGCCAGAAATTGCGCGAGAGGCCAAAGACAATTGTGGCGATGCCAAAGCCCGCCACCGCCAGTAAAAGCGTTTGACCTGCCTTTTTGAAGGGGGGGCGGTGGGCGATCAGCAGAGCGATCGAGACCGCTCCAATGGATGGCGCGGCTCGTAGCCAGCCCAGCCCGACTGGACCAACCTGGAGAATATCCTTCGCGAAGATCGGTAGCAGGGTCACCGCACCCCCAAAGAGGACCGCGAAAAGGTCCAGCGTGATCGCCGCGAGAATAATCGGGGCTCCACGCAGAAAACTCACACCCTCCAGTAACGAGTTAACAGTCGTCGTCTTACGTGAGGCGACCGCCTGATGTTGAATGCGGATAAAGAAAAACATCGAAATCACAATCAGGATCGCGAGGGTATCGATCAAATAGATCGGTGCGGCGCTCCGACTAATCGCGATAATCACTCCACCCAGGGCCGGACCCAGTACAGAGGCCATCTGCCAGGCACTACTGCGCCAGGTTGCCGCATTCTCAAAGGCCTCCTGAGGAATTGTCTGAGAAATCAGCGCCGAAGCCGCTGGGTTGCCGAAGGAGTCAGAGATACCTGTGAGTAGCAGACAGGCATAAATAAGTGGTAGTGGCCCCCGCCCAAATGAAAGCAGCGTTAGGCCAAGTGTACTGATTGCCAGTAAGGACTGAGTAGCAACCATAATATATTTACGGTTATAGTGGTCGGCGACATGGCCGCCGGGTAACGAAAGAAAAATAACTGGCAGTACCTGTACCAACCCGACCAGACCCAGAGCCAGCGCTGATCCAGTGCGCTCATACAGTTCCCAACCGATCGCGACATTGAGCATCTGTTCTCCCATTGCCGCGACAAACACCCCGATAAAAAGCAAGCGAAAATCGCGAAAACGAAACGCCAGATAAGGATCATGGGCAGTGGTAGTTGGGGGCTCAGAAGTAATCTTTTTAGAGAGGATTTCGTTTTCTTCTGGAACCTGGCCGGAAGGATCAAGATCGTTCACAAAAGTAGCCTTTAGAAGTGGGGACGCTGCTACAAAGATCTGTAATGTACTATTTTTCTATAAGTATACGCCATAAAGAACCCCATATACAAGAATTATCTT
>CAXTTV010000328.1:0-2958 GCA_964247295.1 uncultured Ktedonobacteraceae bacterium | reverse complement strand
ATCAACACCCCCAACTAAAACAATAGCTCCTGTCACTAACGGCATAATTACGTTTGTCAGTAGCGAACAGTTTAATGAAAATAGCAATCAGGGGATCAATGATCAGGTTCAGGTCGATCTCCACAATCTGCCCACACCTGCTCAAGGAAAAGCCTACTATGCCTGGCTGCTCTCTGATAAAAACCAGAGCGACCCTCAAACGATAGCTCTCGGGAAGATGTCGCTTTCCAACGGGACAATTAATTCCCTCTACCCCGGCGACCAGGCTCATACTAATTTGCTCGCTGACAATAGCCGCTTCCTTCTCACCGAGGAATCTGCCGACCAGCCCCCTCTGGCTCCTACTACTGAAGAGGCGCTCTGGCGCGTCTATGGCGAGTTCTCTCAGGTCCCTAACGCTCAAGATCAAAATCATTTCCGCCTTGTGGATCACCTCCGCCATCTGCTGGCCGACGATCCTACTCTCGACCAGGACCATCTACCCGGCGGTATCGATAACTGGTTCTTCCGCAATACTAGCAAGATCCTCGAATGGTCCGATAGCGCTCGCGATAATTGGGGCGAAAATAAGGATGCCGGCCTCATTCGCCGTCAGGTGATCCGCTCCCTCGACTATTTGGATGGCGTGAAGGGCATAAAGAACGATGTTCCTGAAGGGACTCCGCTTCTCGTCCCTGCTCGCAACGCTTCGATCCCTCTGGTCGGACCCGATCAACCCGATCCTCACAATCCATCTTATATTTACCATATCATCTTTCACTTGAATGGGCTGGCCTCTTCTCCTGGCACAACTCCAGAGATCCGTAAACAATCGGCTCAGATCTTTAAGGCGATCAATAATGTGAAGAACCATCTCTCTCAGGTCCGCCGCGACTCACTTAAACTGGAGGCAATGAGCGATAAGGAGCTGCTTGCACCACCAGCCCTTAAGCTGCTCAATGATATGGCAACCCATGCCAATGCTGCCTATGTTGGCACTGTCGATCCTTCTACCGGCGAGACCCTTCAGGGCATTAGCTGGATTCACAATACGGTCCGCAGCCTTGTGAAAATGCCTGTGACGAAGTTCGCTGCCCCTCAAGGCAACTCTTCAATTATGAAAATTTCGACAACCGGCAACCATTCTTAAATGTAACGGCTCTGCTGGGAAAGTGTGAATGTGGGACCGAAAAGGATACGTGGACGCGACGTAGGACGGCCCGCAGAGCGCAGCGCTCCTACCGCACTCAGGGGGCATCCTTCCTTTCCCAGCCTTGGAAAATTACCCAGGGTGGATCGAATGAGGTAGATCGGGTCACGTGTGGACCCGTGGAAAAGGCCAGCGATCCCGTCACCACCGCTACACACGTGGGTGGTAGATCGGGTCACGTGTGGACCCGTGACAATGGGCATCACTCGGCCCATCGGCTGCTCGTTTATGCACGGCTTCCGACTCGCGATGATTTATCTCTCATAACAGCAATACATATCTTTCAACGCACCCTCGGTATACGTATCATTGTGTGCGTATACCCGTTTTAAAGGAGATCAGATATATGCGTATAAAAACACGCGCGCTTATCTATACACTTCTCGGGCTGGTCCTGCTCCTGGGCCTGCTCTCTAGCTTTTTCGCACCTGGAATTACCAAAGCCCTGACTCTCAGTATGTCTCCACGTCCCTCTATGAAGACAACTCCTCCGCTACTTTCTAAACCTCTTAACCCCAAACCTACCCTGATCCCTATCCTTCAAGGTACGCCGCCCGCCAATGTCCAGATGCCTACCAACCCTACAACTTCTATCCTCGTTCAAGATACTTTCCAACGCACAAATCAAGCCCTCTGGGGCCTTTCTACTGATAACCACCCCTGGGACGCTGATGCCCATCTCGCTCCTGCTTTTAGAGTTGCTCATAGGCTGGGTACGATCTCCGGCTCTCCTGAGAGCAATGGCTTTTTCGACGCTGTGATCGGCGGACAGAACGCGAATACAGAGGTTCTCTTTCGTGCCTCTGTCAGTAACTATTCCCAGTCCAATATCGGCGCGGTTCTCCGCTGGCAGGACTCCAATAATTGGTATAAAGCCTATCTGGACGGACAACAACTGATTCTTATAAAAAAAGTTAAGGGCGTCGTGACTCGACTTGGTGCGATGACTCTTCCTGCTCAACCCCAGATGTCTTATACTATCCGCTTCCGCGCTCTCGATCACAAGCTGGCCGCTAAAGCCTGGCTCTCAAACGATCCCGAACCTCAAGATTGGATGGTTGCGGCCAAAGATGCTGACCTCTCCTCCGGCCTCGGCGGTCTCCGAGCTCTTGTTCAAAATACTGTAACTATCCAGGTCTCTTCTTTCGAGGAAAATACGGTATAATCTGGTGGAGAAACATTCTGGCGACTCTGTTGGGAATGTCGAAAGGGTGGATCGAATGAGGTAGGTCGGGTCATGTGTGGACCTATGCCCACGTCATCTCATGTACATTTTTATGCTCTTCAATCGTTATTTTTAAGGAGAGGACTAAAAAATTTCGTTACGAATTAAGGGCGGTATATGCTAAAGACCTTGCTAAACTTTCTTAAGACTCAATTCCAATCTTACCTGGCGGTCAGGTTGGGGACGTTATTCGGTCTGTTTCTCGCGGGTGTTATGCTCTACTTTATAAGTGGCGGCTTCCCACCCTGGGCCTGGAAGTTCCTGGTCGGGGTCATACCTCAACTCCCTCAAATTCTGGCTCAGCAAGGCCCTACTGCCCTCCTGGCTTTCTTCGGCTTGATCCTGCTTTCGCTCGCTCTGCTGATCCTCTGGCTCTCTCTCCTGCTGATTACGTTCCGCGTGCTCAAGTTCTGGCTCTCTATCTCGCTGGAACGCCGCGGTTTCATTCGCGATCAACAGCAGGCAGAGCAACAGGCCAGCGCCGATCTAAACCCGGCCCAGGAGATCTCTACTCCACCCACCCCTGTGAAAACTGTTCCTCTTC
>CAXTTV010000327.1:243-2962 GCA_964247295.1 uncultured Ktedonobacteraceae bacterium | reverse complement strand
GGTTCAGTGGCGCGATCAGATGCTGGATAAGTTTGGGCTGGATTTTCGGATCGTGGATAGCGCGCTCTTTAAAGAGCTTCGGCGATCTCGTGGGCTCCATGTGAATCCCTGGACGCACTATCCCCGGTTGATTACCTCGATTGATTTTCTGAAGCGCGAGCGCCCGTTTCGCCTCTTCAAGGAGGCGCTCCCGGCCCCAGGTCAGGCGGCCTATCCCCGCAAGTTTGATTTGTTGATCCTGGATGAGGCCCATAATGTGGCTCCTTCCGGTCAGGGGAATTTCGCGGTAGACTCGCTGAGGACAAAGACGATTCGTGCGCTGGTCCCGCACTTTGAACATAAGCTGTTCCTGACAGCGACGCCTCATAATGGCTATCAGGCGAGCTTCTCTTCTTTGCTGGAACTCCTGGATAATCAGCGGTTCGCGCGCGGGGTAGTGCCCGATAAAAACCAGCTTCATTCGATTATGATTCGCCGGCTCAAGTCAGATTTGAAGGGCTGGGATGGCGCGCCCTCGTTCGCGGTGCGCACGCTGACCCCGCTTCTATTACATTATACCGATGAGGAGCGCGATCTCTACAATCTGCTTCGTACCTACTCGCAGCGCCGCTTAAAGCGCGTGAGTGATGATCCCGTTGAGCGCTACGCGACAGAGTTTGTGCTAAAGCTGCTCAAAAAGCGCCTGTTTTCGTCTCCTCAAGCCTTTCAGATGACGCTTGAGCAACATCGCCGTTCGCTTGAGAGTGGAGGTCAGCGTCGTGAACTGACCAGTAAGCCAAAGATGAGCGTGCTGCAAAGCCAGCTTGAGCAGTCGGAAGAAGAGAATGACGACGATGAGGATCTGGAAGAGAGCCGGGCCTTGGCGGTAGAGACGGCGGCTCCACTGTTCCGCGCCCCCGATGCTGAGGATCTGCGTCTGCTTGGGCAGATGAACGCGATGGCCGAGCGCCTCGTGGTCCAGCAGGATACCAAGACGCGTGAGCTGATCCGCTGGCTGAAAGAGACGTTGAAGGCAGGTGGCCGTTGGAATGATGAGCGGGTGATCATCTTTACGGAGTACCGCACGACCCAGCGCTGGCTTCATGATCTGTTGGCTGCTGAGGGACTGGCGGAGGTGAACGCTTCGGGCGATCGCCGTCTGCTGACGCTTTATGGCGGGATGTCTTCGGAGGATCGAGAGAAGGTCAAGGCGGCCTTCCAGATGCACCCTCGCGAGTCGGCGGTACGGATTCTGCTGGCGACGGACGCGGCCTCCGAGGGTATCGACCTTCAGAATTACTGCTCCCGCCTGATCCATTTTGAGATTCCCTGGAATCCCAACCGGCTGGAACAGCGGAATGGGCGCGTCGATCGTCATGGTCAGAAGGCTTCTGAGGTGAACATCTACCATTTTGTGAGCAGCACGTATCGGGATAATCGGGACGATGATCTGGCGGTAGGGGATCTGGATGCTGATCTAGAGTTTCTTTATCAGGCGGTGAAAAAGGTCGAGACGATCCGCGAGGACCTTGGGAGCGTGGGCCCGGTAGTGGCGGATCAGGTATCGGAGGCGATGCTGGGCCGTCGACAGCGGCTGGATACCGGAACGGCAGAGGAGAAACAGCGCAAATCTCGCCGGCTGCTGACAGTCGAGCGTAGTTTAAAGGAACAGGTAGACCAGCTTACACAGCAACTTCAGGAGAGCCGCCGATCTCTGCATCTCACGCCTCAGAACATTCAGGCCGTAGTCGAGACAGCTTTAGAGCTTGCTGGTCAGCCAGCGTTGATTCCCGAGACCCTCGCAGATCCTTATGGGCAGCGGGCCCCCATTCGGGTGTTTCGCGTCCCACCCCTCACAGGAAGTTGGAACAACTCCACACAGGGACTGGCTCATCCCTATGATGGGCATCTGCGCCCGATCGTGTTTGATCACGAGCTGTCGAAGGGGCGTGATGATGTCGTTCTGGCCCACCTGAATCACAACCTGGTCACCATGGCGCTGCGGCTGCTCCGGGCCGAGGTCTGGTCGCACCAGAGCGAGAGTCGCAAGCTTTACCGTGTCACAGCCCGGACAGTCCCCACACAGACCTTTGGCAATAACACCGTCGGGGTGATTGCCCATGCTCGCTTGCTTTTGCTGGGTGGAGATAATCAGCGGCTGCATGAGGAGTTGATCGCGATCGGGCTGTTTATGCGCGAAGGCAAGATTGAGCAGATGACGGAGCAGCAGATGCGCGAGGCCCTGGAAGCGGCCACGGATCGCCCGGCCTCCACGCGGATGCAGGAAGCGTTGCGCAATCAGTGGCCGGCATTTCAGCCTAGATTAGTCAGAGCGTTAGAGAATCGGCAGGAGGCGCGGGTAAAGAGCCTGCAACGCGTGCTTGAGAAACGTTCTCAGAAGGAGCAGCAGGATATCCGCCTGATTCTCAGTGAGCTCAAGGCCAGTATTGAGCGGGAACTGAAGAGACCGGAGGTAGAGCAGTTAACGCTGGATAAAAGCTTTACAACCCAGGAGCAGCTTTTGTTTGAGAACCATAAGCGCTCGCTTGAGGAGCGGGTTGTAGAGATTGATGGGGAGATTGGGCGAGAGGTAGAGGCGATCGAGCGGCGTTTCGCAGATCCCAAGCCGCGTTATTTTCCGGTGGCGGTGACCTTTTTGGTCCCGGAGAATCTGGCGTAGGGGATAGGATCTGGTATTACACGTTGCAACGCCTGGGAGGAACGAGGGATAAACCAAAGG
>CAXTTV010000327.1:0-233 GCA_964247295.1 uncultured Ktedonobacteraceae bacterium | reverse complement strand
TTGTTTTTCAGTGAGTGTTTTTATTGTTGTTCGGTGGGGCACGGTGGGGACGCGTGGCACCGGGAGCGATGGCGGGAGCCATGGCCGACGACGGATCATTTCCTTCTTTCCCACCACACGGCTGGATCTGGCGATGGCGAAGATGGTGCATTGTGTTCCCACGGGTCCACACGTGACCCGGTCTACGGGCGATGGCAAGCTCCGATAGACCCGAACCCATCGCGCATGCGCGC
>CAXTTV010000326.1:0-2979 GCA_964247295.1 uncultured Ktedonobacteraceae bacterium | reverse complement strand
TCAATGCGAGCAGAATACGGGTTACACTCATTCCAGTAACGTACATTAAGGGGAGATAAGCAAGAACAACACAAAATCTCATCCAATAGGGTACAGGGCTTGGACTCACCGATTCTTGCACAAGTAACCGAAACAGGGCATAGCAGATAACAAGTACAAAAATTGTGAGCGCCCATCCAGGATGATCCGTCCACCTGACCATCTGCTGTACAAATTTTTCATACGTGGGTGTGCCTGATAAAGATAGATGAGGCCCACCGATTACTTCGTTCCTTTTTAGAGATCTGAAAAGATCGGCAATCAAAACTGGAATTGATAAATAAATAAAGAAGATTATCGGAAAAAGCACAAAGGTCTGGAGTAGTATACTTAACGTATTATTGGTATTCCACATGGTGGTCGCGCGCGCCCACCCCAACCACCAGGACAAAAATACGCTTCCCGGAAGCAGCATGACGCCTCCACAGATCAAAAGTATATTGAGCCTCATCCTTTCCTTCAATAAAACAAGCAATGGATCATGATGATAGAGTCGCTGAGCAGTCAAGGGCTGATCCTCTACTGCATCCTTCGTTCCCTGCTGATCAAGCATAGTATATCCCTACTCTATATGATAAAAGTCCTTTTTAAGCAATCCATGAGGTTATGTCCTGACCTACATCTCAGCAATATCTTAAACATCCTCGGCAATAAAACCCATCTGGAAGGCGGCGGAAACACGGAGGCGATACTATAGAGTATGGGGTGTTTTAGCGAGATAACGTCCAGGCCACTCGAAGGAAACCTTTCACTTTTCAATTAAAACATCTATGTAGACGATTATACTTAACACTTCAGCCCTTTACAAGTCTATTTTTAGAGGAGCAGGAAAGTTTGGCTTATTTAGAAATGCTTACCGGCAGCTTGCCCCGACCCTGGCGTTCGCCAAAGAGCACGCGAACCGCTGCCTCTAAGGCGGGTAGCGTATACTCATAGGTCGCTAGATACGTTCGCAGTTCAGGAAAGGCGGCAAGATCATAAGGGTTGCGCACAGCGATGA
Organism: uncultured Ktedonobacteraceae bacterium; assembly: GCA_964247295.1. GTDB lineage: Bacteria > Chloroflexota > Ktedonobacteria > Ktedonobacterales > Ktedonobacteraceae > CAXTTV01. The sequence continues at coordinate 1,940 of CAXTTV010000326.1, read as the reverse complement.
CTATGACCCGCCTGCTCGATGCGGTCAGCAGACGTAGCAGTTCCCCTTGCATCTGATCAAGATGTGCGTTCACGGTGGCAACAACCAGAATGTCTTGCTGGTTTGTCTCCGCAAGAACCTGATGATAGGCTTCGTGCGGTGTGTGAGCAGTGATGGCTACTGTATGCACCCGCGAACAATGATCTTGGAGGACGGTGGCAAGAATTGTATCTGTAAAAGGCCGATCCTCAACCATGGTCAGGGTGTTTCTGGGTTGAGCAAGTACGACAAGCCGCTCGTCAGATCGCAGATGCAGCGGCAGCAATCCTTCGTCGTTACGAACCAGGGTGGTGGATAACTCATAGGTACGTTCTTGCAATTGCCGGTGCTCCTGGCTGCCGATGGTTTCTTTGCTTGCCTCCAACGTTGGCAAAGCATCCCAGGAGAGATACTGCGCCTTCAGGGCCAGAATCCGTTCGGCGGCGGCGCGGATCAATGCCGGGTCAAGCTCACCCTTCTGGACGGAGGTGCGTATGGCCTCGATACTCTGACGTTGCCACTCGAAATGATGGGAAACCAGCACAAGATCAATACCAGCCTGGAGAGCTAACACCGCTCCGCGCCCAGTGCCAAACGCATCCAGCACCGCATGCATTTCCAGGCAGTCCGAGACGGCTACACCCTGGAAACCCAGACGCTCGCGCAACAGTCCTGTGATGATTGTCGGCGCGAGGGTGGCCGGGAGATCTTTACTACCCGTCAGGGCTGGAAATGCGATGTGCGCGCTCATAATACACTCCGCGCCAGCCGCGATCCCCATTTCAAAGGGGACCAGTTCAAGCTGCTGCAAGCGTTCAAGCGAATAGGGTATGGTCGGCAGGGACAGGTGCGAGTCAACAGCAGTATCCCCATGGCCGGGGAAATGCTTCAGGCACGCGACAACATTAGCCTCTTTATATCCCTGGATCATCGCGGCCCCAAACCGACCCACCTGCCGCGCATCTTCACCAAACGAACGTACACCAATCACCGGATTGGCAGGATTGTTATTGATATCCACGACGGGGGCAAGGTTCATGTTGACGCCAAGTGCCTTGAGTTCTTCGCCGGCGGCTCGTGCCACCGCACGAGCGATCTCCTCTGAACCAATGGCTCCCAACGCCATGTTGCCCGGAAAAAGCGTTGTTACTTCTCCCATACGCTGGACAATACCGTTCTCTTGATCGATCGCGATCAAGAGGGGGAAGCGCTGACCGGCTTTGCGTGCATGGGCCTGTAGCTGCTGCGTGAGCGTAAATACTTGTTCGGCCTCATGGATATTGCGTGAGAACAGAATGATGCTGCCAATGTGATACTGTTCGATGAGTTCGATGATCTCCTGTGGCGCGGTGTGCCCCAAAAAACCTACCATCATGAGCTGACCAATCTGTTCCTCCAGGGTCATGCCAGCGGTAGTGACAGGATCGTGCATGTCTGCATCCCTTTCTTATGTGTTCTCAATCACACGGCGTAGCGCGCCACGGGCCGCGCTCAGTGCCGGCTGCTCCACATGAATAACTTCTTTGATGAACAGGCTGGCACCAATATGGCGCAACACCTGTGAGCGGAACGCTTCTTCATGCAGCACAATCCCACCACTAAGGGCGAGGGGGATCTGCTTATCTTGCAAGTTGAGCCGGTTACCAATGGTGACGACGGTATGCGCCAACTCCCACGCGGCTTCTCGTACAATTGTCCGCGCCATGACATCACCCACGAGTGCTGCCCGGAAGACCAGCGCGGAAACCTCGGCAATTGTCGCCTTATCGCTGTCGGTATACACCTTGCCAATAATATCGTCGGCGCTCGCCAGATTCCAGTGATCCAATACCAATGGGAGTAGCCTTGTTTCTGGACCCCGACCATCCGCCGATCTCACAGCAGCCTGTAAGGCGCGCAGGCCGATATCATAGCCGCTTCCC
>CAXTTV010000325.1:0-3081 GCA_964247295.1 uncultured Ktedonobacteraceae bacterium | reverse complement strand
TCGACATTTTCGCCTCGTCTCCAAAGTCGTTTTCGCCGTCGTTCCTCTCCGCACCACGCTTCAGAAGCCTGAAGTCTCAGGGCGCAAAGACCCTGTGGGAAGAGCAGAACGAACCTGGGAGAAAAGTATTCTCGGAGGAGAGCCACCTTATCGTGGTAGTCAGATCGCTGAGCACACGAGAAAACCCTTGCGGGTGTCTGTATGAGTCAGCTTCGGTAGTATCGCACAGAACAGAAGATCTGTCAAGGCTTTTACTCCCGGTCCCCGTCAGAGGGTTCTCTAGCCGCCTGTTCATAATGATGTATAGGACAACTATCTAGCCGCTCGTGGGGACAAGGGAGATTATGCCACAGCTTTTTTGATCTGTCAACACCTTTTTCAAATTCACTGAAAAAGGTCCTGAAACCAATGAAAAGTTGATGATAGATCGGTTACAAAAGCCTGGTCGCGGTTAGAGGAGCAATCAGACCTTGGATCTCAGGATGGGTGATCAGGCCACCAAGATAGCCAACAAACACGAAGACCCCACAGGCAACGAGGGCAAGTATCAGAACAGTTGATATAAAAGCCATTGGAAGCCTTTCGCGCTTACGGAACAGCAGCAGCCCTCCAAGGGTAACAACTCCGATAACAAACATAAGAACAAGTGAGATACGAGCAATATCCTCATGCTGTTTAATACTTTCTCCTGAGATATTTGGCAACGAGTGAAAAACGATGTCAGCCGCGCCATCCCCCGTTAAATAGGTGGCTGCGGTAGAAAGAGCGACTAGCACAAGAAAAACAAGTGCGACACGTTGCATTAAGCTGCTTCCTAAAGCAATAGCAACAATCAACAGAGTAGTTACAAACATACATCCGACGATCGGAATGTGGTTAAGAATTAGATGAATATGTGCCTCGTTCAAGTTCATACAGTAATCCTCGATTCAAGCTTTACAATCATCAATTTTCTGATGAAGTTCATCAATATATCTCGTCTACTTAAGCAGATTCTTGACTAAACTATACAAAAGTCTTCTATGAGAAGGAAGATTTGGCAAAATTATACTGTACGATCATGATAATAAAATGAAAAACAAGAGATTTATATATCAGTTTTACTTACAAGATACTATTATAATCTTCTTTTTCACTAACTTGTATCATCAAAGGAGTAAACAGGAAGCCAAAAAGTACAATCATTATTTAGACATTTGGCAAACTAACATCTACATTTTAGTATTCAAATAGGAGTACTCTACCCGACTAAAACCGTATGTCCAGAGTCTCACGGTGAATGGACAGTCCTCGACACAGTTATGGCAGCCCTACTCGACGCTCGCCAATGGCACAACCCTGGAGTTCACTCTGGGGACCTCAGCTAACACCTCGTGGGGCAATGGTTCGGGAGATGAGCCTCCTTCGTTTGGGGCGGGAAATACATTCAACAACACAGGCATTAGCGACGATAATCAGTCAACAAGCGTGGGTTTTGATGGAGGTGGTTACAGTTACTCGTCTCAGGCATTACAAACGGCTGGATTCAATTTTGGACAGACGGTTAACTATAACGACGTTGACTTCACATGGCCCAACGTGGGAGAACTTGATAACTTCACTACCCAAGGCCAGACGGTAGATGTGGCTCAAAACTCTGGGGCTTCAACCCTGGCTTTCCTGGGATCAGCAAACAACGGTCCTTCAACAGGAACTGCGACGATCCATTATGATGATGGCTCAACACAGGACTTTGCTTTAGGCTTAAGCGATTGGACGCTTGAGGGAGGAAATGGCTCAACATCTTATAACAATGGTACGGTGGCAACCCTGCCGTATCGCAATGGTGTTAATGGACGTGAGTCGGTGAAAACGTACATTTTCTATACGGATGTGACATTGTAGGGAGGAAAAACAGTGAAAAGCGTAACTCTGCTCAGCTTTGTGAGCAAAGGTGCACTCCATGTATTCGCGATTGGATTAAAGTGATGATAGGCAGGGATTAATCCTCTGTCGATTTTGATCCTGCGAAAAGTGCGCGGTGAATAACGCTGTCGTTACCTGCCGCGCATTATTATATCCAATTAAAGATAGCTGTGACACCGGTAATTAGACAATGCTTTCTAATACCTCATCTAGGTGCTGCTTACCCAAAATCAGGCCCTGCTGAACCTTATCTATGCTCCCACTCCATACGGGATCTTCGTGCTCAATGGAGATCGGCCCCTGATAATCCTGCTGCTCCAGGGCGTGCAAAAAAAGCCGCCACTCAACCCGCCCATGGCCTGGTAAACGGTACCGCCACCAGTGCTCCTCAACTGTATCCAGAATACTATAATGGGAGATCCGTTCATCGAAAATTTGTGTATCCTTGGCATGAGCATGGAAGATCCGCGATCCAAATTGACTAATCGCCTGCTGATAATCTATACCCAACCAGACGGGGTGCGAGGGATCAAAATTCAAGCCGAAGTGAGCATCAGGAATGAGCTCAAACATCCGCTCCCACAGAATGGGGGAAAAGGCGATATTACCAGCCAGGCCAGCAAAACCCCAGCCAACCATCGGGCAATTCTCAATCCCAATCTTTACCCCCTTCTCACCAGCAAGATCTACCAGAGGCCGAAACACCTTTTGGGCCATCTCTAGATTGCGCTCAAGATCGGGCTCTCCCACGTCCCGCCCGATAAAGGTACTGACGCAAGGGACATTCAAGAGGGCAGCGGCTTCAATCACTTTGCGCAAATGATCCAGGTTCCGCTGGCGAACTGCAAGATCGTGATGCAGATGATTCTCACAGAATGTCAGACAGGAAATCTTCAGGTTGTGATGCTGGAATTGTTCAAGTAAACTCCGCGCCTTCTGCTCATCAAGATGCTGAACGTCAAGATGCTGGCTATCAGGCCAGGCATAGAGCTCCAGGCATTGAAACCCCTGCCTGCTAGACCATGTCAGCAGCTCTGACAGGGGAAGGTCTTTAAGAGAGGCCGTTAAAAAACCAATTTTCACCGCAGTATCCTTATCTCTAAAATAATCCAGGCCGGTCTGATAGGCCCAGAAGAGGAGTACTTGGATTCACCAATCAGTACTAGTATTTTGACG
>CAXTTV010000324.1:0-3105 GCA_964247295.1 uncultured Ktedonobacteraceae bacterium | reverse complement strand
GAATATTACGGTTGGCGTCTCGCGCAATAATCTCGCGCCGGGCGATTATAATGGCAAAATTACGTTTACTTCTAGCTCCGGTACGACAAGTGATGTCCCAGTTCAGATGTCTGTACGGGCGCTACCACAAAACCCCGGCCCGGTCCTCGCAATAACACCTCCTGTTCTCTCTTTCAATAGTGTTGACGGTGGGGGAGATCCAAGCGAACAAGCGCTAACCATTAATAATCCCGGCGATCAGCCGCTAAAGTGGAGCCTGACGAATATCGCGCCCGTTCAGGACCCACAGAGCGCGACCGATACTCGGAATAACTGGCTTAGTCTGAAGCAAACCGGCGGTACGGTTAATCCGGGCTCCAGTATGGTTGTTCAGGCCCATGTCAATAATCGCTCCATGCTGGCCGGCACCTATACAGAGATGCTCTCCTTTGCCTCTCAACAGAGCTCTCTAAACAATATTCAGCATATCGCGGCGGCGCTCACTGTCCAGCCTTCCTGTACCCTGACAACTGGCGCGGCCTCCTTGAACTTTACGAGTGTGGCTGGCCACAGTAATCCCAGCAGCCAGACGGTGAGTCTGGGGACTTCGGCCAACTGCAATAGTCCTATCAACTGGCAGGCCAGCTCAAACTCTGACTGGCTTTCGGTGACGCCGGCGAATGGGCTGGTGCAGGGCTCGGGCCACGCTTCAACCTCGATCTGGGCGAATATTAACAATCTGAAACCGGGTACATACATGGGTGTGATTACCTTTGTCTCCCCTAAAAGTACACAGACGCTGCCGGCTATGCTGACGGTCCAGGCTCCACCGGCACCCAATGAGCCGCTGATGACGGCGGCCCCGCTGGCTTTGAATTTCAGCACGACTGCCGGGGCACCCAGCCCAACGTCCCAGACGGTGACAATTACGAATAGTGGAGGCGGTGAACTCCGCTGGCATACTACTGCCAATCTTATGGCAAACACCTGGATCAATGCCGCGCCAACCGGTGGGGTGATTGAGAGTGGCCAGAGCGGGCAGGTGACGATTATTATCGACTCGACGAATCTTCAGCAGGGGATTTACCCGGCACAGGTTATAATTACCGGAACCGATAAAAACGATAAGCCGGCTGCCGGTAGTCAGCAGACGATCCTTGTCAATCTCACGGTCTTACCACCGTGTACGCTCTCTCCGCCCTCATCGAACCAGGTCGCGTTTAGCGCGACCCAGGGCACGGGCAATCCCGGACCCAAGACGGTCACACTCACTACAACCGGCAACTGCCGACCGCTGAACTGGACGGCAAACAGCGGTCGTGGTGGCAACTGGCTTTCGATCACGCCAAATAGTGGAGCGTTAACGGTTCCTGGTCAGACGATTTCACTTACTCTCAATCCGAGTATCGCGAACCTCGCACCAACGGATTACAGTACCTCGGTGTTTATCGTCGCTACGGATGATACGGGGGCGCAGACGCGGCAGTCTCTACGGGTCAATCTGGCTGTCCTGGCTCCTTGCGCGCTTCAGATAGACTCGACGCCTCTCTTGTTTACGGTTCCCCAGGGGGGTGCCGCGCCCATGGGCCAAACCCTGGCGATCTCGGAGACCGGGAGCTGCTCTCAACCGGTGCATTGGACGGCGAAGGCGAACAATCCCTGGGTCCAGCTTTCGGCTGGCTCTGGAACCGACTCGGGCGGGGGTAGCTCCGTGGGAGTCAATATCAATCCCAGTGGAATGACGCCCAAAACGTATAGTGACCAGATTACTATTACCGCGGCTGGCACCGACGGCAACATCATCCAGGGCAGCCCTGTATCGGTCTCAATCACCCTGGCTGTGACGGGCTTTACACTCAGCGGGACCGTTATCGGCTGTGGAGATACGCTCTGCGCCACTTCTGTAGCACTTCCGAGCGCGACCGTCCAATTGCAGGACAGCGCCGGGACGGCGGTCGCTAGTGTCGTCGCGGATAAAGCTGGCAACTACAATTTCAATAATCTCCAGCTAGGAAACTATACACTGGTCACTAAAGGCACCAACACCCTCGGGGTCGGCTACTCAGGAACCAGCCCGGTCAACCTCACTGGAAACATATCCTCACTGGTCACCAAAGCCTTCCACCCGTAGGGGGAAAGGGGCCTTGAGATTTGATCTCAAGGCCCCCCATAGCAACGATACCCATTATCCTCGCCATGGCCGACTTTGGCATCTTATGTGCCATCCCAAGGGGCCGGGTGGCGATGGCAAGGGAATCAATTTCCGTCTCAGCGGGTCCACACGGTGACCCGATCTACCCCATTCGATGACCCCTCTCTACATAGGAACATCCTCCCGTCGTATCCGATCATATAGGAGGGAAGGGGAGACACCACCCTCGCTAAGGTACGTAGATCGGGTCACCGTGTGGACCCGTTGCTACTGCATCCACCATCCTTGCCACCGCCCGTAGATCGGGTCACCGTGTGGACCCGTTGCTACAATAAACTCTTACTTCGCTAATTGGTTGGATGACTCCTTTGTGCAAGAATGATCTTCATTCTGTTGCTCCAAAGCCTTCAAAGGATTATTGAGAATGTATTCCCGAGTCGTCTTAAGATGCTCTTCATCACGAATAATGCGATCATAAAAGCTTCGTTGCCAGAGATGTTCTGGTGGCGCTTTTCTTAACGTCTTTTTGTACCATTTATTCCAGAATGAGGTGGTACGGCCTTTGAAACGCTTCATTGCCATCGACAGATTAGCTCTTTCTTTATCGGTCTCCAGGAGTTGAATAAGAAAATGAAGGTGATTGGGCATAATCACACGCTCATCCACCACAAGATTGGGGAAGTAGCGAGGGAGGGCCTCCCAGGCAGCAGTAATAATGTTTTGTACAAACTCAGTATCTCTTCGAGGATTGAGATAGGAGGGATGGTGAATAGTTCCAGGTTGTTGGTAGGTGCAGATAGTTACAAAATAGAAGCCAGGGGTAGAATAATCATATCCAGGGAGGCGAGGCGGGAAAATGGTACCATCCTCATTGCGATGCATAAAATATTCTCCTTTTTGCTCTAAAAGTATTCTCACACATAAAACGACATAGATATATAAATATAATATTAATGTATTTTAGATGAATAAAC
>CAXTTV010000323.1:0-3121 GCA_964247295.1 uncultured Ktedonobacteraceae bacterium | reverse complement strand
GCACATATTTTTTTAATGAAAAAGGTACTAAGTTATATTTGAAATTCAGGCTTGTTTAACCCAGAAACCAGAAATTCTGTTAGAATAACGTCGTCGTAGACGAGATCTTTAGGGGATATGGAGGGTTATGATGCCGGTAAGCTTTAACCGCACCATCTGTTGTGACTTAAATGAAACCATTTCGCGCGAGTGGCTTGTAACAAATGGCATTGGGGCATATGCAGCCGGCACGGTAGCGGGTGTACTTACCCGTCTACAACATGGGTTGCTCGTTGTGCCAGACAAGCAAAGTGGAAAACCGCAACTTCTCCTCGCGAAAATAGATGAAGAGGTACAGTTCGATGATCGAACTTTCTATTTAGGGACAAATGAATATCGAGATGGGACACTCAGTCCCAGTGGATTTGTCCACCTGGAGCATTTTCATTTAGAAGAAGGGTTTCCAGTCTTTGTCTATCGAATTGGCGGGTTGGATGGCATGCTTTTAGAGAAACGCGTCTGGATGCCACAAGGCCAGAATACTACCTACATCCAGTACCGAGCTTTTCAAACACCAGTCTCTCATGATCTGGCTACGCGTAATCCACATCATCTATCCTCTGGTAATCCTTTCTTTAAGGAAACAGAGAAGCGAGAGATAATCCTGACACTCCTCCCATTAACGGCTCAGCGCCCATATGATCAGCCACAATACGGCCATCCTGATTGGCAATTTCAAATGAGCACCTATCAGAGCTCATTTGAGGAACAAAGGTCGGCTATAGGTCCAGATACTAATTTTTCCTCAGGAACTGTAGGATGTACTCTTCAAGTGCGCAAAGGCGATCCTTGTTTTCATCTCCTGGCCGTGGGAGTTTCTCACAACCAGGTCAGATTTTTGCCAACGGGCGTCTGGTATTGGCACTTCCTGCGGCGGCAGGATCAAAAAGAGCATGGCCCTGTTATGGATGATCTCTATCTGCCTGGAGTCATTCGCGCCCATTTGCAACCTGATGAAGACTCTACTTTGACCATTGTTATAACAACCGAGAATATTCACGAACAGATCCTCAATAACACGCAGATTAATCACTCCTATAAAAAAGCCGTGGAGGAGCAACGCAATCGAATACAGCCGAAGCGCTATTTTGGTGAGGGAGATCCCACTTCACATGATCTTCAGGCGCTTGCATTGATGGGAACAGAGAACCCCCAAGCTGAAGGCGAGGATTTTCTGAAATGTCTTCTCCAGGCAGCGGACCGCTTGATCATCCAACGACCCATGATTACACGAGACTGGCTAACAACGCTCTCAAAACCAGAAAATCAAGTTTCTATTCTCTCAAACTATTACAATCAGAAAGAACAGACACGTGAAATTCTGATCGCACTCCCAGGTCTGCTGCTGGCAACACAACGTTACGAAGAAGCAAACCAGATTTTGCGTAACGTTGCACGACACTTTAAACAGGGATTGCTACCAGATCGTCTGCCCTCAGCCGGAAGAGTTCTCGAAGACCAGGATTATTATAATGCTGATGTCACTCTCTGGTATCTTTACGCCCTGGGCTACTACCTCCGTATCACACGTGACTACGAGTTTCTAGAAAATCTGCTACCACGCCTGCATGAGCAGATCGGCTACTATATTCAAGGAAGCAGACACGGTATTAAAGTAGATCCTCAAGATGGTCTGTTACAAACAGACGCTCCCCAATTGGCGTTGACCTGGATGAATGCCCATACATCTAAAGGGCCTGTTACACCCCGTAGTGGGAAGCCAGTAGAGATTAATGCGCTCTGGTATCATGGACTAAACCTGATGCATCAATGGACCGAACATTTTGCATACCGTGGGAACCTGTATCGGCCTCCATTTGATTACCAAAAGCTTAAGCAGCAGTGCCTGGAAAGCTTTGAACGACGTTTCTGGTACGAACAGGGCCAATATCTATACGATGTCATAGATGGCCCGGAAGGAAATGACCACAGCTTTCGTCCAAACCAACTGCTTGCTTTATCGCTTTCTCATCCGCTAATCATAGATAGACAGAAATGGAACAGCATTCTAGAACAAATTAGAGATCGCTTACTTACCCCTTACGGTCTGCGCAGCCTGGACCAAAGTGATCCGCACTATCATGGTCATGGGGGGCGAAACCTGGAAGAGAAAGCACTCGCTTTGCATCAAGGGTGTATATGGACCTGGTTCATAGGGCCATATATAGATACAGTATTCCAGAACAAACAAAGAAATTATGATATCCAAGAAGAAGGAAACCCACAAGAGAACCCATGGAATCTCAGTTTTCAGCTTTTAACAGGCATACGCCCCCAATTAGAGAAAGATCTGCTTGGAAGCATCAATGGCATCTATACAGGGGAACCACCAATGCACCAGATAGAAACTGAAAGCAGCGCCAGCACAATTGGAGAGCTTCTGCGCATCTATAAATTACTTACCGAGACCGACATTGGACAGATAAAAAGAACTGTAGGACTGGCTGGATAACTATGATCCAATCGGATAGCTGAAAGGGTTATAAGCACAATTCGCCAGTACCTGAGGATTCAGTACCAAAAGCTTGAATTTTTCAAGTTATACACATTTCCCAGAAGTTTTCCACACTCGTGTGGAAAACTTCTGCTTTACAAAGAGAAAAAAGCATAGAATCATCTGCTCTTTCAAAAAAAGCAGGAAGATACAAAAATAGAAGCTCTACTATAGACTCAGGCATAAAGTTCTTATTTCTCCAAATTCATCCCCTAATCAACATCAAAATGGATTTATGCAAACCCAAGAAGTTATCAACAACTTTTGTTGATAACTTCTTCCAGATCTCCACAATCACTGTTTGCTTTGTGGACAGATTTTAGAGGCTTTAAAGATTTTTCCTCACCTCACTTAATTGCACAAGGGGTTACCTAATTATTATGTCACTTGCACAAGGGGTACCTTGTAAAGATTTTATTAAGATGGATTGGTACCCGTCACTTTTCCACACCAGTTGTGGATAACTTTTCCACAATCACTGTTTGCTCGGTGGAGAAAAGCTGATTTGCTGAGGATTTTTCCTCATCTCACTTACTTGCACAAGGGGTACCTTGTAAAGATTTTATTAAGATGGATTGGTACCCGTCA
>CAXTTV010000322.1:0-3183 GCA_964247295.1 uncultured Ktedonobacteraceae bacterium | reverse complement strand
GTGTGTACACTCCGTCTCCACGGGTCCACACGTGACACGACCGACCCCATTCGAGTCTCTCTCTGCACAGGAACTACTTCTTCTTTTCCCAACAGAGTCGCAAACGACTCCTCTATACTGTCTGATTGTGATTCGAGATAGTTTGAGGGGCAGCCTCCTTCTTTTTCTCTTTAGATGTGCCCGTGGCCCTCCCGATCCCTCTAAACGACTCCCCATTTTATCAATTGTGAGATGTATTTAGAGAGGATTCAAAGATGTTTTCGCGCCTTTTTTTTCGCTATCGCAAAGGGGTCGATGGCTGGTCCAGGTCAATTTTACTGTCCATGGGACTCCTGGATGAGTTAATCACGGGTATTCCTGTGGTGGCTCTGCCGCTATTGCGAGATCGTCTGGGCTTGAGCTATACCCAGGTCGGATTGCTTTTTACGGCTGCGGCACTCTCCAGTATGCTGATTGATCCCCTGATTAATCTATGGAGCGACCGCCGACCAAAGAAAGCCTGGATACTTTCAGGGCTGGTTGTGCTAACCATAGCCTATGCGTTAATCGGCTATATTACAAATTATGGGTTGCTTGTACTGGCATTTGTAATAAGTTTTCCTGCTGTCGAGGCAGCGGTGGATCTTTCTCAGGCGGTAGTGATTGATGCCGCGCCGGATGAGAGCCCTCGAACGATGACCCGCTGGACCTTGCTGAGCAGCATTGGAGATTTTCTTGCGCCTCTGATCGTGAGCGCTTTTGTCGTGTGGCATCTGGGCTGGACTGGGCTCTGCTGGCTGGCGGCGTTCCTCTGGTTGCTTCCAGCCCTGATTCTGGCTCCCGCACGTTTTCCATCTCGCCATAAAAGCACAGAGGTTGAGGAGGAGGATGAAATAGGAATCTGGGCCAGCTTGCGGGAAGCAGTGCGCGATCCCTTGTTGTTGCGCTGGTCGATGCTGGCTGTAATTCCAAATATGCTTGACGAGGTGTTTCTGAGTTTTGTAGTCCTTTATCTGCATGATGTCCTGCACGTTAGTGAGGCCCAGATTGCCTTGATCATTGGCCTGGATATGCTGGCTTCCCTCGCCGGTCTGTTCCTGCTGGAACAGTGGCTGAAGCAACACCGATCCTCACCAGTGCGATTGCTTTTCTGGCTCTCGATCGCGACCTTGATCGGCATCATCGTGCTTTTGACGGTGCATACGCTCTGGATCGTGATTGTCTCCCTGCTAGTGATCAGCACAGGCTGCGTCGGCTGGTATCCACTTGCTAAAGCTGAAGCCTATGCCATGAGGCCGAATCGTTCAGGGGTAGTGAGGGTTATAGTTGGCCTGGGAGATCCTCTGGAGATGGCCCTGCCAGGAGCGATCGGCCTGATCGCCGCCACCTTTGGTATTCCAGTGGGCCTGGGGGTGCTGGGACTTGCGCCCGTGCTGATGCTACTGATATTGCCGCACCAGCACAGGCCCAAAATTAAACTGCGGTAGGCGTCTTTTGGAGCGCGAACTGCTCGGCCAGCAGTTTATAGATGGCCGCGCGGTTCTCATAGCCATAGACCATCGCGGTAATCATCAATTCGTCCGCGCCGGTCTCTTCGACAAGCTTGAGGAGCTTCTCATGGACAACCTCGGGACGGCCAACCGTTAAACGGTTGCGGTGCTCCTGGAGAATCTGTCGCTCCATGGGGGAATAGTCGTATGCCAGGGCTTCCTCCGGGCTGGGAAACAGGCCGGGGCGGCCACTGCGCATACGCACCCACATTAAGCCCGTTGAAGAAGCCAGCTCTTCAGCACGCTCATCCGTTTCGGCACAGACGACCGAAGTAGTAAGAATTACACGCGATTGCTCAAGGCGCTCTGAGGGCAGGAAGGCCGAGCGATACATCTTAATAGCCGGAATCGCCAGGGTGGGATTGATGTGATGGGCGAAGGCGAAACCCACTCCCAGGGCCGCAGCCGCTTGCGCGCTATAGTCGCTGGAACCGAGTAACCAGATCGGCGGCAACGTAACATCTGTTGGGGACGCCTGAACCTGTCGGAATGGATGTCCCTCGGGAAAGTAGTCGTTCTCGCCAGCAAAAGCCAGGAGTTCGGCCAGTTGGACCGGAAAATCGTCAGCGATCACGGCTTCGCGGGATCGGCGTAAGGCGGTCGCAGTATTGCGATCCGTTCCCGGAGCGCGCCCAATCCCCAGGTCAATGCGGCCCGGATGCAGAGCCTCCAGCACACGAAATTCTTCAGCCACCTTTAACGCGGAATGATTTGGCAGCATAATCCCGCCAGAACCAACGCGAATTCGATCGGTGGTCTGAGCGATCTGTGCGATCATAATTTCCGGTGTTGAGCTTGCCAGCATCTTTGAATTATGGTGCTCAGCCAGCCAGTAACGAGAGTAGCCCAGCCGATCGGCGAGCTGCCCCAGCTTAATAGTGTTTTGAAGCGCCTCACTACTGGTAGAGCCGGAGTCAATTGGTGAAAGATCGAGAAGAGAGACAGGAATTGCCATAATGAAAATGTCCTTTGTGTAAAGCCAGACCCTTTTCTATTGACAACAAGAATTATCAAGAAAATTATCCATATATGTACAGAAATGCCTATATATATAGGTAGTAAATACCAAATCTGTAGGAACACAGAATTATGTGCATGATTAATCCACATATCAGTGTTCGTTTGTTTTTTACTAATATTTCAAATATTTTTACAGTATAATTTACTGTACGCGTATCTATAGATAGATATACAATTTTTACTTTTGTGTTGTCAAACGGTATTTATGGAACGAGTCATACAGGTGAATAAGCATCCCAAAAAGGGAAAAGGGGTTTAACATGAAGAGAAGGTTAGCAATGGCGCTGCTGATGTGTACAACATTATTTCTTTTCTTCCCCTCTAGTAGAGCTTATACCGTTGATCCAGTGAGAGTCATGCCGCTAGGTGACTCGATTACTTATGGCTACGGCTCATCTGATGCCGGCGGGTATCGCACGACCTTATGGAATGACCTCGTTGGTGGTGGGTATAACGTAGATCTGGTTGGCTCAAATCCCAGCGGTCCCAATTCCATAGATAAAGATAACGAGGGGCATAATGGTTGGAGGATTGATCAGATCTCCAACAACATTGTTAATTGGTTGAATACCTATCATCCTCAAATCGTCCTATTGCATATAGGGACAAATGACATTACCCAAAGTACGAATCT
>CAXTTV010000321.1:0-3195 GCA_964247295.1 uncultured Ktedonobacteraceae bacterium | reverse complement strand
TAAATTCAAAAACCCCTCTAAAAGTCCTATATTTCAATAAACCTAACCAAATACATTAATATCTATTTGTCAAAAGAAAAATTATCTCTATACTGAAGACAGTTGCGATACACGCAACGAATCTTTTAAGCAGAAAAAAGACTATTCAAACTGCTCAATAAAACGATATGTGTAAGTAAGTAGGGTGGGGTAACAAACCTCCGAAAGAAGGTTTTTTTGGTATGGAAAAATTACATGATTATACAACTGTCGAGATGGCGGAACGCGTTGTAAGATCAATGCAGCCGGCTCCGCGAGTGAGCGTAATTGTACCAGCGCGCAATGAGGCGCAGAATCTGCAATATGTACTCCCGCAACTTCCTGAACTGGTGGATGAGGTGGTTCTGGTAGATGGGCATTCTACAGATGACACGATCGAGGTAGCGAAAAAGCTGCTCCCTTCTGTAAAGATTGTACATCAGACAAGCAAAGGCAAGGGCGGAGCCCTACGGGAGGGTATCGCGGCCTGTACTGGCGATATTATTGTGCTGATGGACGCGGACGGCTCAACCCATCCGGAGGAGATCCCCCTGTTTGTTGATGCGCTCCTTCAAGGGCATGATTTCGCGAAAGGCTCGCGTTTCATGAAAGACGGTGGTAGCCACGATATTACCGTACTCAGAAGAATTGGTAACTATGCTCTCTGTCAATTAGTGAATGTGTTATTCTGGACCCGCTTCAGCGATCTTTGTTATGGTTATAACGCTTTCTGGAAACATTGTTTAGAGACGGTCGAGATTGATTGCGATGGTTTCGAGGTTGAAACGTTGATCAATCTACGTATGCACAAAGCGAAATTTAAGATCGCGGAGATCCCCAGTTTTGAATATCCGCGCCGTCATGGTGAAAGTAATCTGAATAGTGTGCGTGACGGGTTGAGAATTTTAAATACCATCATTAAAGAGCTTGGAAAGCCGAGCCGCCGCGCGAAAATGACCTATCAGCACCTGAATGCTCGACCACTCGCGGAACTAAAAGATCCGGAAGTTTCGGTTGTCATCTGTGCCTATACCGAGAAACGTCTGAATGATCTTCTGGAGGCGATCGACTCGGTAAAGCGTCAGAGCGTCCAGGCGCACGAAATCATTGTAGTAATCGATCACAACCCCGATCTGCTAAAGCAGGTAAAAGAGCGTGTGAGCGATGTGCTCATCGTTGAGAATCACGAACAGGCTGGTCTCTCAGGTGCGCGCAATACCGGTGTAGCCCTGGCCCAAAGCCCCTTGATAGCCTTCCTGGATGACGATGCGGTCGCGGCCCCAAACTGGCTGTATAGCCTGCGAGCAACCTTCGCCGACGCCAATGTTCTGGGTGTAGGTGGGATCGCCGCTCCCCTCTGGCAGGGAGAGAAGCCGGGCTGGTTACCAGAAGAATTTTACTGGGTAGTTGGTTGTAGCTATCGAGGTCTGCCGCGTTCGCTCCGGCGCATCCGCAACCCCATTGGGGCGAATATGGCCTTTAGACGAGAGGTCTTTGAAATGGTCGGCGGCTTCCGCCATGATGTTGGTCGTGTGGTCAACCGACCAAGCGGTTGTGAGGAGACAGAGCTTTGTATTAGGGCGGGCCAACAGTATCCCTACGGTATATTTTTGCACCAGCCCCAGGCGCATGTTCTGCATCGGGTCCCCGAGAACCGAACCAACTGGAGCTATTTCCGGCAACGCTGCTTTGCGGAAGGTGTCTCCAAAGCGGTGATGAGTAAATACGTTGGGACGGACGATAGTCTAGCAAGCGAGTATCGCTACACGTGTCAGATACTTCCAATGGGCATACTACGCGGTCTATTCGATGGAATATTCAAATTTGATGGGCAGGGCTTTGTCAGAGCCGGAACCATCTTGAGTGGATTAGTAATCACTGCCTGCGGGTATGGAGTTGGAAGCCTGCAAAATCTGGTATCGGGAAAAAAACAATCGTCCGATGCTGCTGCTAAAGATACCCCTCGGGCGGCTAGAGGGGGCCATAAGCTGAAATAACCATTGTACTGGGCGAGATGGGTGAGAAAAGGAGATAGCGTGTGGAGAGTGTTAAAATTCCCATTTTGATGTATCACAGCATCGGGAGTCGGGAGCAGGCCGGGCCCAAATTTAGAGAATTTGTGGTTGAGCCCGCAGAATTTGTTGAGCAGATCGCTTTTCTGCACAAAAGTGGATATAGTGCGCTGACGGTCTCGCAATTTATGGCGTTGCGAGCTGAAGGGGCAGACGTACTGCCGGAACGACCGGTAATTCTAACCTTTGACGATGGCTTTCAAGACTTCGGGACGGCAGCGTTGCCTGTCCTGAAGCGGTATGGCTTTACTGCTACCCTCTATCTGACAACCGCGTATATGAATGCCACAAGCCGCTGGTTGAAAAAAGAGGCGGAGGAACGCCGTCCGATGCTGACCTGGGAGCAGGTCAGGGCGATCGCGGCGAGCGGTATTGAGTGTGGAGCTCATAGCCATAAGCATTTCCAGTTGGATACACTGCCAGAGCGGGCCGTACGCGAAGAGGTGCTGTTAAGCAAACTTTTGCTGGAAGAGCAACTGCGAGGGCCGGTTTTGAGTTTCGCGTATCCGTTCGGCTATCATACCGCGATGGTGCGGAGAGCTGTAAAAGAGGCCGGGTATACCTCGGCCTGCGCCGTTGGGCACCGACTCAGCTTTGAAAAGGAAGATGCCTTTAGTCTGAGCCGTGTCATGGTGCGGCCCGGTATGGGGTGTGAAGATTTTTCAGAGCTGTTACAGGGAAAAGACGCCTCTATCATTACAAACTGGAGCATGCGGAGCCGCACTCCGATCTGGCAATGTGTCAGGCGGGGGGCCGCGCTGGGGAAGCGGATCTGGCAGCAGGAAGCGGTGACGCGATGAACACTTCAGATGTTTCGGTAATAATCTGTACCTATACTGAGCAGCGTTGGTGGCATCTGGTAGCGGCGGTTGAGTCGCTTCAGGTGCAAACCCTGTCCCCGCGCGAAGTGATCGTGGTGGTCGACCACAATCCGTGTTTGTTTGAGCGAGTAAAAGTCGAGCTGCCACAAGTGATCGCGATTGAGAACCTGGGGCAGCAAGGTTTATCGCAGGCGCGTAATAGTGGAATTGTGATGGCCGGTGGTGATCTGCTGGCTTTTCTGGATGACGATGCGGTCGCGGAGGCTTGCTGGCTGGAATTATTG
>CAXTTV010000320.1:0-3312 GCA_964247295.1 uncultured Ktedonobacteraceae bacterium | reverse complement strand
ACGTGAACGGGTTCTCTGCTCACCAACTGACTCCGCAAAAAAATGAACTGCACCCGTTCTGGCTTTGTGGAGAACACCCTGAACCTATTCATGATGCACTGATTCGGGATCTGATCGAAGAGAAACGCATGGTAATCTTGTGGCTCAAGAATAGCTGGTATCGTCTGCCAGCTTACCGCAAGCAAGTATACAGTATTGATATCTACGATGCTGTGCTCAAGCATGGGGTGAGGACACCAATCGAGTTTGATGTCTATCTGGCTGCACGAGGTAAACCAACCCTCGCCGGGTAGACATCGTAGCAGCACATCTTGTGGGAGAGAAGGGGAAGACCAACGTAAATACCACAACAAGGAACATTGTTATTAATAATATATTGACTTAATAGATGCTTTTGAATATGATATTTATCAAGTAAAATAATTAATTATTTTACTTGATAGGAACGAAAAATTTACCTTCAGAAAGAAGAGAAGATATTCTGATGACACTTAGCTATGGTGTAGTTGTTCCTCAGGGATGGTGGAGAGAGTTCGCCCACCAATCAGATCCCGCTGAGGCTTATGAGACGATGACCCGTGTGACCCAGGAAGCTGAGAAATTAGGGTACGACTCGGCCTGGCTTTTTGATCATTTATTTCCTTTCCCTGCCGATCAGGAGATTACATTCGAGTGTTGGACTAGTATGGCCGCTCTCGCCCGCGATACTCAACGCATCCGTCTGGGCCAGATGGTTACCTGTAATGGCTACCGTAATCCAGCTCTGCTGGCGAAAATGGCAAGTACAGTGGATGTGCTTTCGCATGGACGTTTGGAGTTGGGGATCGGTGCGGGCTGGAACCAAGAAGAATATCAGAGCTATGGGTACCCCTATCCTGACGCCGCCGGGCGAGTCGGGTCCCTGGGCGATGCCGTCCAGATTTTGCGTGCCATGTGGACCGAAGAGCAAGCCACGTTTGAAGGGCGTTATCATCAGGTTCGTCAAGCTATCAATCAGCCAAAAAGTGTGCAAAAGCCTCATATTCCTTTGCTTATCGGTGGTGAAGGTGAGAAGGTAACGCTGAAATTAGTGGCTCAATATGCCAATGCATGGAATCTTTTTAATTTCAGCGTCCAGGCTTATGAGCGTAAAGCGGCGATCCTTAAAAAGCATTGCGAAACTGTGGGTCGCCCCTATGACGAGATTCGTAAAACTTTGCTCATTAATTGTGCCATTGGCCAGACAATAGAGGAAGCGCACGCGAAGCTTCCAGCAAAAGCACCCAGTACTCTGGACTGGTCATTCGATCAGATTCTGGTGGGAACGCCAGACATGGTTCGCGACCAGATTGCCGCCTATGAGAAGATTGGGGTTCAAGAGATTGTTCTCTGGTTTGTTGACCTCCCTAAGGTAGACTCCCTCCAACTTTTTGCCAGCGCATTTTTGTAATCTAGAAATAGCATCAGTGTAGTTATCGTTGCTCAATACAAAGATGACTACATTCTTTTTCCTCTTTTCAACTTCATAAATGCTTCCATACCAAATAAAAACTCTTTTACCCCTAAATCGAATAGAATACGCCATTTTGTCTCTTGACTTTCGGCTTCTCATAGAGTACTCTCTACTACAGAGTGTAATGACTCTATGAAGCAGAGTGCTCTATGAGAAGCCGAGGAAGGGACAAGAACATGCAGATTTCTCCGGATGAGGCGAGAGAGGCTTTATTGGCTGTACGCGATATCGAGGCTGGGACACGTCGGATGCAGAATCTCTGGTCGGTCTTTCTGCTGGTCTGGGGTGTGATCTGGTTAGTTGGGTTTGGAGCGACCCAGTTTTTGCAGGACCAGGGGAATTTTCTTGGTTGGCTGTGGGCTGGACTTGGGATTGGTGGGTGGATCGCGTGCTCATTCCTCGGAATCTATTACTCAAAGCAGATGCGCTCAACAACGAGTATGCCAAAGCAGGGACTATGGCTGGTTTCCGGTCTTTTCCCGGCGACTTTTCTTTATACCATGTTACTGTTCCTGGTTGCGCATCCGTTAAGCTGGCAGCAGGGGACGGTCTTCTATGTCGGGTTCTTTATGTTTGTAACCGTTCTCTATAGCCTCTGGTATCAGAACCTGCCGGCATTGATCCTGGGAATTACCGTGACATTGTTCGTGGTAGCTGGCTATTATCTCGTCCCTGGTTACTTCTGGCTCTGGACGGCGATCTGGGCTGGTGGCTTGCTCTGTATGTATAGCCTGTATCAGTGGCGCTGGGGTCAGTATGTACGAGCTTAACGAGATTATTCACCAGCCAGTACGTCTGCGGATCATGGCCTCGCTAGTGACGTTAGATCCCTGCAATCAGGTGACGTTTAACTATCTGAAAAAGCAGTTAAAGTTGACAGATGGCAATCTGGGGGCCCATCTTAAGAAACTGGAGGAGTCCAACTATATCGAGATTGTCAAAACTTTTGTTAATCAGAAGCCACAGACGTTTATCGCTCCTACCCCGGAGGGGCGAAAGACATTTGTCGAGCATGTGGCCGCGCTTGAGTCGCTGTTGAAGGGGGAAGATCTCTCGAATGGCAATCACTAATCTTTTCTAATGCCTGAATTTAAGGTAAAAAGGATGATAACGGTGAAAGATCTTTATCAGCATTAGCATCCTCGATCTTCATCGGGTATGCCAAAAGATGTTTCTCTAATGTATGATGAGATTGCGGATTACGAGCAAGAGTATCAGAGATCTGTGATGGCTGGTCAGGAGGTTCGTCAGACTGTTGAGCCCCCTCATAAACAGCATTGGTTTCTACCTCGAATCTGGATAGTAGTGCTTTTGGCTAATGCGTTGTGGACGATCCCCGCGTTGCTATACCTGGTTCTGTATTGGAGGATTTGGATCTACATACTAGGGACCCTTGCGTGTATCTTCTATCCACTTCTTTTTAGGAGCCGGCCCATATCTCCTTGTTGCTTCGATCCGCAAAGTTTTCTTCAGGGTTACATTTTCTGAAACCTTTGAGGCGATTAAGTGTCGAGGCTGTCGGAAAAGAACATGGTTGTGTGCCGGTTTGGTTCAGGATATTCATCAATAGCCCTGGTAAAGAGGTAGCTATGAACCAATAGTTCGGTAGAAGTTGGTAAGGAGTCTAAACCAACGTGCGCATCCATGCGCGTTGGTTGACTGAAACGGACTGAATACTCATTGCCATCACCCTACGATCCTTATAAGATGTTGCTATCCATACAACATGACGTTGAGAACGGCGTCCAGGCCGATCGATGTATTCAGAATGTTTCATCGATTATGTTTATAACATAGAGAATAAAATCTCGTCAAAATAA
>CAXTTV010000319.1:0-3375 GCA_964247295.1 uncultured Ktedonobacteraceae bacterium | reverse complement strand
CTGTAGTATGAAGATAGTTCAAGAAAAGATGCTAATTAATCAGGGAGATTTCTTATCTACACCTGAATGGAAGAGGATAAAGACAGATGTTACCAATGGAATAAAGGCGATTGAGTGGTCGGATGGGTCCGGATTATTTACGATCTATCCTCAATCAGGCAAGAAACGTGGTGAAGGAAACGGGGTTAAACCCATCAAAGAGGCCTTTATTTACTATTTATAGGCTCATAATTGAACAAAAGAAAAGCGGATTGAAGCACTCGATGTTGGTGGTATGGATGCCGCTTATGGGACGGATAAAGGTTTTTTCTGTGTTGAGTGGGAGGCGGGTAACATCTCTTCCAGCCATAGATCCGTTAACAAAATCATGATGGGGATGATGCAGGAAGTTTTGATAGGTGGTATTTTGATCCTTCCCGACCAGGATCTTGCCCGCTATCTTACTGATCGCATCGGTAATTTTCGCGAACTCTCTAAATATTTTCCTTATTGGAGTAAACAGGCTCCCCTTATCAATGAAGGTATATTAGAGATTATTGCAGTAGGCTATGATGCCACGAACCTTGATGTGCCTCGCATCGATAAAGGAACAGATGGAAGGGCTCTCCTCTAGGCTGGAAGAGCCCAGCTCTTATTTGCCGATCTTACTCTTCTGCTTGCTCTAGATGTTG
Source organism: uncultured Ktedonobacteraceae bacterium (assembly GCA_964247295.1). GTDB lineage: Bacteria > Chloroflexota > Ktedonobacteria > Ktedonobacterales > Ktedonobacteraceae > CAXTTV01. The sequence goes on along the minus strand of CAXTTV010000319.1, from coordinate 2,704 downwards.
AGACTCAAAAAGTCCTTTCGAGTCTCCTTTTGGAAAGTGTTTATCAAGCTTATAAACGTGTTTGACTTCACCGTTGAGCCATTCCTGGGGGACGCGTGACACTTTTCCCTGCGGTGTATAAAGCTCTCTTTCGATTGGTCTTATAGGTAGATTTCCTCTATATAGCTTTTTGATTCTCTCCCTGGCAATCTCGACATAAAGGGACTCTTTGTCGCAACCAATGGCCTTACGCTGATGCTTTAATGCTCCTATCAAAGACGATCCAACGCCACAGTAGGGATCTAAAACCGTGCTCTCTTTATCTGTGAGAGCCAGGACGCAACGCTCTACCAATTCTATTGGGTACTGTGCTGGATGGATAGTTTTTTCTAGATGTGCGGCCTTCACCTGTGGGATCTCCCATACCTCTTCTTCCCAATCTTGAACAACGATATCCCAGATATCGGATGGGTTCTTGCCAAGAGGATTGCCAGAGGGTTTGCCTTTACGTGGCCCTTTATGGTTTCGTTTGCCGGGATATTTAGATGGAACGCGTACTGCATCCAGGTTAAAGATATAATTATCAGTTTTAGAAAACCATAATATTGTTTCGTATCTTCCAGAGAATCTTTTGGAGGTATGTAATCCATGATTATAGCGCCAGATAATTCTATTCCTTAGTTTGAGACCAAGCCTCTTAAAAATATCGTAATAAAGTATATCAAGTGGAAAAACCTCACTATCCTCTACATAGTTGCCAACCTGCCAGCAGATATTGCCATTAGCAGCGGTAACACGCACCAGCTCTTGAATCACTTTTTTCTGGAAATAAAGATATTCTTGAATTCTGACTCTGGTCTCATACTCTTTCCCAACATTATATGGTGGAGAAGTGATCACCAACTGGACAAAGTTTGATGGTAACGTCTGTAAAAAATCATAGGTATCTCCCAGATGAAGAACAATATCATGAGGATTTAGAAAAGTATTTGAGATGTCTGGAGACTCGCCTACAAAATCTTGATCATTACTGTCATCTATCCATAAAGAAGGAACCTCGTCCATCGCTTTTCCCTTTCATAAAAATATCTGTATGCAGTATACCAAATAAACCAGATTATTTCTTCGACATAGAACGGTCTCATTGTATATATATGCTGTGGAACAGCAACAATGCGGAATAATAGACCACAAAGTCCTGTACGTAATACACAAAAGCAGGGATCTGATAACGTTTAGTCCCTGCCGATAGATGGTGTAACAGGGGTTTTGTTACCTCCGCAGTTGATCGATGTCTACAAAAAATCTTTTAAGCCAGGCGCTGATCAAGAGGGAGAGGGTGTAGAAGACGATAAAAGCGATTGGTGATTGCGTTCGCATCTGGATAAACAGGCAGAGCCCGATGATCCCACCGGTGAGCAGGCCGGCCCAATGGCTCTTCAAACCAAAGGCCCTCAAGAAGGAGAGCGCGATAAAGCAACAGAGCGGGGCCAGCCATAAAACTTCGCTCAACTTCAAGGATAATGATACGATCAGGGCGATCCCCGAGAGCAGCAGATCGAATATCAGGAAGGCGAGAAATCTATACCCGATGGCCTTCGGATCTCGTAATCGAGCGAGTGAGATCACAGGCTGCTCCGTTGAGTTTTCCTCGGGCACAACAATTCGTCGCGGGGCCGATTCCTCGTTCTTAGCCTGGGTGAGGGCCGGCTGACATGCACGCTCAAGGGCCTGCGCGAACTCCATAACATTCGTGTAACGATCTTCTGGGTGCTTGGACAGGACTTTAAACATGACTTGATCCACCGCCGCCGGTAGTCCTGGAACCAGCTCACAGAGCGAAGGCGGGTCGCCATACAGGTGCTGATACATAATCTGGTCGTTGTTACCCTGGAAGGGATACTGTCCAGCGAGCATCTCAAAAAAGAGGCATCCCAGCGCATATTGATCGCTGGCTACAACCGGGCAACCGTTGATCTGCTCGGGTGCCATATATGGCGGTGTCCCGGCGCTTAGATTGTGAGGGGCCTCCCAGAGTTCATATTCGGGCGTGAAGGTCCCGAAATCCCCCAGCCAGAGATATCCCTCATGTTTGAGGAGCAGGTTTTCTGGTTTGATGTCCCGATGGACAATTTTGCGTTGATGGAGCTCCATCGCGGCCTGAGCCGTCTGTTGGATATACTGAAGGGCCAGGGGTAGCGGCACACATCTGTCCCCATAGAAAGATCGTAAGGTCCCTTCTGGAGCATAGGCCATGACGACAAAGGCGTGCGATCCTATGAGATCGAAGTCGTAGACCGGTAGGATATGCTCGCTGTGCTCAAATGATTGTAAAATGCTGGCCTCTTCCAGCAGCTTGCGTGCCCAACCATTGGGATCTCGACCCTGCTCCTCAAACGTTCTCCGATCGCAGCTCTGATCCAACATTTTAATCGCGACCTGCTTGTTCAGGTAGATATGACGCCCTAGATAAACAGTACCGGAGCTCCCGCGCCCCAGAATATCAGTGATATCATAGCGTCCCAGATATTGCCCGACCTGGATGCCGGGCGCGTCCTTAATTACTGTCATACTCTTCTCTCCCTGCTTGTTCCTGGCCTGGACTTTCTTCGTCCGCCAGACAGGTGACTACTCGAGCTTTTTGCCATGGTGTACATATTTATATCTATCTATCTATCTAACTATCTAAAGTATTGCAGATAAAAGCTGCCATGAAGATCCCTAC
>CAXTTV010000318.1:0-3380 GCA_964247295.1 uncultured Ktedonobacteraceae bacterium | reverse complement strand
TCGATATACTATCCATTTTTGTAAAGATAGGGAAGTCGCACATGAATACGAAACGCTTCTCTGTTGCTTTATTCCCTTTGCTGGTGTTGTTTCTGGTGGGATGTGCCAATGCTGTGAGTATTACACCGGGAAGCGGGAATGGCACTACAAACAATCAACCTAAAAGTCAGTATACGGTCCTGGACGATCTACAGCGTAGCGCCAGGGCGATGCAAAACCTGAAATCGGCCCACCTGGATCTTAAGACCAATGGAAAGGTGCAGGGGAATAGCACCAACACATCTGGCAATAATTCTTCTAATCAGGTGAGCTTTAATATCGCCGGTACTGGCGACGAGTCTTTACCCGATCAGGCGAAGTTTACGCTGAAGCTGGTTGGTGATAACTCTAGTAATCAGGCGATCAATACAGTAGTCCAGAAAGACAAGGTCTACGTCCAGAATCCGAGCGGTAAGTGGTACGTTTTCGATAAGGCGAAGGTGTCGGGTCTGTTCTCTCAGGTGACCCCACCGGATCTGAAGACGCTACTGGCAATCTCTCAGGATGCCAAACTGACTGACCATAATCTGGAGAACGTGAATGGACAGAGCCTACGCCATATCAGCGCCGAACTGGATAAAGAAGGCCTCCGTCAACTCATGACGCAGAATCAGCAGTTGCGCGATCAGATCGGGGCTCGGAATATCGACGCGATCATCAATAATACCAAAACATTTAAAGCTGATCTGGACTTCTGGATCGACGAGACGCAATTCTATGTGCATCGCAGCACCTTAAATCTGAACTTGAACGCCGATACTACGGCGATCAAAAATGCCGCGACCCCGGTCTCAACGGCGGCTGCCGCTGTCCCAATTAACGTGGCGGCCCAGATCGTCACGGCGGTAGATTTCAGTCACTTTAACGAGGCTGTAACGATCGCTGTTCCATCCAATGCTACGCCGACCGATAATCCAACGAACGCGATTTTCTAGGTCTGTTGCCACTTTTAAAGAGTATGAGAGATTTTTCCCTCATGCTCTTTCCTTGTTACGTGGTATAAAAAATGGTGGCCTAACGTGATTACTAGAGAGTGAATATTATCTATTGAGGAGGGATACTTGATAAAACACAGACTCTGGCAGGTCCTACCGGCTAGCCTGCTTTTACTTATTCTAACTGCCTGTGCTCAGGGTGTACCTGGGACCGGGGCGGGCGATAACGCTCCTACGCTTGGTCAGGTTATCCAAAAGACTGCGACTACCATGGATAACCTTCAAACGGTCCATTTCACGATTAAATCCAGCACACAGACTCAGAGCGATGCCAATGCCAAACAGAATGGGATACCCAATACCAATACCGCGATTATTGGTGAGGGCAACGAGATTACTCCGGATCAGGCTTGCTCAACTCTACAGATTAACAAGCAGAACTACAATGAGGTCCTGATCCACAATCAGGTCTATGTGCAGCAGGGCAAGCAGGGCCAGTGGTATAAGGTAGATGCTCAGCAGGTGGCGAACCAGTTAGGACTGAGCACGCTTGCCAGCACTCAGCTCGCTGATATGAACAGCTATGTCGGGTTGATCAACAGTGGAAAGATCAGCGACAAGGGCTATGAGACGATCAACGGTATGAAGCTGCGTCACATCAATGCTCTTTTTGACAAGAAGGCCTTGCAAGATCTCTACAACATCAATAAGAACACCAGCATTAGTGGTGTTAATGTAGGAGAGGCCATCAAGTCGGTCAAAGCATTCAACGGCGAGATTAACGCCTGGATCGACGAGAAAAGTGGCTATGTCTACCGGACTCAGGTTAAGCTGGACTCTAAAGTAGATCTGGCGCAGACCACAGGTCAGAAAGGCATGATCGCCACGCTTGAGAACACCACGTTAGATCTCAGCAAATTTAATCAGAAGGTCAACATTCAGGCTCCTACTGGTGCTACCCCCATCAATAATCTGAATGGGTTGCTTCAGTAAAGCTGTCGCGGTACTTTTTGCTCAAATAGGAGGCAGGTCCTGGGATCTGCTCCTTTTTTGTTATATTTTCTATAAAAATCACAAAAAATCTGATATACTACAAACGATTTATCCCATGCTATTTTATACTATTTGAAGGCATCCAATATTTTTCCCGAAAAAAGGATATAAGAGAGTTTTTCTATGAACCGACGCTGCTTGAGATCAGGTCTGTCTTTGCTACTAGTAACTCTGTCTTTGCTGCTTGTAGCATGTGGTGGTAACGACTCTGCCTCAACCACAGGTAATGATACTGCTATAACCAATTCTGCCGATGCTAAAGCCCTACTGGCAAAAACCCGAGACGCGATGCAAAAGGTGAAATCCGCTCATCTGGATACGCAGCGAACCGTGAAGCTAACGCAGAGCGTGGGTTCCGCGAGCACAATGGTCACTGAAAGCACCGATCAGGTTTTGCCAGATCAGCTATCCTCCCAATTGGTTACAAAAAATGATCAGGTGAACCAGGGAACAAAGACCAGCGAGCTCTATCTCCAGAACAAGATCTATTTGCAATCGCCCGACAATCAGTGGTTTGTTTTCTCTAAAGAGAGGCTGCAAGCAATCAACAACATGCCCACTTTGCAACTTCCCACCAACCTTAATACCTTGAACGAGCTACTAGAGATTTCCGATAAAGGTACCGTTGTAGATCAAAAGACTGAAACTGTGAATGGTCAGCAGCTTCATCACCTGAACATCGGCTACGACAAGACCGCTCTGACCGCTTTGCGGACAGCCGGTCAGGAGAACAGCATTCTGGCCCAGGTGAAAACCGCGAAAGACGCCCAGGTGAACGCCGACTTCTGGATCGACGAGCAGAGCGCGCACGTTCTCAAAAGCGATCTTAAGATTACACTGACTCAAGACACAAATGGCAATAGTGCCACAACCAACAGTGAGAGCACGGTCACGCTCAGCCGTTTTGATCAGTTGGCCAGCATTAGTGCTCCACAGGGAGCCAAAGAGGTGGACGATCCCGGCTCCATCTTCCAGCAGCAGCCGTAACAGGGAGGCTCAACGGAGAATATATTCAAAAATTCAAAATTCTTCGTTGACTTTTCCAACGGCATCAGGTACACTTTAAAAATAACTGTTTTTTGTCTGGTTGGAGCCTTTTCCCTCATTCGCTCACCAGATTATCCACAAAGGAGAGGCCCCTTGCGCCTGTACATTTCCTCAAACAACCCCCGCTAACGTTGTTTTCCAGCAGCACAGGAGCAGGCATGTAATCCCACTTTCCAGATTCTCCTCTTTTTCCGGGCCGTTTCGCGCCTTTTTTTGCGCGTCCTGATTACAGCCCAATCGTAGAGCAAGGCTGTGGGGGGGGGGGGGGGGGGGGGGGGGGGGGGGGGGGGGGGGGGGGGGGGGGGG
>CAXTTV010000317.1:0-3409 GCA_964247295.1 uncultured Ktedonobacteraceae bacterium | reverse complement strand
CAATTAGAGCGGCCCGACTGGTATTGACAAGTAATGCACTGGATTTCATCGCCGCCAGATCCTCCGCCTTGACAATTCCTTTAGTAGCAGGGATCATTTTAATGTGCAGGCTAAGTACATCGGCTCGCTCAAAGAGTTCGCGTTGGGTGGATACCGTTTCAAATCCGGCCTCTTTAGCCCGGTCCAAAGAGCCCTCGCGCCCCCAGACCAGCACATTCATACCGAAAGCCTTTCCATAGTCCGCAACCAGGCTTCCGATGTTTCCATAGCCAAAGATCCCCAAGGTTCGTCCATGTAAACCTGTACCTAAAGTCGTCTGCCAGCGCCCGGCTTTGAGGGCCGCGACCTCTTGAGGGATATTTCGCATCGCGGCTAGCACCAGAGCCCACGTAAGCTCAGCAGTAGCATAAGGAGAGCCTCCGGCGGCGGCAACTGGAATACGGTGTCGGGTACAGGCCTCAAGATCTACATGGGCGATCCCCCTCCCAGTCTGGCTAATCAGTTTTAGATTGGGTAGTCTCGTCAACAAGGGTTCAGTAATGGCGGTACGCTCACGGATCAAGACCAGGGCGTCGGCATCCTGGAACCTATGCACCAGTTCATTGAGATCTTGAACACTATTATGATAGGTAGTAACCTCATGATCCTTCAAATGGCTAAAGCAGTCCAGATATTGAACGGCATCCTGGTAATCGTCTGGTATGACAATCTTCATCAAAATCTCTCCTCACGATGTTTTTACCCTTTGATTGTACAACCGGGATTCGCGCAAGGTCCATAGATTAAAGGTTTCAGCCGCTTTTTCAGGAATAACATGTTTTGTTCTCCCTTCTTCGTCATGATTGATTATCTATCTGGACCGGTTCCAGCCTGTCCGCCGGCTTAAAGCCGAAAACTTGAGCGTAGAAGTAGTATTCAGCCTCCAATGATCTTTTAATATTTTCAGACTTTCTAAAACCATGACTCTCCCCCTCAAATTCTAAGTATGCAACCGGCAAACCCTTTTTCTTGAGGGCTGCAACCATCGTCTGAGATTGATTGGGTGGAACGACAGGATCTTCAGAGCCTTGAAGGAAAAGGACCGGACAACTTAGTTGATCAGTGTAGTTAATGGGAGAACGACGGCGATACTCTTCTGCCTTCTCTGGGTACGGCCCGATCAAGCTATCATTGTAGCGCGACTCAAATTTATGCGTATCCCCAACCAGAGCTATAAGATTTCCAATGCCAAAATAGCTTGCTCCAGCCTTGAAAAGATCTTTGAAGGTCAGAGCACAAAGAGTTGTATAACCGCCAGCACTACCACCACTAATCGCCAGCCAGTCAGGATTAACATAGCCTTGATCGACCAGATATTTCGCGCCATTTACACAATCATTCATATCCACAATGCCCCAGTTACCTTTTAACCTTTCGCGATAGGCCCGGCCATAGCCTGTACTGCCACCATAATCCACATCGAGGACCGCGAAACCCCGACTGGTCCAATACTGATATCCCATATTCAAGCTATTGGGTGCGGACCCTGTTGGCCCGCCGTGGCTCTGAACGAGCAGCGGAGGCAGTATCCCCTCGGGAGCATGATAGTCTTTGTTTTTCGGTGGGTAAAAAAAGCCATAAGCGGTTTGACCGCCTTCGGTCGGGAACTCAATCTGAGCTGGCTGCTTCTCAAATTTTTGATCTTTATTTTGATCCTTTATAACTGACTGCGGGATCGAAATGTAACCAGGATCAATCTCCAGCGAACTGGCTTTTTTGATAATCCTGCTTTTCATACTCTGAAAATCCAACTTCACCAGCTCAGATGGTTGACTGAATGAAGCTCCAAGAAAGTAGGCACTGCCATTGCCAGTAACAATCCCCCTTATAGCACTATACCCGGTCTGAATCTGGGAAAGCTGACCCGAAGTACAATCCAGGCTTGCTAGATAATCTATTCCATGCTCACTATAAATACAGATAATCTGCTGCTCGCTTGCGAAGCTGTATGTTTTTCGCCCAAAAACCCACTGAGGCTGACCAAACTCAGCCTCTTGCTGATGTAAAGCCTCGTGAGTATCGCCTTTCAAATGATACAGGTTCCACCAGCCGGTACGGTCTGAGACAAAGTAAAGCTCCCCCGCTGGCGACCATTCCGGTTGGAATATCGACTCCTGCTCCCCGCCAGCTACTTTGCGAGAATTTTGCAGGCTACCCTGCTCATTTAAATCAGCCAGCCAGAGTTCAGTACCATCCCAGGGCATATTTGGATGCCGCCAGCTTAGCCAGCAGAGCTGTGAGCCATCTGGACTGAGACGAGGATCAGAATAAAAATCGTAGTCGTGAGCCAGCACTTTGATCTCACCCTGACCATCCACAGGAACACTCACCAGTGTATTCTCGGCCTCCTGATCAGATTTTGTGTGATCCTCGCGCACATAGACCAGACGGGATCGCTGCTCATCTACCTGACCATCGGCATACCTGAAAGCGCCTTCAGGAGTGATAGGTTCAGGAGTCTCGCCTGGGCGCATACGGTAGAGCCGTTGGTCCACAAAATTGGAAAAATAAATGACGCCCCGGCTCACCGTGAAGTCACCACCACCGTATTCATGGACGCGGGTCCGCACATTAAAGGACTGTGGCACAACATCCTGAATATTCCCATCAGGCGTCCTTCGGACAAGAGCATTTCTTCCACCTTCTTTAGGGCGGCCCTCAATCCAATAAACATCCTCGCCATCTAAGACTGTCTGGCCCAATTTCACAACATCTGATATCAAAATATCGGTCGTGATCGGCGATTTCCAGGTACCATACTCCGCTATCTGCTCAGCCATTAGAGATCCTTTCTCAGCTATGAGAAAACCAAAAATCACGATTTCTAGAAATCGTGTAAAAAAAAGGCCTCTCATCCGTTTCTACGGTATACACATTTCTTAGTATAAGACACAGGAGCGCGCCAGGAGTGTTGTAAAACCCCTCTCTGCTATAGTAGACACTAACAAAGAGTGAAAAAGCAGAGAGGAAACACAACACCATGAATATTTTTCAGAAATCCGAGCGTGAGATAGCGGCTTGTATTGGTTGTAACGAGTGTCTCCGTGCCTGTCCGGCAATAGCGGAGCCGATACCAATACATAAATCGAGAGACGCTATCGGGTGCAGTATCTATGTCGGTAGCACGTTTCGCCCGCTCCTGTTATCAATGTGGGGCCTGCATCCCGGTCTGTCCAATCGGACTTCAGAGAGATCAAATGATGCTCATTCTAAAGATGCGCCTGTTGCATATGCATGCGGAACAGCGGCTCCCGGAGCCGCAACTCTGGGACCATAACGCGTACCCAGCTCAGTTAGCCGAGATGGCGCATCCGCATTAATATTTTCTCGCGCGCCCCTCTCTTGGTCCAAAAAACGGCTGCCTCTGCAC
>CAXTTV010000316.1:0-3420 GCA_964247295.1 uncultured Ktedonobacteraceae bacterium | reverse complement strand
GGCTTGGGGCAGAGCCCCAAATTCTCATCTTCCCCACCAAAGGCGGATGTAAATGGGTAAGAAGTCAGCAACAATCAGGATAAATAAGCTTTAGCAGTATAATGTGATTTGTAGTGTTCCATACTATGTCGTGGACGCTGAAACCAGTGGAGTTTTCTTTCTGTTTCAGATGTTTGAGTCTAACAACGGTTCGAGTGACGATACAGAACTATTCATTGCTGGAAAGAAAGAGGGCCAGGGGCAAATCCCTGGCGGGGTGCGGGAACACTCCCGCACCTCTTCCTTTTTCTCGCCGCCGAAGAAGAGCATTCAATAGCCCTGGTGATGATATTCTTAAATTGACCTGAACGGAAAGTTTTTTATACAATAAGGAACGGAAAAGGGTTCTTTCAAACCCTGGTATAAGGAGGATGAATGCGTATACGGAAAGCCGTACTACCAGTTGCGGGCCTGGGGACACGGGTCCTGCCAGCGAGCAAGGTTGTGCCTAAAGAGATGTTGCCACTCGTCGATAAACCGACGTTACAATATATTGTGGAAGAGGCGGTCGAGGCTGGCATTGAGGACATCATATTCGTATCCAGTCGCAGCAAGCGCAGCCTGGAGGATCACTTTGATGCCTTCCCAGAGTTAGAAGCGACTCTGGAGCGCAAGGGCAAAAAAAAAGAGCTGGAGGCGGTTCGTCATGTACAGGAGATGGCGAAATATTCTACCGTCCGGCAGGCCCAGCCCCTGGGCCTGGGACACGCGATCCTCTGCGCCCGAGATCTGGTGGGTGATGAACCCTTTGTGGTGATGCTCGGCGATGATCTTGTCGCACCTGAGACTCCTTGTTTGCCCCGGATGATGGAGATCTACGAGGAGTATCGGAGTTCGGTCCTTTCTTTGATCGAAGTTCCACGTGAGGAGGTCTCGGCCTATGGTGTGGCCGCCGTCGAGGAGCATGGACATGATGTCTACAAGGTCAAGCAACTCGTCGAAAAGCCAAAAGCGGCGGAGGCTCCCTCTAATTTGATCGTCACTGGCCGGTATATTCTAACGCCGGACATTTTCGATCTGTTGGAGCAGACCCAGGCCGGTCATGGTGGGGAGATCCAGGTGACGGATGCAATCCAGCAGCAGGCTCTGGCAGGTCACTGCTACGCCTTAAAGTTTGAGGGTGAGCGCTTCGATACCGGTACCCCGCTGGGGCTGTTGACCACCTCGATCGCCTATGCCTTAAAGCGGCCCGAGCTCGCGCCCGGTCTGCGCGAATACATGCGGCGGGCTCTGAAACAAGAATAATTGCGGACTCTATAAAGAAGCAAGCAGGGAGCTCTGATATCGGTGCTCCCTGTGACGGAGATAAAAGCAACGTGGCGCAATTTGTGACAACCCTGCACCTCTGGAATATGGTGCTTGTTCTGGCTTCAACTACCATTACTGGCATCTGGGGACTGTTTCTTTACTTTCGTAAGCTAGCCGCGAACCGCCCCTGGCGGATCTCCCTGACGGCGTCGGCAGTTATTGGTGTGCTCCAGGGCGTTCTAGGAATTATTCTGGTCTTGATGGGATTGCGAGCTCCGGGCGGTGGTTTGTACTATCTGCACTATGTGTATGGAGGGATCGCGGCCCTGGGCATTCCAGTGGGAATTACCTATACCACCGGCGGCAAAAATCCCCGCCGTGACCTGCTCATTTTTAGTCTTGTCGCTTTAATTATCGCTGCTGCCAGCGTACGTGGGGCCATGACGGGCTTGGGTATGGCTTAATTATAAACAACATTGGTCATATTCAATATTTAGCCACTAGTTTTTCTGGTTGGAAGGGATTTCTGTTGTGAGAGCCTCTTTTTTGCACCTCGCGGATACACATCTAGGCTACGAACAATATGGCGTGAAGGAACGCTTTAATGATTTTTCGCGTGCCTTCTGGAGCATTCTGGACGTAGCTTTAGAGCGCGACGTAGATTTTGTGGTGATCGCGGGCGATCTTTTTAACAAGCGCGCTATCGATGCCTTAACGTTAATCCACGCAATTGAGGGCCTGAAGAAGCTCAAGGCTAAAAACATTCCCGTCCTGACAATCGAGGGGAACCACGATCGCAGTTACTATCGTGAGGGGGCCTCATGGCTGCAATTTCTCTGTCATCAAGGGTATATCATGCTGCTCAATCCAGTGATGGAGGATGGCGCGCCTATTCTGGAACCATGGGACCCCGCGACCATGCAAGGGGCTTATGTTGATCTCTGTGGTGGGCGACTGCGGGTCTATGGTTTGCCATGGCAGGGATCGGCGACCGCGCGAACAATGGAGGGTTTCGCGAAGATGCTAGAGGCGAATGAGGTGAGGGAGCGATCCGAGGGGATCGAGTACCGCCTCTTGATGATGCATACCGGTGTGGAAGAGATGATTGGCCGTATGCAGGGTTTGCCGGCGCGAGGAGCTTTTCAGCCATTGCGGCAGCGGATAAACTATCTGGCCCTGGGTCATGTTCACAAGCCCTATGAGATGGAGGGGTGGATCTATAATCCGGGCTCAACCGAGACCTGTAGCGCCGAGGAAATATCCTGGCCGGAGCGCGGCTACTATCTTGTAGAGATCAACACCGACGAGCCGTTTGAAGAGCGCGAAGATGGCTCAAATCAGGTCCACAAAGCGGTGCGTCACCCTGGTAAACGGCGATCTTTTGTACGCCATGAGATCCGTGTAGAGGGAATTGAAGATCCGGATCTGCTGTATCAGAAGCTGACCGATTTCTGCCGCGAGGAGAGCGAGAGATGGAGGCGACGCTATCCCGATGAAAGCAAGCCCGTTATTTTAATTAATCTTGTTGGGACACTACCCTTTGATCGTGGTGTGCTCGATCAGGCGCGAATGGAGAAAACCGTCTCTCACTACTTTGATCCTCTGTATGTGCGTATTGACAATAATACCAGTGATCAGGACTATGATCCCGAAGATGGGGGATTGGATGGGCGGGACCGCGCTTCCTGGCAGGATCTAGAGAAAAAGATCTTCCAGGATCTGGTCGGGCGTGACGCGCGCTATCTGGTGAGGCGGGATGACTGGGGGAATGTCCTGGGAGATTTGAAGCGAATGGCCCTTCAAAAAGAGGAAGCCAGTCAGATTGCCCAGTACCTGCGCGAGAAGCGCGAGAAGCTTCTATAAGTTTCTCGCGTGCCGAAGGAACGGCCCGGAGAAGACAAAACAAGATGAGATTTGTAGTAGGCGCGCCGTTCATGCGCCGCAACGCCTGGGAACCCGACCTGAGTGCTCCGAAGACTTCGTAGATCCGCCCACGTTTGTCGCAGTTGTGATGGGAGAGGTTCCCGTTCCCACGGGTCCGCACGCGACCCTGATGGGAAAAGCGAAAGCCCTTCAGATGCGGTAGGAGCGCTTCGCGAAGCGTGCGCCAGGTGACGGGATGCAGGATCTCCC
>CAXTTV010000315.1:0-3435 GCA_964247295.1 uncultured Ktedonobacteraceae bacterium | reverse complement strand
CTTCTGTTCAGCGGCTTTATTCTCTGGATCTGGGCACTTGTGGATTGCGTCACCAAAGAACCAGAGCAACGCGAAAATACAAGTAAACTTATCTAGATTCTAATCATTATCTTCACACATATAATTGGAGCGATACTTTATCTATTCATACGCCGTCCTGAACGCCTCCGCCTTTATGGTCGTTAATGCTACTCTAAAAAAGAGGATGCAGTTTGCATCCTCTCTACAACATTAGATTACCCCGACTCGGGTCTGTTCGGCCAGAAAAGCAATCACCTTCTGAGGATCGTTGGTTTGCTTATAGATCGCCAGTTGTCGATCCGCGCCACTCCCCTGACCCTTGTCCTTGTCCAATAAGGAGCGGATATAGTTTATCTCATTGCGGCTCCCCAGATCATCCACGACCTCATCTACAAAATCCAGTAGTTCATAAAAAGAGTCTCGCATACTTAAGCGGCGCATCTTCGCGAAATCAAGAACCTCGGCATCCAATCCGTAGCGCATGGCGCGCCACTTGTTCTCCTCAATCAAATCACGAGAGAAGCTGGGCACTGACATACCATGTTCGTACACCCAGGTAAGCTTCGCGATCATCGCCTGGCAGAGCGCTACGATCGCCAGGGTATCCTCAAGGGCTGGAGGCATATCACAGATCCGAAACTCCAGGGTATCAAAGAAAGGATGAGGGCGAATATCCCACCAGATCTTTTTCGCGTTATCAATCGACTCCATATCTACTAATGTCTGCACAAAATGATCATAGTCGCGGCGTGAGGAGATCATCTCCGGCATGCCACTACGTGGGAAGCGTTTCCAGACCACCGAGCGATAGGACTTCAATCCGGTGTTACGCCCCGACCAGAAAGGGGAGTTAGAAGAAAATGCCAGGAGATGGGGGAGCCAGGTTCTCACCTGATTCATATAGGTGATCGCTTGCTCTTTATTATCTACTCCAACATGGACGTGCATCCCGAAGATTAAGAGTGAGCGCCCAATATCTTGATACTCATCTTCCAAATCCTCATAGCGCTCATGCTCCGTTCGCGCCTGGTCCTGCCAGAGCGCTGTTGGATGGGTACCCGCGCTGACCAGATCCAGACCCTCCTCATCCACCAGCTCCAATAGCTTACGCCGCATAGAGATCAGCTCACGACGAGCTTCCTTGATATCTGGACAAACATCCGAAATAAGTTCAACCGTTGATTGAAGCATCTCAGGCTTGATACTCTCGCCCAGCGTATTATTTTTTTTATCTAGAATCGTTTGAATACAGGAACATAGATCTCCTGATTGACGATTTACAAGCTGAAATTCTTCCTCAATGCCTAAAGTAAAACGTGCTGCCATAGCTGACTCCCTTTAGAGTAAAAATATAGGAAACACTTATCTTCATACTCGTCCAGGCCGATGGTGTGGGAGGGCCAATCTTATAGGAAACGCGACAATAACTAATTCACGTTTTCAGAACTGAAAACGTTGACAATCATAAAGAAGTCATCGGCACGTCTTGGAGAAGGAGCTGTAAATGTAGAGAGGTTTTCGGCACGATGGGATAAAATCGCAGAGAGGGTCGCTAAAACGACTCCTCTCCGAAAAAAAAGTGAGAGACTAACGCCTTAAAGGCTCCTCTGTCGAGTCCAGAACAATATCTTTCATTGTCTCGCGCATCAGGTATTCCAGGACCGCACGTGAACTCCCCGTCTCTTTGTAGAGCGCGATTTGGCGATCCGCTCCGGTTCCATAAGGCTGTTCCAGTAGACAGCGGAGATGGTATATCTCCCGCCGGGTTCCCAGGTCATCCAGTACATCATCTACAAAATCCAGTAATTCATGAATAGATTCGCGCATCGTGAGGGTACGATTATTCACAAAGTCGATTACTTCCGCCTCCAACCCATAGCGCATCGCTCTCCATTTATTTTCTTCGATATATTTACTCGGCAAGATGTGTAACTCCATTCCACGTTTCCGTAGCCAGGTTAGCTTGGCAACAAGAGCTTGAGAGAGAGCGGCCAGCGCTAGCGTATCCTCCATTGTCGCGGGCATATCAAAGATACGAAACTCAACAGTATTAAAGAAAGGGTGAGGGCGAATGTCCCACCAGATCTTCTTCGCGTTATCGATACAACCCGTTTTGATAAGCGTTTCTACATAATGGTTAAAATCGTGCGACGCTGTGAATACATCTGGCATACCACTGCGCGGGAAGCGCTTCCAGACAACCGAGCGATATGACTTAATGCCTGTGTATCGTCCATTCCAAAAAGGGGAGTTTGTGGAGAGAGCGAGCAACTGTGGTAACCAGGCGCGTGCCTGGTTCATTACAGCCACGGCTAGCTCCTGACTTTCAATACCTACATGCACATGCATCCCAAAGATCAGAATCGAGCGTCCTACATCCTGGAACTCTTCCTCCAGCTCATCATAACGTGGAAAGGGTGTACGCTTTTGCTCATGCCAGAGCGCGTCCGGATGCGTACCAGCACTAATCAGGTTCAGTCCCTCTGTATGTAATAATTGCGCAAGCAATCTGCGCATCTCCCCTAGTTGGAGGCGTGCTGCGGCAATGTTCGGACAAACGTCCGTGACCAACTCGACCGTCGATTGCAGCATCTCGGCTTTCAGCCGATCACCAAATAGCGCCCCACCCTTCTCCATCAATGGGAGAATGTACGCGCTTAACTGCCCCGTCCGACGATCTACCATCTGAAACTCTTCTTCAATACCAACTGTAAACTGCGCTGCCATTGCTCTACTCCTTCCGCTAATAGGAGAGTATTGATTGAGACTCTTAGTACAGAAACAGCTACAAGCAGAAATGGGGGATCAAGGCAGTAGAGCGAAACGCACCTTTGCGATCCACAAGCGTTGTACTACCGTCATAGGCACTCCTGAAGGTTCTCAAAAACACACGTATACTACGATTGCCGGATCAGTAACGGCACCGGAAAAACATTCATTTCATTGAATTCATTTATCCAGGGAATTATAGCGTACCTAAGAACATTATTTATGTCAACCCTTTTTCTTCACACAAAATTCACAATACGCGCAAATGAGTCTGGTCTCAGAAAAAATTTATACAAAAAATGCGAATGCCCTTATGCGGCTTCCGGATCATTTCCTTCTCAATCAAGGGCATGCCTCAGGCAAGAGGTAGCGAGTCCTCTGAAAACATTCCCGGATCACTATCTTCTGGCCTACAGAAGTCTATTCTAACTTCCGATACAGAAATCGGTGGCTCTTTTTTTAAAGCTCACAATTCAAAAGCATAGGGCAGGAGATCCGAGGGTGAAAAATCTTGCTCGAACCCATCTATGTAAATAATTGCGCCTGGAGCAAGATCGGCCAGCCACTGACGGCAGGCTCCGCAGGGGGATCTCTGGCCCTGAGGGGCATCTACGAGTACGTCAATGCTGCTCACCGCTACTTGAG
>CAXTTV010000314.1:0-3549 GCA_964247295.1 uncultured Ktedonobacteraceae bacterium | reverse complement strand
TGTGATTAAACTAATAATCGTGTGCTGTATTATCCAGCGTGATCGACATCCGCGACGCGGGTGTATGGAGAGGGTGGGAGTTTTACTACTGCAACGGCCAATAATGGAGGGATCAGCGCCAGTAGTCTGAATGTCCCTCAAGGGGTTATCTTAGATAGCAGTGGTAATCTCTACGTTGATGATTCCAATAACGACCGCGTGCTGTATTATCCAGCGGGATCGACAACCGCGACGCGGGTGTATGGGCAAAACGGTAGTTTTACCACAGCAACAGCCAACTATGGAGTGATCTCCGCCAACAGTTTAAGTGGTCCTAACAAGATGAGACTGGATGCCAACAACAACCTGTACATTGCTGATTATAATAATGATCGCGTGCTTTTTTATCCATCGGGAACGACGACGGCCACGCGGGTGTACGGGCAGGGGGGGAGTTTTACCACCCCAACGGTCAATAATGGAGGGATCACCGCTTCCAGCTTATATGGGCCGATAGATGTTGCCATTGATAGTAATAATAATATCTACATCTCAGATAATGCGAACAATCGTGTCCTCAAATACCAGACTGCTTTATCTATCTCGACGCAACCGGCAGCAAATATAAAGTTGAATACTGCATTCACCGTTGGCGTGAGCCTGATTGACGTGGGTTCAGGTGGGACCTTCTCCGATTTTACTGGCTCTGTGGCTGTAGGTATAAAGTCAGGAACGGGAACGACCGGGGCAACTCTTAGTGGAACAACCTCAGCCTCTGCTGTAAACGGTGATGCCACTTTTTCGACTCTTTCCATTGATAAGCCCGGCAGTGGATATATTCTGACGGCCAGTAGCTCAAATATACCCTCGGCCAATACAAACGTCTTTACGATCTTTGGTACGTTGATTTTTACCCCTCTTACTTCTCCCTCTTTTTCCTTTACGCTTACCGGTGCCTCCGGCACAGTTACATCGCAGCACACCTTTAAAGTAAACGATACAACGGTCTCCGGTGTGGGCTGGCATGTCATGATTACCTCTACCCAGTTTGCTGCTGCCGGGGGGCAGAAGCTCGCGACCACAGCCACTAAAATTACTGGAGTAAGTACGGCCTGTACGGCTGGTCAGACCTGTGTCGTGCCTGCTAATGGCGTGAGTAGCTATCCAATTACTGTGCCTGCTGGGACAACTGCGCCAGCGTCTGTAACCTACTTTAGCGCTAACGGCGGGACCGGGACGGGCGATGTCACGCTAACAACGACGTTTTCGCTCACGATCCCGTCTGGAACCGCCGCTGGAACCTATTCCAGTACAGTCACTGAAACCCTTGTCAAGGGGCAGTAATTTTAAAACAAGCAGCCTGATATTCTTTTACTTTGTACTGCATCAATCAACTTTAAAGGGCCGCCAGGCGTTTCCTGGCCTCTTCGGGATGCATCGGCTGGTTGTATATTGGGGAGTCGGGTTGCTGCTTGCGACCATCGGGTAGTGAGCCAACATCCACCGGGGCAAACCCAATCTGCCGAATGAGATCCATCACAGTCTGCTTGGCCTGAGCATCATCGCCAGCCACAAATAGAACGAGCCTCTGACTTTCATCAGTCCCCGGCTGCCCCTCGTTGCGAAGTGTTTCATAATACATAGTATTGAAAGCTTTGACGACTCTGGCCTGGGGAAGCTGGCGCGCAACCTCCTCACTTGAGGTGGTGTTGCCGAGATCCTCGACGCCATTGGGACCGTAGGGATTCAGGGCATCGATCACAATTTTATTCGCGAAAAGCTGGGGATTGGGTAGTTGATCGCGCTTTGTCCAGGGCAGCGCCAGGAGCACCACCTCGCCAAATTTAACAGCCTCCTCTGGAGTGGTTGCTTTGGCGCGGGGGCCGATCGAGGCGACCACTTCCTCCAGTTCCTGACCATCACGCGAATTCGCGATCGCTACCTGATTGCCAGCCACAGCAAAAAGATCGGCGGTAGTCCCACCAATCCTCCCCGACCCGAGTATACCGATGTTCATATGAAATAAACTCCTCTTTTTCCGTGAAAGAATATGTACCGCTATTAGTATATACAGAAGGAAAGACACACGTATTTCAGGTACTTCTACTATCTTCGTAATCAATTTTGATGATGCAGTCGCGCGAATAGTGTATTTAAGCTCGCGAGCGCCTGCTCGCGAGCGTGTGGACGCAAGGCCAGATCGCCCAGATCTTTGCAACCTGCAATCTGTGGAAGTTGAGCAATAGGATTTTTCAAGCCCTGGAGATCCTCTAAGAGATGTTTTGAGCCCCGCTGACCCGCCTCATCCCAGTCTAGAGAGAGCAGGGCTGGTAGCTTCTCCGCGTGGGCGCAAAGATCCTGAAGCGCTTCTATTTGATGACTGCTGGCATGCGTGCCCAGCAGGGCGACACAAAGGACCGGCAGTCGCCACTGTCGGGCCAGCACATAATCTAAAGCGCCCTCGACCACCAGGATAGCCTGAACCTTCTTATGTGCGGGATGTGTAAGCTGCGTGAGCGCTGTCTCATAACCCAGAAGTGGCTTGGGGAGTGAGACATTGAGATATTTAGGGGCAGATTTCGTGAGGGTATGCCCGGCCTGTGGAAGCATCCGGCCAATCAGCCAGAGGCAACCGGTTGGGCCGATCTCTGGAATAATCAGTCGACCTGTCAGGCGCTCGTGATCTTCAGCGGTCAGCAGGCCAATCTGCCGGGCCAGCAGCAAGAGATCCTGACGATCCTTGAGATCCGTTAGCAGGCGAGAGCCATTGGCGTATCCCAGGCCACAGGCCTGAGCGGTTGCCAGCGAGATCCCTCGTTCTTTAAGATACAGACAGGCTCTAGGAGTAGAGAGCAGGCTTTCTTGATAGAGGCTTTGAGCTAAAGAGAGCAGGGCCAGTTGCTGTGGCGAGGGCTTGGAAGGGGTTACCTCATAGGTAGCTTTCGCTTCCTGGATCTGCTTGTGAGGTGAAGCAGGGGGATAGGGAGCGGATGGATTGGAGAGGCGCTCGATGGCCTCTCGTCGTGAACAATGATGAAACTGCTCTACAAAATCAATGACATCACCGCCGGCTCCGCAGCCAAAACAGTAATATGATTGGCTCTCAAGATAAAGAGTGAAGCTAGGAGTATGGTCTCCCTGGTGAAAGGGGCAGTGAGCAACGAAACGCGTCTGGCCGGAATTACCAGTAAGTGAAATTCCTTCGGAACGGACAACATCCTCGATCCGCAGCATCGTCTTAAGCTGAGAAATAGAGAGCCTGTCAGACATGAAAGGTTCCTTCCACCGTTGTGGCCTTTTTAGAAAAGAAAGCCTGTATCAGGCAATTCCGATTGCACCCTAAATATCCGGTAAAAGAGCAGTCGGCGAGGCACTTGTAGTATGCAAGCAAAAAAGGCTCCTTCAGGCGGTGGACGGTGGGAGCATCATTGCTTACCCATCGGAGGACGCTACGTGAACGGGTGCCCTGCCCACCAACAGACTCCATAAACATCTGAACGACACCCTTTGAAAACGGGTGCAGTTCATTTTTTTGCAGTGGCAGAAAAAAAGGCTCCTTCAGGCGGTGGA
>CAXTTV010000313.1:0-3616 GCA_964247295.1 uncultured Ktedonobacteraceae bacterium | reverse complement strand
ACGTACACGGGTTCTCTGCTCACCAACAGACTCCGCAAAAAAATGAACTGCACCCCTTTAAGAAACAGGGCTATTTCATTCTCTTTGGCAATATGTTACCGTCCTCTCTCCATGGATCGGGAACCAGGATAGGGAGGAGGAATGCTGCCTAAAAAGGCTAGGGAAGGTAGAAAAGAAATCTTGTCTCTCAAAATTGCCTATAATTGAAAGAATACTGTATGACTTGTGAGCAAAGGAGCATAGAATGATTTCTCAAAGGGAATGCAGCCATTTCTCGTCAGGTGGGTGGTGATGCGAATTATCGTTGCTGGAGGCTCCGGTTTCATCGGACGCTACTTGATCCCTGCTCTTGTCGCGGATGGACATACTGTTACCGTGCTCACCCGCGCGCGCCAACGTCAGCATGTACATCCTGAGGGGTTGCTACACTATGTGCATTGGGCCCCTCTCACATCTGATGGCAAACTGGCTGATATATTGGCGGACACGGATGCCGTGGTGAACCTGGCTGGTACAAATATTGGGAGCCGACAGTGGACCCGCAAGCGCAAAGTTGATCTTCTGAACAGCCGTGTTCGCTCAACCGAAACGCTTGTCCAAGCCATAGCGCGTTTAGAGCCAGACCGTCGCCCACATACTTTGGTGAATGCGTCCGGAATTGACCTTTATGGTGATCGTGGTGACGAAGTTCTCACGGAAGGGTCCCTGCCGGGTGAGTCATTTCTTGCCCAGTTGTGCAAGCGTTGGGAACACGCGGCATCAGAAGCACAATCGCTTGGATTGCGCATCGTTATGATGCGTACGGCGGTGGTTCTGGCTTTTGATGCGCCGACGCTTCCTCTGATGGTCTGGCCCTTTCGACTGTTTCTCGGTGGTCCGCTTGGCGATGGTCGCCAGTGGTTTCCCTGGATTCACATTGAGGACGTGGTAGGCCTTTATAAGTGGGTTCTCGACACCGATATGATTTCAGGTCCCGTGAATGTGGTGGCTCCAAATGTCAACACACACGTTCGGGTGGCACGAACATTTGGAACGGTGCTCAGGCGTCCTTATGGATCGCCGACCCCGGCATCTGTTCTTCGCTTGGCCATGGGAGAGCGAGCCGACCTCTTACTGCATAGTCGTCGGGCGGTTCCCGAGAAAGCTCTGGCTCACGGATATACATTCCACTTCCCACTACTTGAGATGGCACTGCGGAACTGCCTTCGGCAGAGGGAGGCCCGGCGCATCTCCTCGGGAGCGATGGAGGTGCAATCTCCCTTTTTTCCCGTCCTTGGAGAAATTGCCGAGAGGATGCCGGGAGTGCTTCGTGACCAATACCTGGTGCGACCCGAGGATAACTATCGCGTGGTGCTTGAGGGGAGTATGGACCGCATCTGGCACCGACCATTCTGGCTGTGGCCCTTTTTTCGTTTGCTTGCTGCATTTAATATCCTGTTCCCAGATCAGGGGCGCGACATTGCGGTGTTGATGGTTGTTGAGGGACAGCATGACAAACAGGGAAATGGTATCCAAACGTGGTATCGCACATTTGGGTTTCGGAAGTCACGAAAGTTTGATGCAACGATGGGGTTTGATTTTCGACTCGCTCGCGTTATTGAGTGGATAGGCCCAGGGAGGATACTGAAGGTTATCTGGAATGTGACCTTTGAGCCATCAGCCACCATCCACATTGTCACGGAAGGCATTCAGATCGGAGTGGGGAAGTGGCGTTTGCTGCTCCCGCACTGGGCTGCGGTGGAGGTGCGAGCGAGTGAGACCGTACTCACGGATCGGAGCGATACGATTGAGGTTTATCTTGTCGTTCGCCATCTGTGGCTGGGAGAGATTTTTGGCTATACTGGACGTTTCCAGGTGCATAGAGAGATCAAGGGAGGTCATGAATAATGAAGCAAGATCAATCTAGGGAAATGCTGGCCCGTTTTCGGCCCTGGTTTTATGCTGCGGCCATCTATAATCTGCTGTGGGGATCTATTATCGTCCTTTTCCCAAATGCGCTTTTCCAAATATTGGGTATGCCACTCCCCTCATACCCACCGTTCTGGCAGGTCGTAGGGATGTTCGTTCTCGTCTACGCCCCAGGATATGCCTGGGTCGCGAGGCGTCCGCAGGATCACGCGCATCTGATCCTCATAGGGATGTTAGGTAAGGTATTGGGCCCTATCGGATTTATAGGGGCGGTAATAATGGGACAACTACCACTACGCTTTGGCGTAGTTAACCTGACGAACGATATTATTTGGTGGCCCGCGTTCGCTTATTATCTGTTGATAGCGGCCCGCTTGCATGGGGGATGGAAAGCGTTTCTAATGGGGGACTAACTCCTCTGCCCTTTGAATATGGATATCATGTCCGGCATCTAACGGTACTTCCTGCCTCTTTTCCTGATTTTATATAACTATCATTAATCATGTTCATTCGTATTGCGGAATATGATATCCTCATATTGCAAGGATTGCTTCAACAATTTACTTAAAGATCTTTGCCAAACTACTGGTTTTCGTATAAAAAGAAATGGCGTACAGGAAGGAGGTCGCGAGATGTTTTACACTCAGCCTACAACATCTTTGCAACCTGCTCTCGTGATTTACCTTATAGATGCAAGTTATTCTATGAATGATCGCTGTGGCGTGACAACGAAAATGGACTTGGTGAATAAGGCTTTACGAGAAGCGATAAAAGACATGGTTCGTCGTTCAATGCATGACGGGATCGTCCAACGGCGTTATAAAGTAGCGATCTTTGCGTACAGTACAAAAGTATTGGATGTACTGGATGGGATTTGCGATCTTCCTGATCTGGTAAAACATGGTGTACCTGTTCTCAGCGCTGACGGAGAAACAGATACGGCTGCCGGGTTCTCGGCTATAGAGACATTGTTAAAGGCCCACCTCGTCAAGTTTCAGGATAACCCCGCGCCTCTGGTCTGCCATCTAACTGATGCGTTGATTACTGCTGGCGATCCTACTCCCATTGTGCGCCGTATCCAGACGATGTCCGTGAATGACGGCCCTGTTCTGGTAGAGAATGTGTATATGGCGGATAACATGCTCCGTTCTCCTGTTCAAGACTGGAGTCAATGGGATGGTGTGATCAAACCAAGACAGTTGACCAATGATTACGCCAGGTTCCTCCTTCAGCTCTCCTCCCCTCTTCCAGAGGCTTATCGCCATAATATCAATAATTTTGGCTACAATTTACAGAAAGGGGCGATGCTTTTCTTTCCGGGCACACATACAGAGCTTGTGCGACTCGCGTTCGCGATTTCAACAGCCACGCAACTCAAGTAACTCTCGGTGACGAGAATTTTGAATATAGATCATCTACTCCTATTGGTTGCTGCCCTCACCTCTTCTTTTTCATGATCGAGCAGACACTCTTTGGCAGTGGTGGATATCATACTTTGTTTTACCACTGCCAAAGAGCGTTTTCTCTACTAACGGGTTCTTCTCCCTCTATTCGACACATCTATCATAAGTGCGTTATTCCCCTTATTTAAAGAGGAAGTTGGTCTTAAACCACTCCAACAGCGCGATTAGCGTGCTGTCCTCAGTCTCTGTACCTAGCCTATATTGCTGCAAATAGAGTAATTTGGGGTGATATTCTAAAATAATTA
>CAXTTV010000312.1:3358-3619 GCA_964247295.1 uncultured Ktedonobacteraceae bacterium | reverse complement strand
GTAAGAATATCTGTGGTTGGGTAATACGAAAGCGCTGTAACCCAGGAGAGTTTAGCCTGAATCTGTAGCTGTGTTGGTTCGCTTTTTAAAATCTTTGTATGTACCGAGTCTAGTTTTCCATAAGAAGCTACCAACCCATTGATTACTGAATGCTGAAGCATATAAGTATCAAAATCTGGTCTGGTCGCAGGATCTAAATGATTATACGCGGACTGATAGCGCCGAAAGTCTAAATCATCATAATAATTATCAACAATTGAA
>CAXTTV010000312.1:2899-3337 GCA_964247295.1 uncultured Ktedonobacteraceae bacterium | reverse complement strand
GGATCATTTTTCTGGTTGACATAATTAATAAGTCCAACGGTAGGGATAGTCAGGATAAAAAAGCAAAGAGTAACGGTACGAATCTGTTTTGAACTTGGAGGAGCTGGCTGCAACTCTTTAATTGATTTTATGCGGTTTGCATATTTAAACCAAAACTGCCAGCGTTTGCCGGTTTCTTCTGGTTGGCCTTGTGCTAACGCTGACCATCGAAGAAACGTTTGATCTATAGTCCTTCCTAATCTATAAAGAGCTCTAAAAGGAGCTTTAACCATTTGGATGGTCATTCTGACCATCCAGGCTTTCCAGATACGCCAGTCTTTTATTTTACGCAATAAAGTTCCGGCCCCCAAAAATAAAAAGAAACGTTGGACATAAGGAAGCCAGAAGCGACCGCTGGTAGCTAGAATACAGGTGAAGATTGAGGCCATTGGGATCGTC
>CAXTTV010000312.1:0-2889 GCA_964247295.1 uncultured Ktedonobacteraceae bacterium | reverse complement strand
ACATAATGCTCTGATAGACTGGTATGTCCTTACGTGGCAACACTTGCGGTAGGGGTGGAATATCGGCGCTCTCCCAAACAACTATCCCATTCTCCAAACGTTGCAATCTGTGCCAACCCGAGAAATATAATAGGGGGTCATAGAATTGGTCGTTAGAAAAGATAAATTTAAGGTTATATTTCTCGGGCATTGCTAGAAACTGCTGCAAAGAACCAATCCCCGGTACACTGGCAAACTTTGCGCCCTCTAAGCGCTCTACAGGAGTGGTGTTCAATTCAGGCAACCGGCGACCGGCATTATAATCTCCGTCAACAGTTGTAGCTGTAGTTTGGGCTGAGAGCCAGGACATCTGGTCTCCAAATCCCAGTGGCATATATCGCCAGCGCCAGTGTTGATCTTTCCCTAGAAAAGTGGCGATTGGTTGCATATCAATTGAAGCTGGCTGAAACTTACGAAACTGTGTCAGGTTTGCCACAAACACTGAGGTTGCCAGATAGAGTACCAGAAGGCCCGATTGAATGCCGCGCCATGTAGCGAAGCCAAACTGCTCTTGAAAATATTTTGCTAGCCCTCCATGAAGCATGCTTACTACAAACTCGCCTAGGAGAGGCAGCACTGTAATCGTAGCCCAGAAGGTAAAGCGATCCAATGTTAGTACATAAAAGGAATGGCCTAAAATGAGTTTGGGGATGGGGGTAGTCCCACCGGTTCCTAATACAAATAGTAATGCTAGCGAGAGTGTCATTGGCCAGGCTTTGGTAGTAAAGCCTTTATAAAAGGCATAGGGGAGAGCAAGCAGTCCACAGCCATATGGGATAAGCCAGAAGACCAGCCCTGCGTTTGTATTCACAAAAAAGGAATCTCGTGAAGCGTGTGGAATGGTGACCTGCACAATTGGATCTGATTTGCTGAGTAGCCAGTAAGGCAATACCACGACAATCAGGGCCAATCCGAGTCCAGGGAGGTAAACGCCAGCTCTCACCAGCTCGGGTAGAATTCGTCTGATCCTTCGAGCGAAAAGGGGCCAGAGATTTTTCAAGGTGATCTTTGCGGGATGCTGGGTTGGCTCATCTGGCAAGGGTACATGAAATTTTTCAATGATAACTGAAGCTATCACAGGTACCACAAAAAAGAGTGCTCCAAAGAGAGTCGTGACATGATGACCAGCAGTTGTAGCTGCATTGGCGCTTACCCCGATAAGTAGATCTCGCCACCGTCCCTTCTCCAGCCAGCGGTGCACATAAGGCAAGGCATTTAAGAGAAAACCAAGTGAGAATGTTGTTGGAAGCTGACCAAAAACGTGTACAGTCTCAGTAATACTGGAGCAGAAGACAACTAGTAGCGAAGCATAGCCAGCCGCCTCCTCTGAAACCCAAACTTTTGAGAAGCGATAGATGCCAATAGTGATCCATAGAACGGCGCAGAGCTGCACTACCATAAACCCGCCCTGCAATCCAAAGAAATGTGAGAGTAGGGCGATGCTCTGCTGTGATCCCGGTGGGTAACTGGTCATGGAGAAGCCTGTATACCATCGGTACTCCCAGGGATCGAACCAGTAGCGTGCATAATGGTCAGCAAAGAAAATGTGAATTAGAGCGTCATATGTATGGCGAAATGTGCCAGACAAAATAAGTACCCCATGATATGCAAAGGCTAATGTCAGGGCTAGTAGAAGCTGATTATTGAATTTTTTCTTTTTAGGCCTGGGGAGCCGGACCAGGAGATGTTTGGGTAGATCCAGCATAGTTGAAACTTTCTAAATACTTTATATCAGAAAACAAAGACATAGGTATTCTCTATCATCGACCAACAATGTGAGCTTCTAAAGCACGTAAAAATACTCTGGGCAAGTTCAAAGATCTCTTTAGATTAGATTACCCTTAATATATGTGCACGAATGACGAAAGATAGTGTAGGAGGGAAAACACATGGCATACGAACGCTATCAAGAGTGGAAGGTTACTCCGATCAAAAATGATCCATATCTTTCGATAATCATTCCAGCTTACAATGAGGAGGAGCGGATCGTACCAACTATTGGGGCGATCGCTTCACATGTGTCGGGCCTTGGATTTGATTGGGAGATGATTATTGCGGATGATGGATCTACCGACCAGACTGTCAATTTGATCGAAGGATTAGGGTTTGCGAATTTACGACTCCTAAAGGCGGATCGCAATGAAGGTAAGGGCAGGGCCGTTCAACGAGGGATGCTAGCCGCACGCGGAAAATATGTACTTTTCGCTGATGCTGATAACTCGACGCCAGTAGAGGAGATTGAAAAGGTGCTTGCGAAGCTGGAGAGTGGTGACTATGATGTCGCGATCGGTTCCCGTGCGGCTGAAGGAGCTCAAGAGACGGCGCGCTCACCTCTTCGTCAGCTCATGAGCAATGGCCTCCGCTCTTTAATCCGTTACGTGTTCCGCTTTGGTGTCAAAGATACCCAGTGCGGCTTTAAGATGTACACCGCTGAGGCTGCTCATCGACTTCATGGAGCGCAGACCATTAAAGGTTTCTCGTTTGATCTAGAAGTCCTCTATCTGGCTTTTAAGTTGCACTATCGAGTAGCTGAGGTGCCAGTTCATTGGGTCAACGCTCCATTCTCTAAAGTTAACTCGTCTAAAGAGGTGCGTCGGTTCCTGCGAGATTTGTTCAAAATTAAATTGAATGATGTGCGAGGAATATATGCAAACGCGTAAGATGCGAGTCGCTGTTATCACAACGTATCCTCCAGGTATGGGCAGTCTTAATGAGTACGCCTATCACTTCGTTCGATTTTTAAAACAGAAAAGCGAAGTGAAAGAGATTATTCTTCTGGTTGATAAGCTGCCGGCAGGAGAAGCCTATAATAGTGAGCAGTCAGTGGAAGATCAAGGATCTATACCGGTA
>CAXTTV010000311.1:0-3627 GCA_964247295.1 uncultured Ktedonobacteraceae bacterium | reverse complement strand
CAGCCAGCCAGTCATTGATATGAACTTTGAAGATAAAGTAGCCGACCAGAAAGATAATGGAGAGCTGAGTCATCGTCACAATGAATTGGGCCAGCATTTTGCCACCCAGGAGAGAGTATTTTGGGATAGGAGCAATAAGCAGGCGGCGGAAAGTCCCGTCTTCCTTTTCTTTCAGGATTGTAGCCGCGACTGCATTCAGACTAAAGAGAGAAAAGAAGATGGCATAACCAGGGAGCGATTGATCGAACGGGCCGACTTTCACAGCTTTACCTGTAGCCAGGGTTTGAGTTGCTTGATCGGCTTGAGAACTGGCAGTAGCGACCTCCGCGCTAATTCTGGCACGATCTATCGTATTCTGAGCGCAACGATTACCTGTGTGCTGGCAGACCTGATAGACCTGATTAACGCCAGCACTACCAGCCAATTGCGACTGGACAACCTTATTAACAATATTTTGAACAACCGTAATACGGAGATCGCTGGCATTTGGGAGGGTATAGAACTGCACCAGACTTTTTGGAGGAATCTTTTGCTGTAGATTATTTGTGAGAGTCTGGCTGGCCCCCGAAGGAATCACAATGCCAACGTTCGCCGGATCATTCGCGGCTGAAACTTGCTCCGTAACCTTAGATGGAGACGAATACTCGTTGACGGTAACCAGAAGCCCTTTCGTATTAATCTTGAGTGCGTTGGTAATCGTCTTGCCGATAAAAGCATTGGGCGCAGTATCTTGATTATTCAAGGCGACCTTGATCTGAATCTGTGAGCTATCGTTACCAGCGAAACTACCAAAAGCAAAGCCTACAACTGAGATCAGGATCAGAGGGACCGCAAGCATAAATATCAGGCCGCTGCGATCTTTGATGGTCTGTACCAGATCCTTTTTCGCAATATACCAGAGCGTTTTCATAGAATCTATCTTCTTTCTATCGCTATTATTTTAGGAAATTAGTCGCGCAAAGCTTTGCCTGTGAGTTGAATAAACAATTCCTGGAGGCCGTGAGGACGCTGGACCTCGCGGCTCTGGTCGCGCAAAGCCAGGAGTTGCTCCAGGGTGCCCAGGGCAATCAGGCGTCCTTCGTCGATAATCGCGATCCGGTTGCAGACGCGCTCAGCCTCCTCCATATAGTGAGTGGTGTAGAGGATAGTCGTCCCTTGATCGCGGAGCTGCTCGATAGTATTAAAGATATGCTCGCGGGATTGAGGATCGACGCCCACAGTTGGTTCATCCATCATCAGGAAAGGGGGCTGATGCATCAGAGCGATCGCCATATTAATGCGGCGCTGCATCCCGCCCGAGAAGTTTTTCACCGGTTCCTTACGGCGATCATAGAGACCAACAAAATGCAGAAGCGTCTTTGATCGCTCCTCACGCTCTTGAGAGGAGAGGCCATAGATCTCACCGAAGAACTTCAGATTCTCCTGGGCGCTCAAGTCAGTATAGAGCGCGATCTCTTGAGGAACCACCCCAATCATCCGTTTCACCTTGCGAGGATCTTTCGTAATGGATTGCCCGTTGATAAGCGTATCGCCCGAGGTCGGTTCAAGGTAGCCACACATCATATTAATCGTCGTACTTTTGCCGGCACCGTTAGGACCAAGAAGGCCGAAGATCTCGCCCCTGACGATCGTAAAAGAGATATCTTTGACCGCCTCATGTTTCTCAAATGTCTTCACAAGCTGTTGAACTTCAACCTCTATCTGCCGACTATCATTGGGAAGATGGATAGGGCCAGTCTTTGTCGATAGAGAGATTTCCGAGAGAGAATCCGACATATGGGTATAACTCCTTAAGATGAAAAAGATTTTTGTATTGAACTGTAAAGGTAGTATAGAGGAAAGAGGGGAGAAAGGGATAGTATGAAAAGACACAGTTTGGCATGTGTCGAAAGTAATGGTTCATTATATGCTTCACTGATGGAATGAGTAAATCATAGTTTTTTTACATTTTACCGAACGCCGTTCTGAATTCGATGGAATATCTCAGCGTCATTACCATGGTCAAGTCACCGAACTCGTTGGGGAGGCCGCAGATAGTCGCACGTGTTTTGATCAGCGCACTCAAGCGGACAATGAAACGCATTTTTGCTCGTAAGTCTAACGAATCTCTAGCATTAACATCAGAAGCGCTTTATCAGCTTCGCAGGCGGCCTAAAGTAGATTTCTTATAGTTCATAAAAGAATGCCTGTTTAGAGAGTCAACCCCTTTAATCGCATATCGGTTTGAGTAGATAAGCTGTTAAGCCTGTCTGTACTAAATGTGACCGAAAGCAAGACCTGAATTGAATCTGCAATCTGTAATTGTCCATACTCTATTTCAAGAAACGTTAGTAAACAGTACTGATGAACTCGCGGGCGGCGCGTGAGATGGTGCCGACGCGTCGATAGACAAGAGCGAAAATAAATTCCTCGGTGAGATCGATAATTGGCAGAAGCACAAGATCGCTGCCAATCTGAGATGGTCGGATCAGGGCGGGGAGCGTGATAGTCACGCCAGTGTTCTGCCTGACCATCTCTTTGAGGCCCTCAACCGATTCAATCTCAACCAGTGGGCGGACAGTGAGTCCCCGCTGGGTAAAGATTCTTTTCGTGATCTGACCCATGCGTGAGGTTTCATCGAGCAATAGAAATGGTTCATTGGTGATCTGTTCTACTGTGATTCCCGAGAGGTGCGCCTGGGCAAGCGGATGTTGAGTTGAGACCAACAGATGTAGAGGCTGACGGAATAGCTCTTTGATAATCAGGGTCTCCGATTGCAGTCGGGGATCGAGAATTAAACCCAGTTCCACCTCACCCTGCTCTACTAACGTGACTAATTCATCGGTATGATCGACGCAGACTTTCAGTCGAATGTGTGGATAGTACTGATGGAAGGAAGCAAATAGAGTTGGCAATAAGGCTGTAGCGAGCGACTCAATGCAGCCGATTCGGATAGTACCACGCTGCCCCTCGTGTAGTTTAAGAAGCCACTGCTGCCCCTCCTGAAGTTGATCCATTGCGTTCCGAACGTAGACAGCAAACTCCCGACCCTCAGGCGTCAAAGCGACGCGTTTCTTATTGCGCGCGAAAAGCTCGACATCCAGTTCGTCCTCCAGAGCGGCAATCTGACGGCTCAGGGCAGATTGCGCAACAAGACAGATTTCAGCGGCTTTGCGAAAGTTTTGGGTCTGAGCGGCTGCCAGGAAATACGTAAGCTGATAAAACTCCATTGGATCTTCTTTCGATAGTTGATCTCACGATGAGATCAATAGTATATCAAACAAGTGTTGGACGTATCAAGTTTGGAGATTTATACTTTTTGTGTAGATGGGAAAAGGTCACTGGGAATGGCGCTACTTCAGTGTTTGGAATGGATTGGTTCCTGGCGCGGTGCGCCAGCCGCACCTGAAGAACATTAACTCCAACAAAAGAACTCAGGTCCCCCCAGCCTCCTTAGGAAAACGCAGGAAGGGCCTGCTCTGGGGGCCTCCTTTTCTCTGAGCATTTCGGGCTTTTTCCTGCGGCTGGAGAACCCAGGGGGGAGGAGAGCTCACCCAAGACGGATCAATCCAGGGGGTCCGAACCCGAATCCGGCTCGCGGCCCCGACGAACCAGATACTCCACCGGATCGAGCCCACGAGCCAGAAG
>CAXTTV010000310.1:0-3657 GCA_964247295.1 uncultured Ktedonobacteraceae bacterium | reverse complement strand
ATTCAATAGCGGAGGAGTTGTATTCTCATAGGCGAACCGTCCTGAACCGCATTGAGCAACACCATACATGGCGTCACGCACCTGAGTAGCGGTCTGCGCTGAAACGGGGTTACCAAGCTGCTGCGCACCGCTGGCTTGAATTACAGCGCCCGTGTGATCAACAATCTTTGAAACTAACTGTGGC
Organism: uncultured Ktedonobacteraceae bacterium; assembly: GCA_964247295.1. Taxonomy (GTDB): domain Bacteria; phylum Chloroflexota; class Ktedonobacteria; order Ktedonobacterales; family Ktedonobacteraceae; genus CAXTTV01. The sequence goes on along the minus strand of CAXTTV010000310.1, from coordinate 3,473 downwards.
CGCATCAACGTCCCGTCATTCGCAATAGCGTTATCAAACATCGACATCTGCAATGGCGTTACCTGATTGATCCCCTGACCAAAGGCATTTTCCGCGACCTGATGCAGAGTAAGCGCTGACCCATCCACAGGCTTCACACGACTGACCGCGACTGGTAGATCAAAAGGGATCTTATCTTCAACATAAAAGCGTTTATTATAGTCCACCCAGGTGTTAATTCCAGTTTTCGCTCCTACCTGGGCGAAAATGATGTTATCGGAATGGGTGAAACCATAGTTCAGGTTTACGGGAAAATTCAGATTCTCGCCAATATTATTGCCTTCCGGCCCAAAGGTCTCGTTGTCAATTCTTACTTTAATTGCCTGAGGCTTGCCCTCCCAGTCAGTTGTACCAGGATCATTATTATAAAATTTATCATCCAGGTGCACCGCCCCGGAGTCAATTCCAGCCATCAGAGTAACGACCTTATAGATAGAGCCTGGGACATAGAGGCCCTGTAGAGGTCGTTCCAGCAATGGAGCGTTAGTGCTATCATGCTGCAACTGATTTATATACTGAAAAGCATCGTTCCCGGCAATGTTACTAATATACTTATTGGGATCATAACCAGGCCTGCTTACCATTGCCAGAACCTCGCCAGTTTTAGGGTCCATCACCACCACAGATCCGCGATTAGACGCAAAGGTATGCACATTATCAATCAAAATCTTGGTATCAAAGGCCTCATTTACAATCTTTTGAATGCGCGAATCAATAGTCAGATAAATGTCATCTCCCACCGGCGGTCGATGCAACACCTGATTGACAGTATTTCCTACACGTGTCACCCCCTCTTCCCCATCGAGAAAAGAGTTATACTGGCGCTCAATGCCACTGCTCGCGTACAATGGGCTGATATACGTTCCCACCAGACCAGCGAGCGAAGGATCGATGTAGAAACGTTGATAGCCACACATCCGGGTCCGCCCCAGCTCCGTTGATCTGGACTCCGCCAGGACTACACCGTTTCGATCTAAGATCCGTCCCCGCACCGGGGCCTCATCTGGCATGCAATGGCGGTTGTTACGAATGTTCGCCGTCACAGGTTGCGCGACCACAGCCTGCCAGTAGACAAGGCCGCCCGTCAAACCGAGAAACAGTATGATAAAGAGATTGGTTACCCGGCGAATATTAGAGGTAATATTCATGGTTTGCTCGCGTTCCGCTGATCAATCAAACGTTCTAAAGAATTTTGAAGTCAGACGCTAGAAGTATAACACTCTCTATATACATACTATATACGTTGAAAGAGATGAGATGACGCATACACAAAAACAGGCCGATGGTATGAGCCATCAGCCTGTTTTTAGTAAAGCACCTGTTAGTTCAAATTATGAGCGGTACAATACTGGTCACCACTTCCCACGGCAGGAGGAGCCGGGGGAGCCATTTTATAAACCTCACTAAAGATGCGATCATACATCACATGGACCATCGGTCCGACCGAAGAACCACCCTCACCACCATTCTCACGCATCGCCACAATCGTCAACTTCGGGTCCTGGTACGGAGCCTGAGACAGCATCCAAGATTGTGCCGCCTGGTCTCCTCCAAGCTCTCCCGTTCCAGTTTTCGCAATAATTTGGTACTGCGAGGTATTGAGCAGAGGAGGCGTAGTCCCCGTAAAGCTAAAGCGGCCCGAGCCGCACTGCGCGACACCATACATAGCGTCTCGCACCTGAGAAGCCGTCTCTTGCTTGATTGGCTTGCTTAACTCCTCAGGCGCATGGCTCATTACCGCCGTCCCATTGGGGTCCATAATTTTTGAGACCAGGGTTGGACGCATTAGTGAACCATTATTCGCGATTGCGTTATCGAACAACGTCATCTGAAAGGGTGTAACAAGATTGACACCTTGCCCAAAGGAGTCAGCGGCCAGCTCCGCGTCCGACAAATCACCGTTCGCATGGGTGACCGTGCTTTTCTCTACCGGAAGATCAAAGGGAATGGTGTCACCTACATAAAAACGTTTATTATAGTCCAGCCAGGTCTCTTTCCCGGCTTTTGCTCCTACCTGAGCTAGAATAATATTGTCAGAGTGCGCGAACCCATCCATCAGGGATACGGGCATCGGATGTTCGGCTCCGCCATTCAGGTTGTTACCCTCAGGGCCAAAGGTAGCATTACCAATCCGAACTTTGATCGCCTGAGGCTTAGTCTGCCAATCAGTGGTACCTGGAGCATCATTATTGTACTGGTCCTCCAGATGGGAGGTGCCTGAGTCCAGACCAGCAAGCAGGGTAACGCTTTTATATACCGAACCCGGTACATAATGACCCCTTAGCGGTCGGAAGAGCGTTGGAGCCTCTGGGGAAGTCTGAAGAGATTTGACATATGGCATTGTGCCTGGATTACTGATCACATCCTGTACATATTTGTTAGGATCGTAATTGGGACGGCTCACCATCGCTAAAACCTCACCAGTCTTAGGATCTGTCACAATTATCGATCCACGATCCGATTGAAACGAATGTACATTATCAATCAGAATTTCGGTATCAAAAGCTTCATTCGCGATTTTCTGAATGCGCGAATCAATGGTCAAGTAGATGTCATCACCCACCGGTGGACGATGCAACACTTTATTTGCGTTATTATTGAACTGCGTAGAACCAACCTCGCCATTTAGATAGTTATTGTACTGCTTTTCAATCCCGTTGATCCCATAAAATGGACTGATATAGGTTCCAATCAATCCAGCCAGCGAAGGATCAGTATAAAATCTCTCATAGGGGGAGCAAGGTGGGTGCGCCTGCACCGGCTTTGACTCCGCTAGAACCACACCATTACGGTCCAGAATCCGCCCACGTTTGGGAGACGAATCCGCCATACAATGCCGGGAGTTGTGTACATTGGCACTGACTGGCTGCGCTACGATAACCTGCCAGTAAACGATTCCCGCGCTCATCAGCACGAAAAGCAAAATAAACAGGTTCGTGAGCTTGCGTATATTGGAACTGATATTCATCGAAATGCATCCTCTGCTTTGCCAAAAGTCAACTCATCTCGAAACAGTCTATCATTCAGTCTTAAGGTTGACAAGAAACATAGTAGTAGTATTCACGTGCGTTTGCGCGTAGGATTACATAAAGCCTTCTTTTAAAAAACGAAGACCGTTACAAACAGGCCTTCTTTATCAGCAATGCTTACTCTCATTAGTAGGAGTGAAGGTTCTGTAGACGACAAAAAAGTGCAGCTTGCGATAGATTTAGTGATTGACCGTCCCCTGATAATTTCGCTGCATCTCTTCCAGGCTATCTCCTCCGAATTTCTCAAGGATAGCCTCTACCAGGACGATCGCTAGCATTGCCTCACCTACAACACCCGCCGCCGGCACGACACAGACATCGCTCCGCTCGTAACGGCTCTGATCAATATTCTCGCCACTCGCCATATCAACCGATGGGAGGGGATGGGCCAGGGAGGGAATAGGC
>CAXTTV010000309.1:0-3749 GCA_964247295.1 uncultured Ktedonobacteraceae bacterium | reverse complement strand
GTGACATTCAGATTTCTTATCGTTCTCTTATCTTCAACACTTATAAAGATCGGTGATCTTGCATCTATCAATAGGGTTTCTGAGACCAATTCTGAGAATTTGCTTAAGATGCACTAAGACTTCTCAGGAGAAAAAGGCCTGAACGAGCCTGAAGAGGGGAGAGATTTCAGGCTTTCTTAAGCAAATTTTAAGAAAGCTTTTGAAGAAAAAGCAGAAGATAATTCTTTGCAAAAATAGTCGTGGCAGAATTTCTTGTGAGTCCGTGGGAAAAGCCGGGGATGAACGTTGTGAGGGACGCAGACGGATGCCTCCAACGCCGTAGGGGAGCTACTTGCGAAACATCATGCTTTGGTGTGTACCACGCCTATCGAAATCGTTTCTAGAAGACTGCGTTGGGAAAAGGAAACGAGATTTCTGTATAGAGAAGGGAACTCGAATGAGGTAGGTCGGGTCACGTGTGGACCCGTGGCAAAGGGATGTACCCCCAGGAACCATCCAAAGGCTCATATTATCAGGCCACGTGTGTGCACATGGCAACGAAAGCCATGGCAAGTGCATGGCCACTGTCAAATCCTCATTGCCCATTTCCCGGAGACGAATGCGTGTGGCAGTGGTGATAGGAGAGGTTGTCGTCTCCACGGGTCCGCACGCGACCCGATCTACCAGCGATGGCGAGGAAGGGTCCCTCACAAGAGGTCGGAGATCTATTCCTTTTTCTCAACAGAGATACGAAAGGGCGATCTTACCTCATCTAATCTTTTCATCTTCCTATCATACTTCTCTCTTCATGGTTTTATTTTTAGAATTGGGGAGCTATAGGGGGAGAAGTTTCCTGGTAGGCTTCGCTTGTGTACCAGAATAAGCTATACTTAATTACACTCATTTTTAGAGCCGGTATGCTCTCCCACAGGAGAGCATACCCTGCTTTTTATTTTTTGTACAATCAAACTCTGGATTTTTTTTGTAGTGAAGGACCATGCTCTATGGATAACCCACAACCTCCCCGGTTGGGGATCGATCTCCTGGTTGTCAGGCAGGTTGCTGAACGATACAACGTCACCAGCCGTACAGTTGAACGCTGGATTGAGAAGGGCCTGCCAGCTCGGAAAGCTTCATCTCAGCAGATGGGAATGCTGTTCGCGCTACGGTATTTGAAAGGGATTACGCCGACAGGAGCCTGGCTGATCCACGTGAATGATCTTGTCTGGGTCGACCATATACGGAAGCCTGTGGGCTATCCCACGGGGCGACCGCGCCGCTCTAAGGTGCCTGTCACAGCCAATGATGCTCACTAGCTAAGGAGAATTTCCATATCTTTAAAGATCGCGCTTTTACAGATGGTCGCTGCCGGACACGATCAGGCGGCGAATCTGGTGAAGGGAGAGGACTTCTGTCGCCACGCCGCCGCGCAGGGAGCGTATATCGCGCTCTTTCCAAAGAGGATGCCTGCACTCCTGGCGAGGATTTCAATGTTTGTTCCCTTGATACTGCTCAGGGGCCTGTCTAGATTGGCGCGATGATCTGCTTTGATCGGGAATATCCAGAAAGCGCGCGTGTGCTGATGCTCAAGGGGGCGGAAATTATTCTTGTGCCCAATGCCTGCCCAATGGAGTCTAATCGGCTGGCGCAATTACGAGTCCGAGCTTTTGAAAATATGGTTGGGATCGCTCTAACCAATTATGCCGCCCCTCAGGAAAATGGGCACTCGGTTGCTTACGATCCGATGGCCTTTGATGAAGCTGGGAACTCACGCGATACCTTGATTATTGAGGCAGGGCCAGACGAGGAGATTTATCTGGCACCATTTGATCTGAATCAGATTCGTGAGTTTCGCTCCCGCGAGGTCTGGGGAAACGCTTTCCGTCGTCCACATCGTTACTCTCTTCTGACCTCTACCGAGATTCAATCGCCTTTTGTGCGCGTGAACGAGGCGAGAGAGGTACAATCCTGATAAGCGCTAGTCTATGCGATATGCTATACTAATAACGTTCTGATTTCCCAACGGTCAGAGAGCCCTGTTGGAACTGTTGAAAACGCCCTTTGAAGATTCTCGATTTCTCTCTGACAAAGCAAAAAGAGTCGGCGTTCCACTCTTTTATGCAGAGTTTTTTCCTCTTTCTGGCCTCTGCATGCCAAGTAAACGCACCTGATTTTACGCCCTCGCATCCACCTGTGGGGCTGTTTTCTGTGTCTGATCATATATGAGGAACGTTTTCCGCATGCAACAAACAAAACATTCGGCGGCTGAAAAGGCCACCTCTACTTCAGCGTCTACAGCCGTAAATCCCTGGCTAGTCATGGTGGCGCTCTCCTTTGGCATGTTTATCTCGCTTTCTAATTCGACTGGCGCGAACATTGCTCTGACCAGTATCCAGCATACCTTGAATACTGACCTCACAACGGCAAGCTGGGTTATCAATGCCTATAATCTGGGTTTCGCGGTCCTGTTGATCCCGGCTGGTCGACTGGCTGATCAATTTGGGCGGAAACGCTTCTTTATGCTGGGAATGGCGATCTTCGGGATGGGATCTCTGATGGCGGCGCTCTCCAATTCAATTGACTGGCTGATCACTTTTCGCGTGGTGCAGTCGGTTGGAGCAGCCTTAATCAACGCGGTCAGCCTAGCTTTAATTACCTATAGCTTTCCACTAGCTCAGCGCGGGGCCGCGATCGGCACTTGGGGCGCAATTGTGGGAGCTTCAGCGGCGATCGGTCCCCTTCAGGGTGGCCTGTTGGTCTCACTTTTTAACTGGCAGGCGATCTTTTTCGCTAACCTGCCTTTCTGTGTTATCGGGCTGGGAATGGTTGCCTGGTTGGTGAGGGAGAGTCGGGACCCTGAGGCAACGCTGCGCATCGATTTTATAGGCATTCTGGTTCTAACAGGTTCCTTACTCTGTCTGATGCTGGGAATCATTGAGGGAAATGACTGGGGTTGGGGCAGCCCGACAATCCTCGGTCTGTTTGCTGGAGCAGTTATGCTTCTCCTCATTTTTATTCCAGTGGAACTGCGTCAGAGGGAACCACTGATCGATCTGCGCCTGTTCCAGATCCGAAGCTTTAGCCTGGCGAGTATCAGCAGCTTGCTTTTTGGGATCGCCATCCAGGGTGGCTTTTTGATTTACGTTCTTTACTTCACTGGCCTGCGAGGCTTAAATACGCTTCAAGCAGCTTACGCAATTACCGCAATGCCCTGCGGCGAGATCCTCAGCTCAATGATCTATAGCCGTTTAAGCTCTCGCATCAGCTCAAAAACCCTGATGATCGCGGCTCATATTATTATGTCGAGTGGCTTTCTCTTGCTAGCAACAATGCCAGAGAACCCCACCTTCTTTGAGACAACCTGGCGAGCTCTCTGGCTGGGATTGAGCGTTGGGACAGGGCTTTCCAGCCAACCCAATGTTGCCTTGAGGGAGATCTCAGTAAATCAATCGGGGGTAGGATCAGGCATCTTTAGCACGGCGCGGCAGGTTGGTCTGACATTGGGAGTTGCGATCCTGGTAAGCTTTCTATCTGGTCAAGGAGCGATTCAGCACGGGCTACAGGCATTTCGAGCGACGTGGCTGCTGGCAACGGGAATCGGCCTGCTCGGCATCGTTCCCGCACTGTTTATCCACACGGGGTTTAAAAAAAATAAGTCCTAGGGAAGCAACTTGCGATGCTACTGGTAAACCCTCACGTTGCCTTGAAGAAGGGACTGTGGGAAGGGAAAGGGCGTTTTCGCTTTTCCTACCTCGCCATCGCCCATAGAT
>CAXTTV010000308.1:2728-3841 GCA_964247295.1 uncultured Ktedonobacteraceae bacterium | reverse complement strand
ACGAGAACTCGTTCTCGCCTGTCAGATTTTTAATCACCTGCTGGGTGATCGTGCTGGCCCCCCCATAATGCTGGGCAGCCGCTCGGGCGATCCCAATCGGATCTATGCCAGAGTTGGTCCAGAAGGTGCGATCCTCTGCGGCGATCATGGCATCATCCATCACCTGCGGAATATAACGATAGGCAACTGGATTGCGCCTCCCTTTGAGATTCTCCCCCGGTGGGGTCTCATACAACAAGACGTTGTTGCGATCATAGATATAGGAGGTCTGCCCAATCTGCTGGGCGGCCAGATTAGCGATACGGGGTGCCTGAGTCTGGTAAAAATTATAGGCCGAGACCAATCCAAAAAGGACGCTAGAGATCAGCAGCAGCAGACAGAACCATGGCAACAATCTTAGAAAACGACGATTACTAGGACGCCGACGACGAATACGTCTGCGCCGCGAGAGCCTGGCGGCATTCAAGAGTCGCCATGATCGTCTGGACGATCGGGTCTGACGGGCAGAAGGTAGAGTTAGCAGGGAGGGCGCGCACACGGAATACCGGAAAGGCCTCCCCCAGGAAGAGCGATTACGCATAGAATAAGCATCCTTTGGGGCATTTCAGCCGGAAAACAGAGAGCGGTAGAGCAGAATTCTAATCAATAAAAGTTTTCTTAGAAAGAATACTATGCCTTCAGGCATTGAGGGGAAAACCACCCTACCACCATCACAACCACAACAGCAAGCTTTTGCCTCTTCACATAGCAAAAACGCACACAATGACACAGGTTAACATTCGCTGCACCATCTATCCTAGAGGATTAGCGCAATTACGTACAAAAAAACAAGGAGACCTCTCAGAAGAGAGATCCCCTTGTCAAAATCAGGAACTTATGGTTGTACGTCTTCGGGTGCGGACGGAATGTAAGGAGGCGTCGAGCTCGCCTGTTGAGGCTGCTCCCCATCTAACATCCAGTCAGGGGTGCTTCCAGTTCCCGCAAGGCCATCAACAGATGAGACGGAAACCTTAGAAACTCCGGCTGGCTGTGAGAAACCGGTTGGAGCCGGGAAGGTTACAAACTTTTGAGGCGTATCCTGAGCACAAAACACACCGGTAACACATTCCATCA
>CAXTTV010000308.1:0-2718 GCA_964247295.1 uncultured Ktedonobacteraceae bacterium | reverse complement strand
GGCCGGCACCCGAGATACCGATTACATTGTTCATCGGCTTGTTATCAGCGTTGCCAGACCAGGTACCAACAACAACATCTTGTGTGTAGCCGATAGTCCAGTTGTCCACAAAGTTATCCGTTGTTCCGGTTTTCGCGGCCACCAGCCCATCTCCCATGCCACGATCTCGAAATGAGAGTGTATGGAAGCTACCAAACTCACGGGCACGGGAGGTCTCGTCTGAGAGCACCTGATTCATTGTAAAGGCGATCTGTGGACTCATCACCTGAGCGCCTTTACTTTTCGCCGGATCGAAATGGTAGAGCTGATCGCCGTACCCATCTGTGACATCCAGCAGAAACTGAGGTGGAACCTTGGTTCCATTGTTGGCGAAGACCTGATAGGCCCCAACCATATCCAGCAGCGAGACTTTAGCGGTACCGAGCACCATCGACATCTGCTGGTCACGCTTCTCAATGTTGATACCCATGCGGTTCACCATTTTCACCACATTACTCACACCGGTATAAGCAATCGCTTTCACAGCGGGTACATTGTATGAGTTCTGGAGCGCCTCACGAATATCCGAGGGGCGATTATTAAACCTACCGTTCGCGCCACCATAATCAACCGGTCGATAAGCCTGTTCTGGATCTGCACCTCCCCCATTAGGGAAGTAGGTTTTCACATCTGGCACGATCATACCGGGATACCAGCCCATCTGGAAGGCGGTGGCATAGACTAGCGGCTTAAAGGTGGAGCCGGGTTGCCGTCCCTGGACTGCCATATTCACCTCTCCCGCTGTGCCAGGATCGTTACTTTTGGCATCCAGACTACCGTTCATCGCTAGAACCTCGCCAGTTTTAGCGTTCATCACAACAATAGCAGAGTCGTGCAAGTTGTTGTTATCATAGAGCGGCTCATTCTGTTGATTGTCAGGATCAGCCTCCATAATATGCTTTTTGGTCGCGCGCTCAACATAGTTCTCTAAATTGGAGTCGATGGTGGTGCGGATACGAAAACCGCCAGTCTCCAAAATCACCGCTCCTTTGGCCTTATCACCATTACCAAACATCGTCTCCATCTGATCCACCACCCATTGAGAGAAATGTGAATCTTTGATTACCCGAACATGGGACTTAAATTTCGTGTTCTGGGTGATCGTGATGGCCTTATCGACGACGGCATCGGTGATCTGCCCGATACCATCTACCTGAACGTTATTGTCTTGCATCGCTTTCAGCACAACGCGCTGACGCTCGATCGCTCGTGGCTTGTTCTCGGCAGTCACTGTCGGATCATAATGAACAGGATCTTGCGGCATACCTGCCAATAGTGAGGCCCGCGAAAGCCCTAAAATGGGGTCATGCTTTTTGGTGGTCGGATCATAGTCCAAATTGGCGGTCGCGGGACAATTATAGGGCTTATCGCAGGCGGGCTTCAAATCAAAGTAATCCTGTGCCGCAACCTCTACTCCCAACTCCTGGGAACCATAGGCCGCAACATTAAAGTACATCTCCATAACCTTCCACTTGGGAAACTCCTGCGTTAGCTCCATCGACATCGCCCATTCAGAAAATTTGCGCTGGAGCGAGCGATCCGTGTTACCTGACAGGTTTTTCACAACCTGTTGTGTTAGCGTACTCCCACCACCATTACCTCTGGCGGCACGCAAGATCCCCTGGGGATCAACACCATTGTTGGTCCAGAAAGTGCGGTCCTCGATTGAGGTCTGCGCGTCCTGCAAGACCTTGGGAATATATTTATAGGAGACTGGGATGCGCCTTCCATCAACATTATGTTCTGGGTCCAGGTTGGTCTCATAGATAAGCTGATTGTTCCGGTCATAGATATAGGAGGTCTGAGAGATGTTCATCTTTGCCAGCTCTCTGGCCTGAGGGGCTTTCACCTGATAAAAATTATAGGCAGACAATCCCCCAGCCGAGACGACAATAACCATAAAGGCTAGAAAGCTGAGCAGAGAGATAAGCGCGATCCGCTTTCCTCTAGGAAGGTCGCGAAGTCTGCGCTGCTTACTCACAAAATACTTGAGCGTCAATAAGCGCTTCCAACGCTTACCGTTCGTCGGGGGCCTCTGCTGGTTCCAGCCGGATTGTGGGTTCATCTGACCCGGTTGTGACGGATAGCCATTCATCGATCTATTTTGCAGACCATTCTGGCTTGGTGGGCCAGATTGTCTGAAATTCTGCTGCTGAGGCCCTGGCTGTCCAATCGCGCGGATCTTACCAGAGAATGTCTGGACGGCATTGTACATCCAGTTCGGTAGCGGCTGCTGTTGGGGACCCCCATGCTGTTGCTGCTGAGGCCCTGGCTGTCCGACCTCGCGGATCTTACCAGAGAATGTCTGGACGGCGTTCGACATCCAGCCCTGGCTCCGAGAAAGCAGACCGGAACGCGTGCCATTAACACCTCCCGGTGAAGAAAGGAGGCCACTCACTCCAGGTGTAGATGGCGGTCCCTGACGCATTCCCATTGGGGGACCGGGAAGCTGACCCGACGGCGATGGCGATAATAGACCAGAGTGAGAAGAAGGCCCCGAGTTCCCCGGACGCCCTAAATTACCGGTTGGCAGAGACCGACCAGGACCGGGGAACTGCCCGCCCATCGACGGCGATCCCCCACCCATCGACGGCGATCCCCCACCCATACACGGCGATACACCCGGCATCGAGGTATGTGAAACGGGATTGGTGGACCAATTTGGCAGAGGCGACATTG
>CAXTTV010000307.1:0-3935 GCA_964247295.1 uncultured Ktedonobacteraceae bacterium | reverse complement strand
CTGGCTCAAGAGCACCAGGATATGGATGGCAACGGCGAACTGACTGTTGGTAGCGATGCGAAACACCTTCTTCTTTTCTTGTATTTGTAATTATTATAGTTACGAATATTCCTTTTGTCAAGAGGATCGCTCTCTTACCAGAGGGCTATAGTTTACAATCTTCTAGGGTAAAATGTTTGTGGTCTATATCAGACTCCTGGAGATGTTGTGATGCAAGAGAGACTACAGAGGCGGGTCACGTTTGACCAGGATGCCTTGCTTTATGATCAGGCTCGACCAGGCTATCCAGAAGAGATGTTTAATGATATTGTGACGCTTTCAGGTATCTCCTCCACCGGTCGCGTGCTTGAAATCGGGAGTGGAACGGGTCAGGCTACCTTGCCAATGGCACGCCGGGGCTATCAGATTCTTGGCATTGAGATGGGAGCGAATATGGCTGCCGTGGCTCGCCATAACCTTATGGATTATCCACAGGTCCAGATTCTAACCAGTTCATTTGAGGATTGGTCCATGGAGGAAGCGTCCTTTGATCTCGCGCTTTCGGCGACAGCCTTCCATTGGATCGATCCCGCGATCGCTTACAAAAAAACGGCGCAAGCGCTCAAGCCAACGGGCTCAATCGCCCTCTGCTGGCACATCCATGTGCAGAGTGAAGCCTCTCAAGGCTTCTTTGAAGCAGTACAATCAATCTATCAGCACGAAATCCCCGAACAAAAAAAGGACTTCAATCCCCTGCCCCGGCCTGACGAGGCGGCAGATCAGATTAAGGAAGAAATTGAGCAAACCGGCCTGTTTGATACTGTCCATGTTCGTCGCTATTACTGGATCGTGGATTATGATACCGCTGGCTATATTCGCCTGCTCAGTACCTATTCCGACCATCTGATACTTGAACATCAGAGGCGTGATCGTCTATTTCAAGCGATCACCGAATTAATCAACACGCAGTTTCATGGAAAGATCACCAAAGGCTATATGGCAATCCTGTATGTCGCGCGTCGAAAATAACAAAAGCTAGTAAGAGGAAAATATCTTGCAATTGCAGGCCATCTACAGCTACCCCCTGCTATTCGGTGGAAAAAGAGGGCTCTATAGCAATGATTTCTGCTTCAAAATGAATGGATTTCTGGCTACCCCTTGCCATTAGGTTGAATTGGTTGGGCTGATACTGATACTTCTCTCCTCAAAATAGCCTGCTTGATGGCTTCCCCACGCCATTTGGTGGACAGGAAAAACAGTATGGTAGACCCATACAGGCTTTTTTTAGAATAACCAGAGCACATAAAAACGATTGCTATCTTTGTTCTACAATTGAGGCTACCTGCTCTTGAACCGAAATGTGCTCTGCCTGGTCATGCTCAATGCGAGCCTGCCTTACCTCAGGCAAATGCTCTTCCGCCCAATGGCGTAAAGCATTGATCGGTTCTATTAGCGTCTGACCAAGCGTGGTAAGGGAGTATTCTACACGGGGAGGAACTACGGGATAGACGACGCGTTGAACCAGACCATTGCGCTCCATAGTACGAAGCGTCTGCGTCAGCATTTTTCTGGAGATACCGTCGATCTGAACGAGCAGTTGGCTAAAACGCTTTGTATCGCTCTCCAGGGCATAAATAACCAGAGCCGTCCACTGATCAGCGATGAGGTCAAGTACCTGCCGCGAGGTGCAGGTAGCCACGAAAATATTTGAGGATGTTTTCTTTTTTCTGGTTACCATAGGGTTACTATAGCACTTTTCCGTGCCTTCTTACAAACAATCCGTTCTCCGATTACAGTTATCTACAGATGCAGCACACCTCGTGCTGATGCCTTGTTTAGAGAATGTAGAGGAGATAACTATGCTTGCTTACATAAAAACATCTAAAAAAGAGACATTAATCGAACTACGTGAAGTGGCAGAGCCACAGGTAGCGGACCATGAGGCCCTCATAGAGATTCGCGCGATCTCAGTAAACCGAGGCGAACTGGGATTGCTTACGATGCGTCCAGAAGGCTGGCAGCCCGGCTGGGATATTGGGGGCGTTGTTGTAAAACATGCTGCAAATGGAAGCGGTCCCGATATCGGGACTCGCGTTGTAGGACTGGCAGAGCAGGGAGGCTGGGCGCAGCGCGTTGCTATCCCGACAGATCGACTCGCCATCTTGCCTGAAAACATTACGTTCACGCAGGCCGCCGGTCTGCCGATGGCAGGCGTTACCGCGCTTCGTACCCTCCGGTTCGGGGACTTTCTGCTTGGTAAGCGCGTCCTGATTACAGGGGCAACGGGTGGTGTTGGGCGTTTCGCCGTACAACTGGCGGCCCTGGCAGGGGCAAAAGTCACCGGCGTAGGTCGTCCCGAGCACGCAACCGGTCTGCGTGAATTGGGGGCCAGCGAGATCGTCACAAAGATCGAACAGGCGAAAGAGCCTTTTGATCTGATTTTGGAGTCGGTAGGAGGAGATTCGTTAACAGCGGCCTTTAATCTGATTGCTCCCCACGGAACGATTGTTGTGTATGGGACTTCTTCGGGAGAGGATACCCCCTTCAATCTCTACAACCTGTTCGGGCATGAAGGCGTGCGTTTACAAACCTACTTCTCTGGCGATCCAGGGATCAGCACCACCATAAGCATCGATCTTACCTCGCTGGTAGATTTGGTTTCAGCGGGAAAACTGAGCGTCCCGATTGGACTGGAAACCGACTGGCGTGAACTCTCTTCGGCCCTGACCACCCTTCAAAATCGGCAGATTCAGGGAAAAGCCGTTTTCCATGTGAGCTAAAAATTAGATTAACAACGGACTCAAGAGCGGTGTTTGTTGCACCGCTCTTGCTAATGCTCAACACTGCCACATTAGATCTTTTTCATCTTAAAGGAGGGGTAGGTCCATTACCAGGGGATGATCAGTCAGGTGCGGTGAATGCAGAACGAGATCACAATTGCCGGAAATAGAGCCATTGTACACAATGAGAGGATCTGGATTACTCCTAAGCAGGATTTTCTCATTTGGAAGGAGGGCCATTTTAGGATCGGAAGAAGCAGGAAAGGCAGCCGACCTGAGGTAATAGACGCCATCGGGTACTCCTGGGAGTAGATAGAAGCCCGACTCATTAACTTTTGTACAACGCACTGGCAACCCTTGCGGAATAGGGCTGATAAACAGAGCAATGTAGATCATATCTTGAAAGGTTAGTGGAACGCTAATCCTCCCAGACACGGTATTCTGTATCTGTATACGGGAGGATAGGGAAAGAGAAGGCTCAGGCCGCTTTTCCAAAAGCGGTTCAAAGGCCCGTGCTCTCTGCCGTAAGAGGCGCGGAGATACACCGACCAGTTGCGTAAAACGGCTGGTAAAGGAGCCGGGGCTGTTATAACCAACCTCAAAACAGATATCGATCACCTTAAGCGACGTTGTTAACAGCAGATGCCGCGCTCTTTGGAAGCGGAGGGCGGAAAGAAATTCGCCTGGGGGAACACCGATCTGACGACGGAAGACGCGGTGAAAATGGAAGGGGCTGAGGCCGGCAACCGAGGCCAGATCTTCAATTGTCAGCGGTTCATGAAGACGCGTATGCATCACCTGGATTGAGCGCTTAACAGCCTCCGTATGGATAGCAAAAGTCGAATAAGATACGTCACCATCGTGAGAAATAGAATGAGTTTGTTGCATTGCATCTCTCCTCTTAAAACAAATGTTCTTTTATCTATCCATTCTTTTTATCCTGTAGAGAGACGGTAAGATCCCCTGTTTTTTTAGAATAAACTATACATACTCGTGGATTTGACTGAACCCGTCCGCAATGTGATGCCACTATTCCCAGCACCACCTCTTTTGACGATCTTGTATTTCTTCCCAAGCGTAGTCCGGAAACCTATCCTCCACCGATGGTTTCGCGAACCCATTCATAAATACTCTAATCAGGACGAGCGATGACGAGGAAAGCCAGGTGCTTTAAAT
>CAXTTV010000306.1:0-3959 GCA_964247295.1 uncultured Ktedonobacteraceae bacterium | reverse complement strand
TGTAGTCCGTCACAGAAAAAAGCTCTGGCGCGGTTCTATCAGGAAGAAGAGTAAGCGCGTAGCGCATAAAATAGAACCTACCTGGAGGCAAACATGACTTCTCAATTCAATTTCGACATGAACACGAACCCCCAGAACGCTGCGCTGGCTCGCTGGTTGCTAAACATATTTACCCCATCAGAGGAACAAGATGTTTGGATCGAGCCATCCCTTTTGTCATCCGAGAGTGATAACATGGGAGCGTTGTCAGGTGCTACGTATCATCCCCAATACTATCAAAAGCTTCCCGATCTGGCTATAGCTCTTTTGCAGAACGAGCCGCGGGTTGAACTCCATTATGCCCCTCTCATCTTTCACCTTTTGCATTGCGCGACCTGCCACACCGCATACCTGGATATCTATGACTCCTTACGCGAAGCTTTACAGCCGCAGGAAACCAGATTACAGGTTGGGCAAGGGCCGCGTACCCTCGCGGCGATTCCCCCACGGATGGTTGTGCATTTGAGCCAACTATTTATCAGTCAGGCCGAGGCGTTGTTAAAGCAGGGAAGGCGTGAGCAGCGCGACACCACTGATCTGGCCCGTTTTTTACTACAGCAAGCCATCTATTGTAGCGCGAAAATGACGCAGAGGACTATGCGGAGTCGCGCTCTTGAGGGACTGGTGCGGATCGCCACTTTGTTTGAGCGTACAAGTGATCCTCGTCTGTTAGAAAACGTGGCCGTTGACGAGTCCTGGCGCGCTTATACTCTACAGACAAGTGGCAGCGGAAACTTTAGACGTGCCAGACGGTCGGCTCATCCCAGCGATGCCAAAGACAATCCTGTGATCTATCTCCAGGCCAACAATCTAGAGGGGCAGATTGTCCAACAAGGAGAGATGCTGGAACTGTACCTGGAGAATCTCGATGAAGATCTGCGCGGCCACTACCTGGATATCTCTATACCCCTGGGAAGATTGCTGAAGCCGGTCCAATGGCAGGACGGAGCTGATCCTTACGCGATTCGTAGCGCGGACCCGGTGGATAAAAACGGCTACCTGTCGGTGCCACTTGGGCGGACAAGTCTCAAGCTAAGTAACCACGAAGATCGCAATCTGCTAGAGGCCCTGTTCCTCCAGATCTCAGTGCGCCCGGTCCCCTTTACGGCCTGAGTGGAGCCGGTCGAAAGTCCACCGTTCCGCTTTTGCCTCCGCTTTTGCGCGCGACATAGGCCTGTTCGATAGTAATCGTGTTATCAACCCCCTTGCACATATCGTAGATTGTCAGACAGGCCACCGTCGCGGCGGTCAGCGCCTCCACATCAACCCCCGTCTTATAATGCGTGCGGGTACGGACTTCAACCTCAATTAGCCCTTCCTCAGCCTGAATTGAAAATTGGATATCGATATGCGTCATTGGGAGTGGGTGGCAGAGAGGAATAAGCTGAGGCGTCTGCTTGGCCGCCATAATCGCCGCGATCTTTGCCACCTCCAGAACATTACCTTTTGAAACATGATTGGCTTCAATCAAATGGATAGTTGTTGGCCGGAGACGTAAATGAGCCCGAGCAATAGCCTCACGCGTCGTCTCTGGGTGCTCTGTTACATCAACCATCTGAATATCGCCCCCCTCATCCAGATGAGTTAACTGGAGAGGGGAGCTTGATGCTTCCTGGAAGGGGGGGGTATCAGACCCCGAAACGAGACCTATAGGCTCATCAGACATAGAATTGCTTGCCTTTCCCAAAGGATTATTGCAGCCTTATTGTAGCACAGGTTGAGTGCTTGATGGCATTCACATCTGCTAGCAAGGGACCAAGCCAATACCGAAAAAGCAAAGGCTTATTGATGGACGTGGCGGACCACCTTCTGGCGACTTTCAAAGGCGCGCCTGAAATAAGCCAGGGCCTCAACCACCTGCCCTCGTTCCTCCAAAAGCTGTCCGTATTGTGCCGCCTGATCGGCATATTCTTCCTGTGCCTGTAAGCGATCAAGGATTGCCAGGCCGGAAGAAAAGGCGGAGTCGCCCTGCTCAAAGTCGGAGCGAGCATAACAGATGTGTCCAAGAACCAGGTAGGTATCAGCCGTTGCCAGAGTGTCGCCATAAGGGATTGCCATCTCGTTCGCCCGCCTGGCCTCCTGGTAGGCCTGTTCAGGGTCGGTATGCTCAAAATGCCATTCAGCCAACTGAGCGGTAACACAGGCCTGAGCCAAAGGATCGCGGGCATCAATTGTTTGATGCAGAGCCTGGTCCAGGTAATTCTCGGCATCTGACCCCTTCAACAGAGAGCGTCCGAGATAATGATAAATCTCACTACGTAAATATAGGAACGAATACGAGAGGCGTAATTGTAAACATTTATACGCATAGAGTCGTGCCAGATCGGACTGATCAAGAGTGGCATATCGTCGTGAAATCTCCCAGTAGACCAGCCCCAACTGGTTCTGATCATTAATGTCGCGTACCTCATTAATCGCGAGCTGGAACATCTCCACCGACTTCTCATTATTATTAAGGTTATTAAAACTCAGGCCCAGAGAAGTATAGACCTGGGAGCGGAAAAACGGATCGCGTGGATCGACCTGCGCAAGCTGCTCCAGACACTGCTGGTAGGATTGGATCGCGTGGGTGTAGTTCTGCATTGAAGAGTAGACAGCCCCAAGCAGAAAAGAGATGTGTGGAACCAGATAAGGAAGGATCTGCTCGCTCGCCAGCGTCTGAGACTCAGAAAGATAATGTTCACCTTCCTGAAACTGACCACTGCGATAATAAGCCCAACCGAGTAGATAGCGGACCTGGACATCTTGAACGGGCGAGAGACCTTTATTCATAATTCTGCGCAGTATCGTAATCGCCTGATCGGATCGGGACTGCCATATATAGATTTGAGACTCCAGCAGAGTCATCGCAATTTCATCTTCTGTACGTAACACAAAAGAAGAGTCGGATAAGTCCCCATTCTCATCCGCATTATTGCGAGGTAGCAGTTGTGTAGAAGATAGCCCCAGGCGAGTTGCCAGGATCTCCAGGGCGCGTAAAGAGGGATGGATCTGTCCACGCTCGATCGCGGAAATATAGCTAACGGAGAAATCGGGACTGGCAAGTTGGCTCTGAGTGAGCTTATTCGCGATCCGTGCCGCGCGCAACTTGGCCCCGACCGATTGACCAATCTGGCTATTCGATTGTTCAGGCAACATTGTATCCTCCTGGAATCTGTACAGCAGTGAGTAGGAGTCAAAAATACACAACTGCTAAACTAACCTCTTTTGTAGAGTCCCCCCCCCGATAAAACTATTAACGGGCTCACTTTATAAAGTGAAAGCTCTACTCTTAGAATGCCCCTTGTGTTATAGATACAATACGTCTACAACAGTAGATTGAGATGTAGAGGAGATCAATCCTATCAATGTAATAATCGCACCTTGCTAAATTTTCAGTTCAGGCGCAAAGAATAGATAGAGAATATTTTGTGCTGGTTGTGTATAACGAATATTGCCCTACCATCAGCCAGCGACCTCCTCCAATATCTTTCTAATTGTAAGGATTATGGAATTGTTGTGTTATGATTGTGAACACCCACTTACCACTCAACCAAAATGAGACTAAGACATGTTTAAGAGTGTAATTCTTTTTGCGGTTCTCAGCATCAAAACGTTACTTTTTTCTCTTTTTCTATCTACCCCTTTAATAATCACTCTATCGTTAAAATTAATTATAACTTGTTTTCATTTGAAGCCGCTGAATTCCCCAAAAAAGCCTGTTTTCAAGCGGACTTGTACTCTCTCTTAAGAAAAACGCGTATGACCCTATTTTTTATCGCTCTATTTTTGAGTTTCAATCAAGTCACGCATTTTGAATATTCCATTGTGCCTCTTACTAAATGAATACTATAAAACCTACTGCTTGCCTTGGGAAATAATAATCTTAAAGGATCGCTAGAAAAACTGGGGGTAGTGAGAAAATTCTAATGCCTTTATGC
>CAXTTV010000305.1:3529-4020 GCA_964247295.1 uncultured Ktedonobacteraceae bacterium | reverse complement strand
GGGCTTATCCGATCATTTTCGCGGAGATATCGTTGCAAGAGGAAGAGGAGCCCATTCGGGATTGCAACAAATCACACACATCATCGGGATCACTGGGATTGCTTGGGGTTGGAAGAGGTGTGAGGAGCCCAGTCGGGATTGCAACTCTTAGCAGTGGCGAGATGGGAAAGGTAACCGACTCCATAAGCAAGCGAGTCTGCTGGGAAGAGGGAACGCCCTTCAGGTGCGGTAGGAGCGCTTCGCGAAGCGTGCGCAATAGGACGGGACGCAGGATCTTCCCGGCGACATGGCATGACGCGGTGCGCCAGAATCGGCACGTCTTCGCAGTGCTCGACGGGCCGTCCTACGCCGCGTTCACGGGCCCCTTTTCGGCGCCGCATCCGAATGCGCCACTACGAAGACGACTGGCATAGGGAGGCAGATACACGCCCACCCGGGGGTGGGGGGGGCGGCGGCCGGCGAGCCGCGAAAGAAGACACACACCCCCCCCC
>CAXTTV010000305.1:0-3519 GCA_964247295.1 uncultured Ktedonobacteraceae bacterium | reverse complement strand
CGGGGGGGGGGGGCTCCCTCGGCGCCGCCCGCGGGCTGCCCCCCCCCCCCCCGCGACCCGATCCACGGGCGATGGCGGGGTGGGAGAACGCCGTTCCTTTTTTCCCTAACAAGATCGCAAGAGCTCCCCACCGGTTTGGGCGCTCTTCGAGACGATGCGAGAAGGTGCTTCCACTACCCTAACTGAATGACGTTTGTGCTTCTGGTCGCACAAAGTCTATCCAATCAGAACAAAGACGCGAAAAAAGCGTGACGCATTGTCATTATAGATCCCCTATTACTGCACCGTGAGAATCAGATAAATAGCGAGCAAGAGGCCAATCAGGCTCGTAAAAACCGTAAGGAAAATCGCGAACTGGATGGGTGGGTGGAATGTTTCTGCATCAATGGAGGATCGAATCTGAAGAAAGTTCAGCAGTGCCATAATTATCACCACAACACCCAGCAGAGTCAGACTCACACCAATAATCGCCGAAAAAGGTACAGAAAAGATCACAATTGTTCGATTTCTCAAGCCCAGTTCGCGGAGCAACAGACCAAAGCGCTCGATCACAAAGCCGAACGTCATGGTTGCTAAGCCTGTGCGTATCCAGGCAAGAAAAGTGCGCTCATTCGCGAGGTGATCAGTTACCTTTTTGCTCCGGGTAACCGATCTATCCTTTCCCTGTGATATTTTAGAAATGTCTTCCTGATTCTCTTCTTCAGAAGTCATAGAGTCTCCTAACGGATAAAATAGCATGAATAATTCACAGAATTACTGTAGCACATTGAGAGCAGAAATAAGCCATTCCTTCCCACTCATCGCATGGCAGAGGATTCATTCTGATAAATATCATCGCATCTCACTGTGGCCTTCCAATGGTTGGGAACAACGTGGCGCGGCGGCTGATCTTTAAAATAGGAATAATCCTGCCCTTTTTGGATGGCATACTATAAGGGAACGGCCAAAATAGTAGAAGCATTTGATATGCTTCACATGGAAAGGACAAAAGTGATGGCAGAAAAAACAGCATCAGATTCAGTACGCGGAACAGTTGAGTATCTAAATCCTGAGTCTTTACATAAAAACCCGATATTTACGCAGGTAGTGAGTGTCAGTGGACCGGTAAAGACAGTGTATGTTGGTGGGCAGAACGCCGTCGATGCTCAGGGGAATATTGTGGGCAAAGGGGATCTTAAATCCCAGACTCAGCAGGTGCTCACTAATATAGGCGAAGGGCTCGTTGCTGCTGGGGCCGGGCCGGAGCATATCATCAGATTGGCGATCTATCTAGTACAGGGATACTCGCTACGCGAAGGATTTGAAGCGTTTCAGCAGTTCTGGGGAGGGCGGACCAATCCGCCGACGATTACAGTATTGTACGTTGCCGGACTGGCAAACCCCGATTTTCTGCTGGAGATGGAAGCAGTCGCCGTCGTCCCACTTGCCTGACAAGATTTGTCCTTAGCTTATCTTAGTTAGACGTTTTGCTTAATTCTTTTGCCAGGGCTGGGAGAGCTGCAAAGGCGTGAAAGAATTCTCGTCCACCCTCGACCGGGGTAGGGTAGGAACTGAATTTGGCGACAACGATTTCTGCAAGAGGGTTGATATAGAGCATCTGGCCTCCATAGCCCAGGGCGAAGTAAGTTCCAGGCTCATCGTTTGAGAGCCACCAGTGATGATAATAAGGTCCTCTGGCACCTTCAATCTTCTCGATCGCTGCACCAGGCACAATCTGTTGTCCATTCCACCAGCCTTTTTGAAGCATCATCTGCCCAAAACGCGCCATATCTCTCAACGTGGTAAGCAGACCTGAGCCAGCGGTCTCTTCTGTCGTTGGGCCAACGACCCAGCATGCGTCTCGCTCTACTCCCAGTTTAGACCAGAGCCGATCGTGCATAATATCGGCAAGCGGCTTATCCAACAAACGTTTTATCATCCATGCGAGCACATCAGTATTAGGTGTTTGATAAAGAAAACGGCTTCCGTGTGGAACCTCTTGTCGCATCGTCGCCAGGAGATCGTAACTGGTCTGGGGACCGGTATAGCTTTCAGGTCGCGCACGCCAACCCATCGTCACGCTATACTTCCAATTTTCCACCATCGATCTGGATTCATCTAGAGGATCAGGCTCATCCTCGTCGAATGCCACGCCAGTAGTCATATTTAAGGCGTGCTGGACCGTAGCGCCAGCAAAGCCACTCCCCTTCAACTCGGGAAGATACGTCGTGATTAAAGCTTCGGGATCGAGGAGATTCTCGCACACCAGTATCGCTACCAGCATTCCAGTCATAGATTTGCTACCAGATGCCCAGGCATGACGTACCTGTGGTTGCATCCCATTGAGATAGCGCTCATAAATTAACTTCCCCCGGTGGAGAACGATGATCCCATCGGTGTAGCTGAGCTTAAGCATCTCACCAAAATTGTAACGTGTACCATCACGTCTTTGATAAGAGATGAAATCGAGGTCGCGTGGCTCCTCATCAAAGTGAACGATCGGCCCATTGCCGCGCCACACGTCAGCAGTCGGATTGAGTTTCTGGATGTTCTGAAAGCTCCAGCGATTATAAGGACCGTAAAGTTGATTTTCATGAGTCACACGCGCTTCAACGGGTGGTGGAAAGCCATGCATCAAACCACGTTCATTGGCAGTTTGGGGTTGCTGTTCTTGAGACATATCCGTCTCCTTTCATGTATCAGAAATATACATAGGTAGATCCAGGAGGGTCATTTAAGCAAGAAGAAGATTATTCTGGCAACCGACGCTGATCCCGCAAATGCTCGACTTGAGGTCTCAGGACACGTTTCTGCTGCTGAGGATTCGCAACCGAAGGATCGGGTACCCACTCTAGTAAACCGTTGTCGATCGCGCGTACGATACGCATCCGGTTTGCCTGTGTGTTTTCTCCAAAGGCAAGAGCCGCAGCATTACTGATCGTGATCAGGTCGTCAACTGAGATCCACCAGCGGACACGAGAGATCACAATTCCAACATCCGTTTTCCAGAATGTATTTGGGATCATAATAGGCTGGGTAGACAAGGCATTTCCAAGCAGCAGATCTAAGAGCCGCGTGAGCGCCGGTTCTACCTGATGAACTACCTCTTTTGTTCGGTGGTACTCTCCATTCGCCACTCCAATCAACAACAACAGATCCTGACGTAATCTACCTGGATAGCCCGCATCGTGATGGTCCTCTTCTATGCGCGGGACTCCAAGTGCGTCGCCAAGATCTAGATAACGTTGCTGCACTTGTCCAATAATTTTCAGAGCAATGCTCTCATCAAAGAGAGTCATAGATCATCCTCATTTCCCAAAGTCTGTTATCGGCATTCACTGTATCTTATACTAACGTAACTAACGTTACTTGTCAAGGAAAAGGTTTGGGGATTGAGTAGTGTGATTCGGTAATCCCCTTTGATAAACAAACCTGCTCTACTTTCCCCTGTAGAGCAGATTGACTGATTTTGTGGGTGTATAAAGCTGATTGAGAGAAGATTTAGCTTAGGGCGGCGTCAAGCATCTGGGGAGAGATCCC
>CAXTTV010000304.1:0-4030 GCA_964247295.1 uncultured Ktedonobacteraceae bacterium | reverse complement strand
GATCTTGCCAGAGCATCTAGAGGTCGCTGAAGTCTGCACCAGTTGCAATCGCCATAATTTTTACTCTCACCGGGGCGAGCAGGGTCGGGCGGGGCGCTTTCCCGTATTGCTCTCGCTCAAAGCACAATAGGAGCCTGTGATGCTTGATGCCGCACATGTAGCCGAGAACCTTAAGCGTATCCACGAGAATATCGCGGAGGCGGCTGCCCGCGTGCGCAGAGAGCCAGGTGAGATAACGCTGGTAGCCGTCTCGAAAACCTGGCCTCTGGAATTGACACGTCAGGCCTATAAGATGGGTGAAACTCAATTTGGCGAGAACCGTATACAGGATGCACTCCCAAAAATCGCGGCCTTTCGTCCTGAGAACTTGCGCTGGCATATGATTGGGCACCTGCAAAGCAATAAAGCGAGAAAAGCTGTGGAGGCCTTTGATCTTATTCAAACGCTTGATAGTCTGCATCTGGCCCAGTTGCTGGAGCAGTACGCCGCCGAATTGGGTCGACGCCTGCCAGTCCTGCTGCAAGTAAATGTTTCGGGTGAGGCCAGTAAAGAGGGAGTCAGTCCCGAGAAAGTTCCCGAACTGGCCCGGCAGGTTCTAGATCTTCCGCATCTGGAAGTGCAGGGCCTGATGACAATCGCGCCGCGCGCCACAACCCCTGAAGAGGTTCGCCCTGTCTTTCAAGGACTGCGTGAGCTTCGCGATAAGGTACGGGTAACGCTACCGCAAAGCTCATGGCAACATCTCTCGATGGGAATGACCGATGATTATACCGTTGCTATCGAAGAGGGAGCGACTATTATTCGCATTGGTAGAGCAATCTTTGGAGAACGAGAATTAAAATAATCAAAAGGATAACATATGAAAGCTGAAGATATTCTGTTTGGCCGCCGGGTGCGTCAAAATCATGCGCTTGAACATGCTACGATCACCATTTTAAGTCGTATGATTCCTGATCTGAGCGTTAGCGCCCGTTCCAGTTCTCGCGGCTTTATCATTTTTGGAGATGTGGATCTAGGAATGCTCCGGCGAGCTCTGGATGAAGCCCTATACCGTCTGCAACATGGCGAACCAGAGCTGGCGATCCATCCTAACTGCGGAACTAATCTGGCGGTAGGCGTGACCTTGATGACCCTGGGCACCCTGCTTGGAACGACCTCAGATAAAACTCGGACTCGCGTGACTTCCGCCGCTGCCTCTTCTGTGGCTGGCCTGATGGCTGCCCGTCCGGTCGGCCAGTGGGTGCAGAAACATGTCACCACGCTACCCGATCTACGTGGGGTACGCGTTACCGAGATTTTTCGACGACAGTTACTGAACTTCACTGTTGTTGAGGTTCGGACTGTTCAGGAGTAATGCGATGAGTGGCATCATCTCGGCGGTGATCTCGTATGGTATCTTCTTTATTATCATTTTGATGCTCATACGAGCAATTGCGTCCTGGTTCCGCGTAGACGAGCGCTTCGCTTTTATCCGCTTCTGCGCTCGGGTGACCGATCCGTTTATCCTGCCGATCCGCCGGGTAGTGCGCCCAGTCGGCTTTTTCGATTTTTCGTTTCTCATCACCTGGTTCTTGCTGATGACGTTACGTACCTTGTTGCTTCAAGCACTACCTCTCGGTTGGTAAACGCCAATTACCATTAAAATCTTTCTCTGTAGTTGAGAAAAGGGATAAAAAGACCGCGCTAGCAAGCATTTACTGTACTAACGCGGTCCTCTTCAAAAGAAATCTATACGAAAAACTGTCCCTTCACTCCCTCAAAAATCACATACCCCTCTGGGCTGACTCGTAAGATCACCACAGCTTTATCCTGAGGATCACCACCATTGACTAGAGAGATCCGGCCTGTGACGCCCTGGATCGCTTTGTCTCCAGCAATGTTCGCGAGCGCCTGTCGTAAATCTTCCCGTACGATCCTTACCTGGGCAGCCGTCAACAATTGTCCACAACCCGTGAGGATCGTGTTCATAGCGTCGTAACTTAGGATTGAGTCGCTGGCTGTGCGTGTAAAGCCATACGGGTTCCCTTTGTGAAGGCGTTGCGGATCGTAGGCCTGGACATACTCCTCAAAGAAAGCGGGGTTTGCTTTCCCCTGAAGCTTCCATTCATCGGGATAGGCCGTAGATGTAAAGTGTAACTTGAGAAAGCCCGCGCGTGCGCTCGCGGGATAGCCACTAAGCAGATCTAAACCATCACCGCCCATGATCTGCACCTGCGAGCCTGGTCCCTCTGTCGGCAGATGGATCAACAAGGTGCTGATATCTGTCGAGTAGCCCGAGAAATAGATGATGTCCGGGTTCGTCTTGAGCGCTTTGTCCAGGGAAGCTGGGAGGGTCTCTGGCTTGCCTACCGTATACTGCTCCTCATCTACGATCGCGTTCCCATCCGCAGTAAACTGCTGTTTAAAGTCGCTGGCAAGGTTACTGCTATAAGAGTCCGCCGGGTCAGAGAAGAGCGCGACTTTTGTAGCGTGCAGGTTGGTCTCCGCATATTTGGCTCCGACAATCGCTTCCTGCTTGTTGGTGGGAGCGACACGAAACACATAGGGAGAGAACCCGGTTAGCAGATCGGAGGTCGCAGCCTGGGTGATCATCGGCAGATGCGCCTGCGTGAAGATCTTCCCCGCATTAATCGCTTGCGAACTATAAGGCCAGCCCAACACCGCAACAATATGTGGGTCCTTGCTCGCCATGCTGACAATCTGTTTTGCCACAGGTTGTACGTCGTCAGCGTTGTTCCCAGAATTGGCAATGAGGACATTTACCAGGACACCATTAGGCAATATATGTTGACTGTTAGCCTCTTTCTGCATCACAAACGTACCCTGGAGATTGTCGCGACCCTCTCCAATATTATCACCAGTCATGAATGTACCGGCGACAATTGTAATATAGGGCTGTCCCGACGCCAGTACCTTCTGATCTTCCAGGTAGATATGCGCCTCAGGATCACTACTATCCCGATCAATGGCTCCCTGTAAGAATGACTCGGCTCCACTGCTATCATGTGCTCTGATACGTTCAGCGGCCTGCTTTTTCAGATCGCCACTGGCTCGGTTCGTATCGAAGGGAAATTGTCCATCGCTCACCCCAAGCATCTCGCCATCGCTGGCTTTCGTCACGCCTATACCTGTCAGTGGGTTGACTGCCGATGATCCCTGAGAATTCGCACCTATACCATTATTTTCATTACCGCGCAATGCAAACAATGAGTAGATGACTATAGATAAAATCAGTAATGTGACAAGAACTGAGATTACAACCCGGCTCCCAAGCGGTTTAGCAGGCAATAAAGGTGCTATAAACGATTTTTCTGCCAGTTTCGTTGATTGGAAGGCGTTCAAAGGAGGTGTAATTTGAGGAGCGCCATTGTTCCATGCTCCTGCCCCAATAGGGCCGCTTCCAATACTTTGTCCTGGCAATGGTCCTGAACTGCTCAGAATATAATTGTTACCATTTAGAGCGGTACCAAAGCGTCGCTTTAAGACCTGCTCAATGTCCTGACGCATCTCGTGCGCGCTGGCATAACGCATCAGTTGCTCTCGCTGCAACGCTCGTTGTAAGATCTGATCCGTCTGCCAATCCAATGCTGGATTCAGTGAGCGCGCCGGCGGATACTCAAAGGGTTGATAGTTGCGCGGATCTCGCCCCGTCAATACATGGTGCAACGTTGCCGCCAGTCCATACAAATCTGAGCGCGCGTCCGCATTCCCCTGATACTGCTCCGGGGGAGCATATCCCGGCGTCCCTAAAGCGGTGGATTGTCTACGTCGGGCATTGAGAATAGTCTCGACCCGCGCGACCCCAAAGTCCACCAGATGCGCTTTTCGATCTTGCACACCAATAATGATGTTGGATGGCTTAATGTCTCGGTGGATAATGGGCGGAGACTGCCGCGATAAATACTCCAGCACGTCGAGAATCTCCACCGCATGCCTCAAAAGCAAGGCCTCGTCCAAAGGCCGTTGCCCATTGCGCTCAAACTGCTGCTCCAGGTTCTCACCATCCACATAGCTCTGCACTATAAAATAG
>CAXTTV010000303.1:0-4096 GCA_964247295.1 uncultured Ktedonobacteraceae bacterium | reverse complement strand
AGATGGTGATGCTTTGGTGGCTTTGGTGTGGGGAATTTTTTTTTTTTTTTCCCCATACTCATTTTTATATTATTGGTGCGCCCCCCCCACTCTTTGTGTTCTAGCTAATGCAGAATGCGTTTATCATCGTCCGCATTTTTATTTGAGACCTTGACGCGCCGATCTGTATAGAATAGTATTCAACTGATAGAATTGTATACTATCTAATATAGAAAGGCACATTTTTCATGACGCATGAACACAGTAGCCACGGCCAGCATGACCCACATCACCAACCACCGACTCAACATGATTATCTTAATGGACAACAGATTTTACCCACTCGTCTCCATCCCAATATGACGGTCATGGAACTGATCGATCAGCAATTTCAGGCGTATAACGCGGCTCGTCTGAGCGAAGCGGCTCGCCTCTACGCTGAAGAGATGCTTGATCCTGAGAAGGATGTCACAATTGGTATGACAATGGCAGGAGCCCTGACGCCAGCCGGCCTGGGCGGCTGTATTCTAACGCTTATGGAATACGGCTTTGTGGATTTTATTGTGAGCACCGGAGCCAATCTGTATCACGATATTCATCACGCACTGGCCATGGGACTGCATAGAGGCGATTTCCGCCTGGATGACACGGAACTGCAAAAAGAGGGTGTGATCCGCATCTACGATATTTTGTTTGAAGACAAAGTATTGCTAGACACCGACGCATTTGTGCGCGAAAGTCTGCGCAGCCTGCCCAACCACCCGATCTCTACATCAGAGCTCCACTACCATCTGGGAGCCCAGTTGCTCAAAGCTGGTGTCAAGCCAGAGTATTCGATCCTGGCTCAGGCAGCGGCCTGGAATGTGCCGATCTATACATCTTCGCCTGGCGACTCTTCCATCGGAATGAATGTCGCTCGCAATGCTCTTGAGGGCAGCCGGCTGACGCTCGATCCTATGGCCGATGTGAATGAGACTACCGCGATTGTCCATAGCGCGACCCGCAATGGCGTTATTATTCTGGGTGGTGGCAGTCCAAAAAACTTTTATTTGCAGACCCAACCGCAGCTCTGGGAGGTTCTAGGAATTGAAAAGGGCGGCCACGACTACTTTATCCAGATTACCGCTGATGCTCCCCACTGGGGCGGTCTGTCAGGCGCGACCCCTTCAGAAGCGGTTTCATGGGGTAAAATCAAGCCAGAGCAGCTTAAGACGACATCGGTGATCTACGGCGATTCCACGATCGCTCTGCCACTACTGGCAGCCTATGCAGTCAGCAAGGCAAAACCTCGCCAGCGTCGCGAGCTTTTTGCCCATCGCGAAGAGATGCTGAAAAATCTTAAAACGGCATTTGAGCAAGGGAAAATAGCACGCCCATAACGAGCGATTCTATCTAATCCAAAGCTTGTTTGCTATCTAATGTTAATATATCTACCCCAATAAGGTGAAATATGTTTTCATTAGATACAATTCCCTGGAAAATATTTGCATTAGCTTGACAATCTAATGTATAATACACTTCGTTGTCAGGAGATGACACGGATGTCTTATCCAAGATAGATAGTAGAATTTAGAATACCAAAGAACCAAGCAGTAGGGCTGCCAGTATTGTGGCGGAAGTAGGGGCTTGTAACTTGGCACCAATCGGAGGTTATGCACAATGCTTGTCCATTTGATGCTAGAGCTTTACAATTGCGATCAGTCTGTTTTGACCAGCGAGCCAACGCTGCGCCGTGTGCTGGATGAATACCCAGGTAAGATTGGGATGGATAAGGTTAGCCCGGTGTTTCTGTATGATATTGAAACGTCCAACCCTCTAGATGCTGGAATGTCCGGCTTTGTGATTATCGCGCAAAGCCATGTGAGCATGCACGCCTGGCCGGAGTATGGCGAAGTCGATATCGATATCTGTTCCTGCAAGGAGTTCAGTCAGGAAGATGCAATTGCATTCGCGAAAGAGATGTTTAAGACAGATGATGTCGAGGCCCACTTTGTAGTCCGCGCCAACCGTTCACGGCGCCCCGAGAACCCCGATCCCCAGCGTCTGGCTGAGGCTCTAAAGGCGCGGGCCGCTCGCGGCACCGCTGGCGTGCGTTAAAGTTCTGTAAAGGAAAAGGATTTTCTGTGATGAGTGATCAGCCTGTGACACAGTTCGGCGCGCCCGATGCGCCCTTTTGCGATCCCAAGACCGCGAAAGTAACGATTATTCCGGCTCCCCTGGAGTATAGCGTGTGCTATATGAAAGGGACCGAACATGGGCCACAGGCGATCCTCGATGCGTCTTCACAGATGGAACTGTATGATGAGGAATTGGATTGCTGTCCAATCGAGGTGGGTGTCTATACGCTTCCAGCCCTTGAGTATTCCGGGCTGGATCATGCCTCGGCCCTGAAGCTTACAGGCGAGGCGGTTCATGCAGTTCTGAAGCAAGGGCAGATCCCATTGACAATTGGCGGCGAGCATTCGCTTTCCGCTCCTCCGATCGCGGCTACCCACGAATTTTACCCCGATCTCACCGTTATTCATATCGACGCCCATGGCGATCTTCGCGACGAGTATGAGGGAACAAAGCTTTCTCATGCTTCGATTGAGCGCCGCGTGGTGGAGATGGGAATTCCTCTACTGGAGATTGGTATCCGCAGCTTTAGTCCGGAAGAGGCCCAATTTCTCAAATCACACCCTGACGTGGAGGTGGTCTGGGCCTACCAAATGGCTAACGGTCGGGCTCAAATCCCCTGGGACCGTTTAACAGCTCACACATATCTGACTATTGATTTAGATGCCCTGGACCCCAGCGAGATGCCGGCTGTGGGTACGCCAGAGCCTGGTGGACTCCACTGGTATGAACTCCTGAAGCTGGTTCGAGAGATTAATCAGCGCACGACGATTGTCGGCATGGATGTAGTTGAGCTTTGCCCAATGCCTGGTCAGGCACGCGCCGACTTTCTGGCTGCAAAGCTGGTTTATAAGTTGATTGGCTATCGCTTCGCGAATTTCCCCACGGTCTGACGCTTTCATGGGAGTAATTTCCCCCTCTACATGGCTTCTTTGTATAAAAAAGGTAAGACAAAAGGACATCTGGGGGATTTCTCCCCTTGCACCTCTTAATCAGTGTGGTATACTGTTTCTATAAGGACGCCACCTTTGCACATACATAGCTAGACAGTCCGTCTCTGACTACGAGAGTCCCAGCAAAATGCCTGGAAGCACGTTATCTTGCCTGCATCTGAGATATTTCCTTCCGTCCAACTATGGATCGGCGTTACTTTTACTGTATTGGCTCTGATTGCCTCTGGCATACACTGCCTGGTGAGTTGCGATCTCACCTCTTCTACACTCTGGGGAGAGAAAGTGGTTTTTGGCTACAGATTTTTACTGCAAGACCAACATTTTTTCAGGGCTCAGATCCCTGCACCTCATTTACGGTGGCTCCCGCCATCACACGGATATCACGAAATAAGTTGTTTGCTGCTTAACGGAGGGACAAGCAGCGCAGTACACGAAAAGATCCAAGCAAGCTTTTCATTCTTTGACGTTAGATAGTTGTAACTATCAGAAAGGAGCGACACGTCCCAGGTCTCCTATGACCTCCGGACCGCCTGTCGCACAGCACATGACCAGAGATTTTTATAACCAGCGCGACTCTTCGCGCCCTTTCTCCCACTCAAACCCCTCTTCCAGGAATTATAATAACAACGAAAACACTATGAACAACAACAACAACAATCGCACGGGCAAAGTCCGTTTGAACCGTGAGATGGTTGATCGCGCCTGGGAAAACGGCGCTCGCCCCAACCATCCAGATTATCACCCTCGCAACCCTCAACAGTCCTCTCGCGGGAATTCCTATCAGCAGGGTGGCTACTCTCACAATAACTCGTCCTTTGAGGATCGCGGGCCCCGGCGAAACTTCCAGCGCGACGACCGCCCTAACTTCCGACGCGATGACCGCAATGGCGGTTTCCAGCGCGACGACCGCCCTAACTTCCGACGCGATGACCGCAATGGCGGTTTCCAGCGCGACGACCGCCCTAACTTCCGACGCGATGACCGCAATGGCGGTTTCCAGCGCGACGACCGCCCTAACTTCCGACGCGATGACCGCAATGGCGGTTTCC
>CAXTTV010000302.1:0-4148 GCA_964247295.1 uncultured Ktedonobacteraceae bacterium | reverse complement strand
CGCATTATCTTCTCATAAAAAGAAGCTTGATATGATTATGAGTCTGAGGTTGCTTTATAAAAAATAGTGTTCCATAACGTTTTTGCAGCACATTCTTTTTTTATTTACAATTTCTTTATTGGAGAATTAGAAATCAGACTGTATACTACATTTTGTACATATAAATTCTTATAGAGATGTCTTATCAAGCAGGGCGACATGAGTAGTTATAACGGATCGTTTCGCGGTTGTTTGAAGGGGGAGCCAACACATGCAACTACAGAAAACTGATCGGATTATGAGTGTGATCACTGAGATCAAGTTGGGACGCAAAACGGGTACGCTCACCGCCAGACGCAGCGAAGGAATGCAGATGGAGGAGGGTTCGATCGAGTTTGTCCGTGGTATGGTTGTGAAGGCGTATACCGGTGATCTTAATGATCTTGAGGCTTTCAATTGCCTTAGTGGCTGGGGCAGTTGCCAATTTAGCTTTTCTCCCCCAAGTATGACTACTCCCCCACCATCTACTCCTCTACCATCATATAGATATCCCCCCCAGACCGATAATTTTGCTCCGTTTCACACAACTTCAGGGAACCTGGATCGCCAAACTGCTCCCATTAAAGGGTTTGAGGCCCCATTAACTCCCCTTCCTTCCTCTCACATCCCTCGATCCGTTCGCCCTCTGGAAGCAGGCCTACGCCTGATTGAGCAGGTGGGCCTGAGCCGCTCCCACAAACGTCTCTTTATGTTGATCGATGGCGTCCGGTCAATCAATGATCTTAGCCGTCTCCTCGGCCAGGACCCGGAGCATCTCTATACAATGCTTCGCGAATTGGAGCGCGCGACGATTATCCGCATGTCATCCCTGTAAGACAGGTGCCTTGCTTTTCCTGTGCTACAATCAAACTACAAGTCGGTATTCTAGACCACAGGCACAAAAGAAGGAAGAAGTGATGCGCATTGTTTCTTTATTGGCGAGCGCGACAGAAATGGTCGCAGCTTTAGGCTCGCTTGATCAACTGGTGGGACGCTCCCATGAGTGCGATTACCCACCAGAGATCCTTTCGCTCCCCGTTGTCAGCCATGTCCAAATCGATGTTGAAACCAGTAGTTCCGAGATCGACAATCAGATTAAACAACTTGCCCATAGTCGGGAGGCGATGGAAGATCCAGCTCTCAAGGCCTTGAGTATTTATGCTATCGACGTGGAAAAGCTTCAAGATCTGAAGCCAGATCTGATCTTGACACAGACACAATGCGAGGTCTGCGCTGTTAGCGAGCGCGATGTAATGCTCGCGGTTCAGCAACTCACAGGACAACGCCCACAGATCCTGGCCCTCAATCCTTACCGCCTGTCGGACATCTGGGAAGATTTAGAGAGGATCGGCCAGGCTTTAAACAAAGCGGAGGAGGCTCGATCCCTGGTACAGGATTACAAACACCGTCTGGAGGCGCTACGAACCGAGACGGCAAAGTTAGGATCAGCACCTGGTGTCGCGCTGCTGGAATGGTTAGACCCACTGATGACGGCTGGAAACTGGGCTCCTGAGCTGATCGCTTACGCGGGTGGAAAAAGCCTCTTTGGCGAGATCGGACAACACTCTCCCTGGTTAACATGGGAAGAGCTCCAAAAGGCAGACCCTGAGGTGCTGGTGCTCTCTCCCTGTGGCTTTACATTGGAGCGTACAGAGATTGATCTTCCGCTGCTCCAACACCATCCTGCCTGGCAAAACCTTCAAGCGGTTCGTAACGGTCGAGTCTATGCTATCGACGGCAATCAGTATCTGAACCGCTCGGGTCCACGCGTCATTGAGTCTGCTCAATTGCTGGCACGCGTGATCTGGGATGGACAATTGTCTGTTGCCGTAGATGAACAGGCCTGGCAGCCAATCCGCGCTTAGATATTCAAAAAAACAGTGGGCTTCCCTAAAGCTTTAGGGAAGCCCACTGAATAGATCGCGCTCGCAAAGCTTATGCTTGCTTCTCTCGTGGAGCCAGGGCCCAGAATAGGCCGGCGATAATCGCGAAAAACAGGACAATCAGTGTCCCCATAAGCGCGGGAACCAGATCTGAAATATTCCACTGAAGC
The DNA here is from genome assembly GCA_964247295.1 of uncultured Ktedonobacteraceae bacterium. GTDB lineage: Bacteria > Chloroflexota > Ktedonobacteria > Ktedonobacterales > Ktedonobacteraceae > CAXTTV01. Next base: position 2,077 of record CAXTTV010000302.1, on the reverse strand, counting down.
AGGGCAGCCCCAATTAAACCCAACAACATTAAAAACCCAATGATAGGGAAAATCAATAAAATGCCTGTCCTCGAAGCCGAAGAGGACGGGCGATCTTCCCCAAGAGGCAGATAATTGAGATCTGTATCTAGAGGCTCCATATATTCTCGCTGCGGCAATCACTTCCCGGATCTTCGCCAGGGAAAGTATGCCGCCTCCTTTCTGATACGCTGCGTGTAAATAGGTGGATTGAAACGTACCTGCTCCCCAATGAGCAAGAACAGGAGTACATCTCTTTCAACGTATTATAGAGCGTCAGGGCAGCCCTTGCAAGCAAGAACAAAATCTACGCGATCGAAGCTTGAGAGGATTTATCCCAAAGATCGACGGCCTCAGAGAGCGGCAGAAGGCTAAGAGAAACGGGTGATGGCTGAGCACTATTTCTGGAGAGGTAGCGGCGAAGTTCGAGGGCATTGATATGATATTCGGAACCGTCAAGAGTAGCGATCAGATTGCCTTCTTCGATCGCGCTACATATGTCAGCTAATGTGGGTTGACGGTCAAACATAAAGCACCTCCTACCAGCGTGTAGAAAAACAGTAATGTGAAATAGCAGCCGGGGTAGTCTGAATACCAGCTTCTACCCCATATACGCAAGACATTATACTTGGGTTTCATCAAAAACCAGCACTTTTGCGTGCTTATCTTCTCCCCTAAAAAAAGACAAAAGGCGTGAGTGTATACTCACGCCTCCTCTCCATGACCTTCAGCCGAAGACTGCTCTTCAGTCTCAGTATCTAGGATTGCTTCATCCTCATCCAACAGGCCAGGCAAAGGATCAATGTACATTGTGCGCCGCACCAGATCAATTTGCTTGATCACTTGCTTTACCGAAGGGATCATCACTTGCTTGCGTTCGGGTGTCCTGATTATGTATACATCGTTCCCACCAGCCGTCATAATATCTACAATTGTGCCAACATCGCGGTTGCTCATAGTAAATACCTGTAGCCCTAAAATATCATGTTGATAGTAGGAGTCTGGCGGCAGGACCGCAAGCTGATCTATAGGTATCTCCAGCGAAAAATTCCGAAGCGCCTCAACGGCATTCGCATCCTCGATACCTTTAAGCTTTAAGACGACCATCTCTCCCTTATATGGACGGACATTCTCAATAACGTAAGGAAGGTGGTCAGGGCCAAGAGATACAGTATCCAGGCTGGTAAAACGGTCCGGGATATCTGTTAGCGGACGAACTTTAATCTCGCCACGCACACCAAAAGGGGCCACCACATTACCAATAGTAGCCCATTCTGTCTCATTTTGCTGTGGCACTGCAAAAACCTCTATAAAATCTCTAGCGATGTATGGCGACCTTCTCGGGCCCCACCTGCTCGCAATAGAGTGCGCATGGCCTTGGCGACCCGTCCCTGTCGGCCAATTACTTTGCCAAAATCATCTGAAGCGACATGCAGCTCAAGAACCAGAGCATTGCGATCGTTGCGCACCTCGCGCACCTGGACCGCTTCCGGATCATCTACCAGTGATTGAGCTATGTACTCAACTAATTTACGCATGATTGAACCTTATACAGCCCACAAGAAAGCGATTCACTACTCCGCTTTAGGAGCGGCCTTCGACTGCTCGAAGCGATCCATGACGCCGGCGCGCTTCAACAGCGACACCACCGACTCGGTTGGCTGTGCACCATTTTTCAGCCAGCTCAATGCCTTCTCTTCATCTACCTTGATGGCAGACGGCTCCACGAGAGGATTGTACCAACCAATGTTCTCGATAATCCGACCATCGCGGGGTGAACGAGCATCAGCCACGACAATGCGGTAGCTAGGAGTCTTTTTCATACCTGTGCGTTTTAAACGAATTTTCACTGACATGCGTTTGTTTTCTCACCTCTTGACCACTTTGATATGGGTCCTCTGCTTACTATTTGCGGCTTTACACGCGCAATCACAGAGGATATCCCTGAATACGGCGTGCTTAGGATAGCACGCAACCCCTTAAATGTCAAGAAAAAAGCGCGCTTTTGTTACGGATCAGTGATATTGTCAGGGGAAGAGAGATCAGTGAAAATGTCAGT
>CAXTTV010000301.1:0-4154 GCA_964247295.1 uncultured Ktedonobacteraceae bacterium | reverse complement strand
TTATTATGCCTCTACTTGAAGGAAAAACCGCGCTTATTTTTGGTATCGCCAATCACCGTTCAATTGGCTGGGCGATCGCTCAGTCTCTGGCTTCTGAGGGCGCACGCCTGATTTTTACGTACCAGGAACGCATGGAAAAGTATGTGCGTGATCTGGCTGAGAAGATCCCTGGAACCCTGGTTTTGCCCTGCGATGTTCAGAACGATGAGGAGATCGATGCGGTCTTCCAGAAAACCAGCGAGACCTTTGGCGGTGGGCTGGATATTTTAGTTCACTCTGTTGCCTTTGCTCCCAAAGAGGAATTGGAGAATCCTTTTATTCAAACAACTCGCGCTGGTTTCCAGACAACACTCGATATCAGTGCCTATTCACTGATCGCGTTGGCGAAACGGGCTCAGCCGCTTATGCAGACGCGCGGCGGTGGCAGTATTATCTCCATGACCTATAATGCCAGCAACCGGGTGATGCCTAAATATAATGTCATGGCTGTTGCCAAGGCGGCTCTGGAGTGCAGTAATCGCTATCTTGCTTATGAGATGGGTGAGTATAACATTCGCGTAAATACTATTTCCGCCGGAGCTCTTAATACTCTGGCCGCTCGTGGCGTCTCTGGCTTTACCTCGTTCCGCACTCAGACAGAGGCGATCGCGCCATTGCGCCGCAATATTGAGCAGAAAGAGGTTGGCGACGCTGCACTCTTCCTGGCAAGCGATCTATCTAAGGCGATCACTGGCGATATTCTCTATGTGGACGCTGGCTATAATATCATGGGAGCGGCGGCTCCTGAGGCTTAGCCTGAGTCCATGGTATTCTCGCCATATTCATCCAACAAAACCGCCTGACCTTTCGGGGTCAGGCGGTTTTCATTTGTTCGAGTCGGATTATTTAGCTGGGATTGTAAAGGTAAAGGCGACAGTCTGGTCCGGCTTCTGGTTCTGAGAGACGATCAAGGTTAGATGACCTTTGATCTCCTGGTCTATCTGTGGCAGGTCCTTGATTTGGAAGTAAATGGCGTTTGAAGCTTTACTATCCTGTACTGGAATTTGATCTCCTACGCCTTCTTTGAGCGTGTCGGCTTGGTTACCGTGATCAATCTTTAGATCTCGAACTTTCACTCTATAGGGATCTTTAGTGAGTGATGTTGTTGTATACCCAACAACAATAAATTTTTTATTAATTGTGGCCTTTTTCATATTGATGGTGACGTTCCCAATGCTCTGCGTTTGATCCAGGTTGATAGTACGATCCGCCTGGGCTGCTGGCACGCCAAACTGGTGATTTAATGCCTGCGTCAGCGATTTAAACTGTCCTGTAAAGGCGGCATAAGTAGTTCCCACCCCTGCAATCAGAAGGAGTGCCAGAATAACGGCGGCTACCTGGGTTCGCATTAGAAAATGTCTGGGTTGATTGACGGTTTGACGAGGGTTCTGGTTCATGCGAGTTGAGAGTGTGTCCCAGGTCGTTGAGGCGGCTGGTGGCTGCCATAGGCGTTCTGATAATAGGCTTTGAGTTGCAGCTCTTCAGGAGCTATTGTTTCATTTTGGTTCATGCTATTTTCCTTTTTTAAGATACATAAGACGATTTTGCTTCATTGAGATGTGTACGTACCGCTTGGAGGGCGCGATGTAGTCGGGATTTCACGTTTCCAGTCGGGGCTCCCACCAGCAGGGCGATCTCGGTCAGTTCAAGATCAGCGAAGTAGCGCAGTTCCAATACCTGCCGATGCTCCGCTGAAAGAGTTGAGAGCATCTCTTTCAGTTGTTTGCTGGTTTCTTGACGGATAAAATGATGGATGGCCTTATAGGTGTCATCTACTAAATTGTCTACCTCTACCTGATCCAGTGGCACCAGGAGTTTATTTGTTTGTGGGATTGATTTATGGCAACGGTTCGTGATAAGGGTAAGTAACCATGGGCGAAAGGGCCGGTTGGCTTGAAATTTATTGAGATTTTTCCAGGCGTCAAACCAGCCCTCCTGGACCGCGTCCTCAGCCGCTCGCTGATCCGCTAACATTACCCGAGCAGTGCGCCAGCTAATATTATGGTACATCTCGAACAGACGTTGAAAGGCCGCCTGATCTCCCTTCTGAGCCCTTCTAATTAGAGCGGTTTCAATGGATACTTCTTGCATGCTTCTATCTTTCCTACGAATCCTGCGAAACGTATATATTTTTTTCTGCAAAGCGCTTTCATGGAGTAGTATCCCAAATGATAAAAAAAGGTTCCCCCTCTAAGTTATTAAAGATTTTTGTAGAAGATCAAGAAAAATAAAATAAAGAGGATAATACACTGATTATCCTCTCTTACTCATGAATACGAGCACTTCCTAGCGTTCAAACAGCGGTCTGGGTGGAGACGAACGCATAACTGGAGATGGCTCACCACAGATGCTACAGAAGCGAGCATTATTTCGATTCATATGTCCGCAGGGCCAGGGATGCAATTCGTGTGTTGTAGACGTGCTCTGTACTCCTGTCTGATTGCTCGTTGATGGTTGTCGGATTGGTAGAATTCCCTGCTGGCTATGCGAGTTGTTGCCCGCTTTATGAGAATTTCCATTCTGTCCCTGAGCTGGTTCGCCAAAGGCCCCAACGTGCTGTTGGCTCTTTGCTGGCTGTGACTGGGAGGCATTCCCAAATTTTATCTTGCTATTCTCTATAGCTGGATTTAAGCTTATCGCCATCGAGCTAGCGCTCAGATCGGGTTTTGAGTGTCTCTGTCTTTTCCTTCTGCCGCGGCTACGCACTATAAAGAAGAGGAGCAGCAGCACTAAAAGAGCAATCACGCCACCTGCCAGAATATATAGAGATCGATTTGAAGAGGTTGGCGCATTCGGTATGCTCTTCTGATTATGTGTTGACTGATTAGAATTGACCCTCTCGCTTTGCGCCTGCTGATGAATATATGTCTGGTAAGGTCCGATCGCTTTGAACTGAGGATATGTGTTCGCGATACTGCTGAACTGTTGATCGGCCTGATGCCAGTGCCCTGATTGATTAGAGGCATAGTTGGTGAAGGCCTGACTCCAGGATTTTTGTAGTGGGCCCGGTGTGGTATCAAGATTAAGCGCGCGAATCAGATCATTGGCACTATTACTTGCTTGAAAAAAACTGGTTTCTCCCGGTGAGTTGGAGCCAGTAATATTAAAGCTTACAATTCCTACGATACCTCCTTTGTCATCTAAAGCTGGTCCACCACTGTCTCCATGCTCAACATTGCCGCCCACTTGAATGACAGGAGCACCCGTATCTGTCACCTTTATTGAACTGACAGTAATTTTATTCACCGAGGAGGTAAAAATATCGGTTGGTAGAGTATTAATATCCCCATTGCCAGGAAAGCCAACAATCGTCAGGGTGTCCTGTTGTTGTACACTACTAGAATCTCCAAGTTGGACACTCGGCGTATTGCTCATTGGTACATGGACAATCGCGACATCCTTCTGAGTGGAAGCACTCTCTTTCTCGATTTTATCAATGTGGGCACGAATTGAGTTCGGAACGGTATCCAGGGTGGTGGCAGACAGAGGCCCTGTATAATCAGTGCTCAGAAATGCCTCACTGACCGGTTTCCCATAATCAGTTTTTGATGCCAGTTGACCGGATTGAAGGGTCTTTGCTACCTGATCATCCGTTACCGGACCAGGAGCTGATTTCACATTCTTATTCATATAGTCAGCTATATCTTTGGCGGCCCGAGTAGCTAGAGCCTGATCCAGAGCTTTATCATGGGGAGGGTTCACAACATGATCGGCGGTCAGGATATCTCCATGGGCAGAGATGAAGGTGCCAGTGCCCGAGAGTTGAATTTTATAGGTATCGTCAGTATTTTGTGGAAAGGTTGCGCTCTGGGTGGCTGAAAAATGTACTGTAAGGTGCCCGTCTACCTCTGTGAGAATTCTCACCACCGCTGGTTTAGCAATGTCGACCGCGCGAACAACTGGATCTGAGACATTTCCACCTGGCATATTGACTGCAAATGCCTCTGTCGTTCCTCCGAAAAGATAAGAACAGAGAAGCGTGAGCCCGATCAGCAAAGGAGAGAAACGCTTCAAAATAGAGGTGCTATGAAAAGTAGTATAATGCATTCCTTGTTTCCTGTCCCTTATTCCAGAGAGACACTCTACCAACATTCTTTTGTTACATAATATATGAG
>CAXTTV010000300.1:0-4186 GCA_964247295.1 uncultured Ktedonobacteraceae bacterium | reverse complement strand
CCTATCCCTTCGATCCGAGTCAGGATTCTGTTGGAAAATTCAAAAGGGCAAACCAGAGGAGGTTGAACTTCGTAGATCGGGCCACGCGTGTGCCCGTGGTAAAGAGTATCGATCATGTCTCAACCGACACACACGTGGGCGGGTCTACGAATCCTTGGATGTTTTCGCTTCCTACGAAGGCTGATGCGTCCCCTTGACACCGGCACATATACAGCCAAATCTCCCTCATTCGACCCACCCCCTTTGGAATTTTCCAATAGAGTCGCGATCGCCATTCCTATCCCTTCAATCCGACATAGGATTCTGCAAACCGGCGGCTACAGCAACTCACTCCCCCTTTACGGCTGCCATCCAACACGTAACTTTACTCCTCAGTCAGCAATCCTACCGGGTTTCCTCAATAATTCCTTCGTTTCCCTGAATATCGTGTATAATTTGCCTGCTACATTTCTTCCATTCTGATAGATGTACCCTGATAAACTTTTGAGGTTGTTTTAGATGAATCGCTGGTTCTACCTGCTACTACTCGCGGCCCCCGCTGCGGTTTTCGCTGAATATTTGCATGCTTCCCCTCTGACGATTTTTCTGCTGGCCGCTCTGGCTTTGATCCCGCTCGCGGGATTGATCGGGCAGGCAACGGAGGTGCTGGCCGAACGCCTGGGCCACGGGATCGGCGGCCTGCTGAACGCGACGTTTGGCAATGCGGCGGAGATTATTATCGGGCTCGCTGCTCTGTCTTCGGGCCTCCCTGAGGTTGTCCGCGCTTCGCTTGCTGGCTCGATTATTGGGAATGTGCTGCTGGTTCTGGGATCGTCTATGCTGGTCGGGGGCTGGAAGTATCGTCGCCAGGATTTTAATCCGAAGGCTGCCGGTCAATATGCGACGATGCTGGTCCTGGTGGTTATCGGGATGGCGATCCCTTCCTTGCTGGCCACGGTCGGCGAGGGCACTAAACCCGGTTCGGCAGTTGTTCAGGGCAACGCGCTCCATAATGTGAGCATCGGGATCTCGATTATCTTGCTGCTCTGCTATGCGGCCTATATTGCTTATTCAATATTTGGGGTTCATGCCGATCCTGAGAATGTGCTGATGGTAGAGCATACACCTGAGGAAAAACCTACCGCTTCAAAGATTGAGGTGGCCCCGGTCCAGAAGCGTGGCGGCCCCCTCTCTCAACTGGCATCCCTCTGGACAGGCACGATCTGGCTCCCAATTGTCGCTCTGGCCGGCGCGACGGCGGTAACAGCGGTAATCAGTGAGGCCCTGGTTGGAACCATTGAACCTCTAACACATCAGATCGGACTGAACCCGTTCTTTGTCGGCCTGATTATCCTGCCAATTGTGGGGAATGCGGCGGAGCATTTTTCGGCGATCACTTCGGCAGCTCATAACCATATGGAGATCTCAATGGGGATCACCGCCGGCTCGTCGATTCAGATCGCGCTGCTGGCGGCTCCGATCCTGGTGCTGGCCGGGGCAATTATGGGCAAACCCTTGGATCTGAATTTTACCCTGCTGGAAGTGGCGCTTTTCGCGCTGGCAGCCGGTCTTTTCGCGATCATTAGCCTGGATGGCGAGTCAACCTGGCTTGAGGGCCTGCTCCTGCTGGCTTTCTATCTGATCCTGGCTATTGGAACGTTTTTTATTCCTTTCTCATAGATAGATATAACGTGTTCCTACTAGATGATACAATACACGTGTCCATTGCCTCGCACGCTCATCAAAAAAGTAAGGGAGCACTACAAATGGATGATGAAAAGGAAACAGGCCGTTTAGAGGCTTTTAGTGATGGGGTCTTCGCGGTGGCAATTACGCTGCTGGTGCTGGATATTAAGATTCCCGCTACGGCTTCTCCCGAAAAGCTGTTAGATGATCCACACCTCCTTTCAGCTTTTTTCGCCCAGTGGCCCGTGATAGCGGCCTTTGTCACGAGTTTCGCGACCATCGGGATCATGTGGATTAACCACCACCGCCTTTTCACGCATATTAAACGATCCAATACGGTTCTGCAATTGCTTAATCTGTTGCTTCTGCTGATTATTGTATTTATTCCCGTACCTACGGCTCTGCTCGCGGAATACTTTACTCGTCCAGATCAGCATACGGCGGCGATCATTTTCTGCGGCTCCGGCCTGCTAATGGCGGTCTTTTTTAATCTGCTCTGGCGCTATGCTGCTCACAATGGCCGCTTGCTCGGTAAAAATGTGAATATGCGTGAGGTTGAGGGGATTAGTAAACAGTACCTGTTCGGCCCTGGCCTCTACCTTGTTGTACTTGCGCTGGCTTTCTTTAATACGCCTGCTGCTATCGCGGGGAGCTTTATTCTAGCTATTTTCTTCGCTTTCTCTGGGCGCTCTATTAAAGAGACGATCCATAAAGAGAGCAAAACAGTCAACTCTCATTTAGTAAAGCCGGAGATTATGCAAACCGCACCAGAGCTACGCGAGCAAGCAGAATAGAATTTCACCGATTCTCCTGGCAGTTTGTCGGAGAGAAGCAGGTTCCAAAGTTTCACGCTACCCATTTTTCTTTCATCGCATCTTTGAGAGCGGTCATCCCACCCGCCGCTGCACACAGTGTAGCCTGAATTGGAGCTATGAGACTTCCGCTCCCCTCTTCCTCTGCTAACGAAAAACGCTTGTTTCATAACATATCCAGCGTTTTTCGTTGCTCCACGAGGCGCGCAAGGGACACCTTTACCTTCACAGGGTAGGAGTAGACATTATTTGAACGGATTTGATATTATCCAGCAAAAACCTTCAACTTCTGCAAGATAATCGTACGTGTTATCTGATATGTCTGCTCGTCCCCTTTGGCTGCAAAGAAGCGCAGCCCACCAAGAGCGTGATAGCATTGATAACAAAGTAAACGCTCCGCGTAAAAAGGCACCTCCCTGTGTTGTTCGTGATAATACTGCTGGAAACGTTCGCTCACGTGCATCCAACTATACCAGTAGTCGAACGTAGCGATATCATAAACGAAATCGCCATATTGCGCGTCAAGCCAGTCTATCACTGCCGTGATTTGCCCATCCTGACCCAGGATGTTGCGCAAGCTATAATTGCCGTGGAGCAAGTAACGCTCCTCTGGACAGTAAGTAAGCAGTTCCTTCATACGCTGGTAGAGATCCTGATAAAGGTCCCGTTCCAGGAATGTCTCATCGAAGAGATGGTGCCATTTGCCGAAGTAATCGCGCTCGTCTTCCTCTTTGTCAACTTGTAACAAAAAGCTCCTCCAGCCTGAGGACATCCCTGTGCCTTGAAAGTTGAATACGCCGTAGCCCTGCGTATCGCTTACATCAACCTGATGAATGGCATCGAGCGTCTCAATAAGCTGCGGTAGGATCTGCTCAACCTCCTGGAGCGTGTGCTGCTCCAGCATCTTTCCCGGCGCTTTCTGCCCAATGGCAAAATGAAGTGTACCCAGGCGTCCAACTTCTATCATCGGTGGCATGGGAATGCCTGTTGAGGCGAGTTTCTGATAGACATACGCCTCTTTGGGGAAATTTGAGGTGAGCATGTTGTCTTTATTGAAGCGCACAATGTATTCTCGCTCGCCAGCGCGAAAGGCAAATGTACGCGCCACCTCCCCACCCCCAACCGGTGCAAGACCAGTAATTGGCTCAGAAAATTGTTTCTGGAGCAGAACAAGCACTTGCTCAGAATCAACAACAGGTCGTAAATCGGGCATAGAAAGCTCCTTTTTCACATACACACGTCTCTTTGTTTGAGGAAAAAGTGTAGAATGCTCACGAAAACAGGACAAAAGAGAGCATGGATGCGGGCGGATGTATAGAAGGGTTCGCAGCAGGAAACGGAGAATGGGAAAGGCCGACGTGGCTTCTCTTGCCCACATCCATCACCAACTCGTTTTCCAGTCACGCAAAGAATTACCTGATTGAGGTAACTGACTCAGATGCAGTTTGCCAGAGAGATCAACAGAAAACGACCTCACTGATTTCCTTTGAAAACCAGCATCTGTTACGTTGATGAATAATGAGAGAGTTAGCGAGGGTGTTAGAAAGATAAAGTCCAGGTCATCGGGCTGAATGCCTTTCATGAATAAGAGGTACGTTTACACACTACAAGTATACAGAGGCTGAGCATATTTTGCAAGCCTGAAAATCGAGGTGGGTGCAGTTCATTTTTTTGCAGTGGCAGAAAAAAAGGCTCCTTCAGGCGGTGGA
>CAXTTV010000299.1:0-4187 GCA_964247295.1 uncultured Ktedonobacteraceae bacterium | reverse complement strand
TCATTTTTTGAGCAGTCTATACCATGTGAACAACCGCGACCATCTTCTTGCTTCTGGTCATTGGAAGCGTGTTTTTTTGGAGACGCAAAGAGCAAGAGCAATCACATCTTCATCCACAGACAGGCTTGCAGCGCAATGGTAGACGTGTGGACGCGGTGGTCACGGAGATCCGTGAAACCCAACGGTATCAACCATTGAATCCAGAGGAGCCAACGCTACGCGTGGCCTTCAAGGGATATGTAGTGATTGCTCAGGCACACCATCCACAGACGGGCGAGACGCTGACATTTGAAAGCCGACCCTTTCAAGGGCCACCCAGCAATGTTAGCGTCGGGAGCCGGATCTCCGTTCTTTACAACCCTATTGACTACGACGAATATATCATGGAATTCTGATTTGCGTCCTTTCTTAAGGGCTAAAATCATGGATGAATACAATCACCAGCAAAAAAGCGTTAATCGTCTCAGTCAGGTAAGTAGATAGTGCTTGATACTGAAATACTCTATGTGGTATGAAGGAGCATACCCGGCTGATTTCGTGAAGCGAAGGAAATTTTATGACAAATGTCGAGGTTATTCTCAGCCTGCTGGTAGCGATGATCTTTCTGGTGGCGCTGGCGAACCGACTGCGTATCCCCTATCCAATTCTATTGGTTTTAGGGGGGCTGGCAATTGGTTTTGTGCCAGTTTTGCCGAGGATCGAGATTGATCCAGATCTGGTCTTTGTCTTATTCTTGCCACCAATCATCCAGCTCTCTTCTTATAATACGCCGATGAGAGATTTCCAGGCAAACTTTCGATCAATAATGTTGCTCTCTATTGGCTTGGTGCTGGCAACCACCGGCGTTATTGGAGTGGTCGCGCATTTTTTTATACCTGGGATGTCGTGGCCGGTGGCGTTTGTATTGGGTGCGATTGTCGCTCCACCTGATGCCATTGCCGCCAGTACAATTGCCCGGCGTCTGCGCCTCCCCAGAAGGCTTGTTACTGTTCTGGAGGGTGAGAGTCTTTTAAATGATGCAACCTCACTGGTCGCGTATCGGGTAGGGATTGTCGCGATCCTTACGGGTACCTTCTCCTTTCTGGATGCCGGTTCCCGATTTTTGCTGGCGGCCAGTGGCGGAGTTACTATTGGCTTGCTCGTCGGATTTGTGCTTACCCCATTATTCAGGCGATTAGTGAGAGATATTTCTGTTTATCTTGTTTTAACCTTTCTCTCAGGCTTTGGAGCCTATCTGCTCGCGGAAGCCCTGCATGCCTCGGGGGTGCTGGCAGTGGTCGCTTTGGGATTGTTTTATAATAATCCCCACTACAATACCATGACGCCAGAGTTGCGCATTCAGGGAATTGCAATCTGGGAGATTGTCGTATTTGTCTTGAATGGTCTGATCTTTATTTTGATTGGTCTTGAACTCCGCAATCTTGTTGAGCAGCTCTCCAACTTTAGTATACGAGATTTGATTTTCTATGTTGTGCTCATCAATGCTACATTGATTGTTGTGCGCTTCATCTGGGTCTTTCCGGGGACCTATCTGCCGCGCATGTTGCCGGGAATTCGGGAGAAGGATCCATTTCCCCCCTGGCAGCATACGGTGATTGTTGGCTGGACAGGGATGCGAGGGATCGTCTCACTGGCGTCCGCACTGGCGTTGCCACTGGTGGCCGCCAACAGGCAGCCGTTCCCGCAGCGCGATCTAATCATCTTTCTTACCTTTTCGGTCATCCTTTTCACCTTGATTATTCAGGGGTTAACCCTACCATTATTGATCCGCTGGTTAAAGGTTGTTGATGATAATGGCGGAGAGCGTGAGGAGCAGAAGGCCCGACTCAAGGTCGCGATGGCGGGTCAGAAGCGCCTACAGGAGCTGGCGGAGGAGCAGCAAATCTCGCCTGCTTTGATGGAAAAGTTGAAGCATCAGTATGATGCACGGGTACGTCTGTTCTCAGGGCGTTACAAAGGGGAGCTGGATGGGGACCAGGAAGATCTGTTTAGCAGCCGTAGTCAGGTAGAGCTGGATCTCTTGGCTGCGGAGACCGAAGCCTTAGTCCGGTTGAGGGACGAAAAGATCATCAATGATGAAATATTGCATCGGGTGCAGCGGGACCTGGATCTAGAGTGGCTCCGCCTGCAAAACGCCTGAAAGATAAGGTCCCCTATAGAAGATTTTCCATAGGGGAACTCTCATTTTCGCCTTCAATCTCTATATTGCTAACCTGAATCAGTCGCAGTAAAATAGCACCATGTTACATCTTATTTCTTAGAACCGTGAATCAGTTAAAAGGTTAACTACTATGTTTTCTTTACCACCATTGACATTATCAACATTAAAGACTTCTGCACAAAATTTTGCTGGCATACTTCAAAAAGAACAGATAGCAGAGCTTTTTGGTGCAAACGACGGTAAAACAGTAGGCACCTACGTCGAGCAGTTGTTTAAAAGACACCTGACAGATCTCTACTCATTTGAATTGGCAATGCTGCTATCGGTATTGATTTGCCGGGATTAGAGGTAGATTTGAAAGCTACATCTGTTAGACAACCTCAATCCTCTAGTCCTTTCCGTAATGCAAGTCAAAAAGTTTACGGGTTAGGTTATCATCTTCTCATTTTTGTCTATGAAAAAAATGATGATCAATTATCCCGAACCGCTAACTTAAACATTCGTTATGCAGTCTTTGTAGAGAGGGAGCGGACAGCGGATTGGCAGACGACGGTGGGGATTACTGAAATACTCAGGCGTGCTGGTAACAAAGATGATATTGCAGCTTTTTTAGAAGAACGTAATTTTCCGCTGGACGATATTGGTCGAGAGGCACTGACCGCAAAAAATTTGCTTGATCCTCCAAAGATCGGTTATCTTACAATATCCAATGCTCTCCAATGGAGGTTGCAGTACTCCAGAGCTATTTCTGTAGCAGGTACAGTAGATGGTGTGGAGAATGTTCATGTCTAGAGATTTAGGCGATTTTCAAACTCCTCTTCCCCTCGTTAATAATGTGCTTGATTACTTGAGGCAAACAGGTCGAAGTTGGACAAGAGCACTGGAGCCAACATGTGGCTCTGGTAATTTTATTCAAGGTCTTGCGCATTGGTATAATCCCCTCAAAGAGATACAGGGAATTGAAATTCAAAAACACCACGTCGAAAATGCCCAGAGAGTCGCCCAACAATCTCCGTCTATTCCTATCCATATCAGGCAAGCAAACATTTTCAACGTAGATTTACGCACTGATTTACGATGGAACGACAAGGGATCTTTATTGATTATTGGTAATCCTCCGTGGGTGACAAATGCTGAATTAAGTGTCCTTGAAAGTGACAATGCTCCCGTTAAGTCAAATTTTAAGAGGGTTAGTGGGATAGAAGCAATGACCGGAGGGTCAAATTTTGATATCGCTGAGTCCATCTGGCTGAAATTGCTAAAAGATTTAGCTTTAGAGCAGCCCACATTAGCTCTACTTTGTAAAACATCTGTGGCTCGCAATATTCTCCAGTACGCTTATGATATTCATCTGCCCATCAGTAAGGCCACAATTCGGAGAATTAATAGCATGGAGTCTTTTGGAGCGAGCGTTGACGCCTGTTTGTTTTACGTTGAAATTGGTGCAGAAGCATCAGATTATAGCGCGGACGTGTTTTCTGATTTATACACAACACAACCACAATCTACAATTGGGATTGCTGGTGGTAGATTGATTTCAAACATTGAGTCACACAGAAATCTTTTCTTTATTGATGGAGCAAGTCCTTTAACGTGGAGGCAAGGGCTGAAACATGATGCCGCTACTGTCTTGGAGCTTACATGCGGCAGCTCAGGTAAACTCTCCAATAAAAATGGTGATATGGTAGATGTGGAGCCTGAATATATTTATCCCCTTCTGAAAAGCTCGGATTTAGGTGGGAAAGAGAAGATCAGGCCATCTCGATCTGTCATAGTTACCCAACAGCATACTGGGGAAGATACCTCTCTGATTGAGCGAAAGGCTCCTAAATTGTGGCGATATTTGACCTCATATCGTCAACGGTTTGATCAACGCAAATCCTCAATTTACAAAAATCAGTCTCCATTCGCCACTTTTGGCGTTGGCGACTACTCATTTGCTCCTTTCAAGGTTGCTATTTCTGGAATGTATAAGCATCCAAAATTTTCTGCCATTGTTCCTATAAACAATCGCCCAGTAATATTG
>CAXTTV010000298.1:0-4234 GCA_964247295.1 uncultured Ktedonobacteraceae bacterium | reverse complement strand
AACGTCCATGCACCAGAACCAGAAGAATGAGCAAGCAGCCAAAGGAGAGCAGATCCACCGGAGACTCATCCCCACATTCAGGCCTGCACCTGGCCGACCAGGATCACCCAGCAGGCTGTCAGCCCGCCCGGCGGCTACCTATAACGAGAACACCCCCGCCACCCGAGAGATCAGCATTGAGATACCCAGCTCTGGATCTAAAATGCAACCCAACCCAGAGCCACGATCAGTCAACCAGGCCAATACCATCAAGTCGGTTGATCGATCGACGGTCACCAGAATGAAGCAGCTCACTGAAGGAAGAGCAGACCGAGACCCAGATCGGCTACTCTCTCGCTATCATGAACGCCTCCAAGAGCGCAGAGCTACCGATCTTTCCCAAGAAACGCAAAGAGACGCTTTCCATGTGAAATGATATACTAATGGAATAAAAGGAGAAAAGAAACAAGAGAAGGAAAAATACGACATGGAGAATAAAAAAGACGGCTATCCTGCAAGCACAGATGAGTGGATCGAGAGGGCCAAACAAGTGCAGGCCCGGCAGCACCAACGTAATGCGAGGCAAAGACAACGACGCCAATGGCTCAAACAGGCACCCAGAGAAGAGACGACCCTGCGCGCTCACGCTCCCGAACAACCGTGTTCGATCTCCCTCTATCTCCAGGCAGAACACGTGGTTCTTCAGCAGATGGAGACCGTTCCCCAGCTCAAAAAGGATGCTCTGATCATCCTGCTCACGCTGGCGCACACGATCCTCCATCTTCTTTCTCCAGAGAAGGAGTGTCGGGCAGACACCACAGGGCAATGTTCCGTCTTCTCCCAACATACCCTGTGTCTCACGGCTCTCGAGATTCTCAGAAACTATCGCCTTGATCCCGCTTTTCATCTCATCCCTACCCAGAAGATCCAGGTCATGTCCTGCCTCCTCCACGGGCTGGACCCTGAGAGGCTCGGCTTTGAGGAGCTGCTGGGCGATCTCCCCATTGATCTCTGAAGCGCCCGGCCTGCAAAAGCACACTCTTGTGGAGATGTGCAGGCAGGTTCCAGGCAGCAGAGTTGAACAGTAAAACGTCTAAACGTCTGACCGAGTCAGCGTTCGCAGACAGGGCCAGCAGCAGCAGCTCTATCTTCCTTAACATGTCACATAGACGACAGATTTATAGCAAGCGCGCCGGTCAGGCCAGTACACGCCATCGTGCCACCAGATCCCGCCCGGAAGATCCAGTGTTTGCCAGAGACTGCCACCAGTCAGCAGAGATGAACCTGGCCGCCAGAGGCCGCGAAAACACGTGAGAGAAAAGATCGCTCATACCGCCTGTCTCACCGGCGACAAGGGTCTGCTTACTAGATAACTCCCTCAGCATATATCTTTCTCATTTGAAGATATGTGCTGAACTCATTTTATACCTCAAAAATTTATTTCTGTTACCTCTCCTTGACAACCAAGCAACAATCATGGCATAAATCTAGCAAAGTGGTTATTTAGGGTAAAAGAGGTGAAATGACAACTATACGTCTAAGAGGAGAGAATTACACTCTTCGAGCTCCAATTTCCAATACAGAACGCGCCCGCTTGCACTGGATAGCGAAGCATTATCCCGTTCAGTCAATACGTGAGGAAGCATCAAAATGGTTAAAAACACCCCGATGCTCAGCTAAATTACATGGAAAATGGTGTGAGCGGTCGGCAACAGCCAAATGTTTTTATTGCGACCGCCCTATATGTGGACGACATACTATTGGAGTAAAAAGTTTGGGAGACAAAACAGTACGAGCCTGCTTGATATGTCGATGGAAAGCAGTTCCTCACCTAGAAAGGTCGTATTAAGGGCTTGACAACCGACCGATGTTTATGGCATATGTTTTTTCATTAGCAATATTTCGAGTAAAAGGAGCAAAAACTATGCCACATCGCCTTACTGACCGTGGAAAAGACCAGCATTATCGCTATCAATGTAAAATCTGTAGCGATGTTTGGGTACGACGACCTAAATCTACAAGTTGCCCCGGAGTCAAGATATACCCTTGGCGAAAATCCCCACCTCATCTTCTGACCTATAAGCAACTGAAAGCCAAACACCTTAAACCACGCGACCGGGCTAAACGGGATGGATGTATTATTGTGCGTCAAGAATGGTGCTGGCTCTACAACGAACGTGAAGCTCTCCCGCGCCGGATCTGCTCAGAAAAACAACTTCAATCCCTTGCAGTCGCCCGCCAGAAGCAGCGCGACAAATGGCGATGTGAGCATTGTGGTAAGGCCCCTTCAGCTCCAGCATATATCAAAGATTATTATTGGCCGGGGCTTTGTCTGGCATGCAAGGAACGGATCGAATGGGAAAACGAACAAGCCGATCTTGAAGACATGATCCAGCAGGACCATAAGAAAGCATCCCAGTGGGCCAAGGAACGGATCGAATGGGAAAACGAACAAGCCGATCTTGAAGACATGATCCAGCAGGACCATAAGAAAGCATCCCAGTGGGCCAAGGATTTGCTTGCGAGGAATGATTGGGTCGTATTAGATACCGAAACAACAAGCCTTAATGGCGTTGTGATAGACTTGGCAATCATTTCTCCAACCGGGGAAACACTTCTTAATTGCTTGATTAATCCAGGCCAGGATAAAGTCTCGCCAAGTGCGAGAAGAATACACCAAATCAATGATGAAGAATTAGAGAACGCTCCACAGCTTCCACAGATCTGGCCGCAAATCCAAGCAGCCCTGGCTGAAAAATCTCTCATTCTGACATACAACGCGGCATTTGACCAAGCAATTATGGAACGATCAGCAGATCGTTATGGCTTAACAGAGCTTGAGCAGAAATGGGATTGCATCATGGAACAATATGCTAGCTGGTGCGGCTGGTGGTCAGATTATCACTGCTCCTATACCTGGCAAAAGCTCCCAGGAGGGAGCCACCGAGCGTTAGGGGATGCGCTGGCCGCCCTGCAAGTCATAAGAAATATGGCTACCGGATCAGCAGAGCTAGGGCAGGAAAACAACTAAAAAAGCTGGGGAACGGTTTTGAGCCGCTCTCCAGCAGGCTAAGCCTATGAACCTGGAGCCACAATATTTAGGTCATTGGTCTCCTGCAACAGCCGGATTATCTGACGAGTACGCTCTGCTTTCTCCATATTACACCACCTTCTGTACTAAGGAAATTCATCAATTCCCCATTGAATGGTGGGAGTTCGCCTCTTGTGCGAACGTGAAGGAGCGATATCATTAGGTTGGGGAAATTTCCTCGCATTCTCGGCCAATGCCCTCACAACATGAAGGGAAGCTAAAGCATCATTGAGGGCCCGATGAGTAGGCAACTCTACACCCAACTCATGGCAAGCATCTATTAAACGTCTCCATGAGCTATTTCGGCTATACCACTCAGCAAATTTTATCATGATATCATTTCTGTCAGACATTGCATTGTTGTAGCGATGCCGAATCTTTACATCTAACGGCAGTTCAGGAACGGTGCGACCCGGCAACCTCAACCCATAGCGAGCTGCCGTATCTTGAAGCGCCCAGACATCAAACCGGGCATTATAGCCCACGAATGTCCTGAACCTTCGTAGGATCGCTGAGATTTGCGGCCAGAGTTCTGAGAATAAGGGAGCTGTCGTTAGCTCTTCATCAGTAATCCGGTGGATTTTCTGTGCTTCTGAGGAATTGGGGCCTTGCGGCTTTATGAGCGAGTTCAGTAGTATAGCTCCAGTACCGCTGACAATGGCTATCTCAATGACCTCTGAATTTGAGTCTAAGCCAGTAGTCTCGGTGTCTACCACAATGAACTCACTCGCTATCAACTTTAAAGCCCATGCCTCCACCTCAGCTTTCCGATTGCAGTCACGACACCAACCATTCTTCTCAATTGAAGTTACCCATCGACGTTTACAAGGAGGTGGAGCTACAAACCCACATCGTTGACACGTCCGTCTTGCCACTTTGGCCTGGCGAGCTTTCACTAGCGCAGCTTCTTGGGCTCCAGTCCTCCACATCGCTGACTCCTATGGAAAGATCTCGTTATCATCTACATACCTCATACGCTCCAGTTCTTCATGAGCCCCAGGCCATGCTGGATCACTTTTTACCATCCATAACTCAAAGTCGAACTCTTCATCAGGCAAAATCAGGCATGTTTTGTTCGCACTGCAATGATAGGGCAGACCACTCTCTCCTACCCAGTAGAAGTTGAGATACTCGCAAGGAACTTGCATCTCAACGGTATGCCCC
>CAXTTV010000297.1:0-4265 GCA_964247295.1 uncultured Ktedonobacteraceae bacterium | reverse complement strand
GTGCGTACACTCCGTCTCCACGGGTCCACACGTGACCCGACCTCCCTCATTCGACTCTCTCCCTGCACAAAAACACCTTCTTCTTTTCCCAGCAGCATCGCAAGCGCTTCCCCTACGATTATTTTTGCGCCTCTACCTGGGCGCGCTGCTCCAAGGGAACATAGGTGACGTTCTTGGGTCCCACATATTCGGCGCGTGGGCGGATCAGCCGGTTATTGGCGTACTGCTCCAGAATATGGGCGGTCCAGCCAGTAATCCGGCTGGTGGCGAAGATCGGCGTGTCCAGATCTATCGGAATCCCCAGCATATAATAGGTCGAGGCAGAATAGAAGTCTACGTTTGAGTATAGTCCTTTCTCCTCTTTCACAACTCCTTCGATCGTGCGCGACATCGTGTACCAGCGAGGGTCGCCAGAGCGCTCACCCAGTTCACGCGAAAACTCACGCAGGTGCTGCGCGCGAGGATCATCGGTCCGGTAGACGCGGTGCCCAAAGCCCATGATCTTATCTTTACGCGCCAGGGCCTCTTTGATATAGCCCTCAGCCTTATTGGACTCGCCAATCTTTAAGAGCATATTCATTACCTGCTCATTGGCTCCACCATGCAGAGGACCGGAAAGCGCGCCGATTGCGGCTGTGACGGCGGCATACATATCGGCCATCGTGCCGGCGGCCACGCGAGCGGCAAAAGTAGAGGCGTTCAACTCGTGATCAGCATGCAAGATCAGAGCTGCATCCATCACATGCGTATGAAACGCTTCGGGCTGCTTGCCGAAAAGCATATAGAGCAGGTTCGCGGCATGCGAGTCCTCTTTGAGGGGAGCGACGACATCTCGACCGTTGCGAATATGGTTCCAGGCCGAGATAATATGTGGGAACACAGCCGTCAGGCGGATCGCGCGGCGACGGTTGGCCTCGGTCGATTTATCATTAATATCAGGATCAAACGCCGAGAGCAACGAGGCACCCGTACGCAGGACATCCATGGCCGTTGTCTTTTTCGGGAGTATATGCAGCACTTCCAGCAACTGGTCAGGCATTGCCCGGTTGGCGATGAGCTGCTCTTCCAACTCTTCCAACTGAGAAGAGGTGGGCAGGACGCCGTGCCAGAGCAGGTAAGCCGTCTCTTCAAACGATCCGTGGGCGACAAGATCGTGAATGTCAACACCAAAGTAGGAAAGCTTCCCCAGCTTACCATCAAGGTCGCAGATCTGGGAATCAGTTGCGACAACGTCTTCAAGGCCACCAGGCATAGAAGATCCTCCAGCAGAGATGCACGCTTCGCAGTGGGAGAGGTTCAAGAAGGATAGGATTGGTGCTGGATATAGCTGGCCAACGTGTGGTATTTCTAACGAATACTTTCACAGCGCCAACATGGCGAAAACCGCTTCCACAGCGAAGCAAACAATTTTTTCAGGTAACAAATCATATGTGATTGTGTAAGGTAATTATAGTCGCGGCAGGTTATCAATGTCAACACATATCAAGACATATACAAAATACCAGGGCCTGCCAGCCCTTTCCCATGAATCCACACGTGACCCGATATACAAAGCTTCACCTCGCTCGGAGGGTCCCGTTCCTCAATGGGCATACCTTGAGGCAATGAGTACAGGTTTCTAGCCTCTCTAGAGGAAATATGCTACACTACCTTCACAGTAAAAAAGTGAGGATTGCTTCCGATGACAGAACCGGCGCGGGACGATAAGAGGCAGGGGCAACTGCCAGATTCCGCCGAAACCCAATTCATTGAGCTTAGTCGCCATGGAGATGTCCAGGCGTTTAATCAGCTTGTTGTACGCTATCAGTCGATGGTCTATGCTCTGGCCTATCGCATGCTGAATGAGCGCGAGATGGCTGCTGATGTCACTCAGGATGTGTTTTTTTCGGCCTTTCGCAATATGCCCGGCTTTCGAGGCGGCTCTTCGTTTCGCGCCTGGCTACTGCGGATCGCGACAAACCTGGTCTACGATCACTGGCGCAAGATCCAGCGGCACCCTGTCGATTCTCTTGATGAGTTGACTAACAATGAGGAAGAGGCATATACCAGCGGCGCTTTAAGCTCACTGATCGAGGGCGATGTTGCTTCTAACCCCGAGGCCCATCTGCTTTCTCAAGAACTTCAACAACTACTTCAACAGGGGATTCAACAGTTGCCTGTTGATCAGCGGATGGCGGTGATCCTCTGCGATATCCAAGGGCTTTCATATGAAGAGATCGCTACTACAACCCAATCCTCACCAGGCACTGTACGCTCACGCATCTCACGAGGTCGCGCCCGACTACGCGAGTATCTGATTCAGCATCGGGAACTTTTACCCCGCAGTTACCGTCTTTATACCGATAGAGACTAGTCACGGACGGAGCAGAGGTTTTGTTACCACAGAATATCCGACATTTAACAATTGAAGAACTTTCGGCGTCGCTGGATCAACAGCTCTCACCGGAAGAACGGAGCTATACCGATGCGCATTTGCATACCTGTGAGCACTGTCAGAGGAGCCTGGACGACCTGCGTCAAACAGTCGCCTTCCTCCACGCCCTCCCAGAGCCAGAGCTACTACGATCATTTGCCCTACCAGCCGACTTCTCCCTCGAACCAGGAGCGGCCCCTGCTGACGAGGCGAAACCTCCGGTAGCCTCGCTCGCGCTACGCCGGGCGATCAGGCAAAACAGGCGAGGAGGTGCCGCGCTCCGCTGGGCCGGCAGTATCGCTGCTGTTGTCGGCTTCGCGCTCCTGCTCTCGGGCGCGTTTAGTACCTTCTCGATAGGGAGAACGCAAACAGTTAACTCGGCTGCAAGCACTGTCGCATCCAGCACTTCAAGCAGAGCGTTCACCGATGCGACTGCGACGACAATGCCCAGAGGGGTGCTTCAACCGCATGCGTCAACCTCGGAACCAAAGGTTTCATCTGTGACGCAACCCGCGCCAGCCGTGAGGAAACCAGCCGCGAAGCAGCCGGGCTCTACGATCCCGCCCCTGCTAAATCCAGCTCTGGCGCAGGGTCAACTGGCTCTGGGAGTGTTGTTACTGGTCCTGGGGGCGGCTGGGATCGCTACCAGCTTGAGAAAACAGGCCCCCTGACTACTCTTTCTTCTCCGTTCGTGGCCTCGATAATCCAGGGTGCGTCAAGGAAGCTGCACCCCTATGCTGGATAGCCCCTTCCGCATGCTCCCATCGCTAAGCTGAGTCACCATGACGCTTTGAACCCGACCACTTTTATCAATAAAGTAGGTTGTGGGGATCGAGGTGACGTTATAGGTGCGGTTCACCATATCATCTTTGTCGAAGAGTAGTGGATACGTGATGTGGTAGCTCTGCCCAAATGGACCGATATTGACATTGGGATCGGCCTGATTGATCCCCAGCAGCACGAAGTCTCCTCGCTGTCCATACTGACTGTACAATCGCTGAAGATAGGGCATCTCCGCCCGACAGGGAGTGCAGGACTCGGACCAGAAGTTTAGCACGACCGGTCGACCCCGCAAGCTTCGTAGATCCACTTTCTGGCGACCATTCCCGCTGGTCTGGTGGCCCTGACCATCGCCCCCACCGTAGATTGGCAACGCGAAATTCGGGGCCTCCGATCCAATGGCGATCCCCGCTGTCGGTGACTGCGTGGGCGCTGGCAGCAGGACCAGCACCAGAAACAGCACGATCATTCCAACGATTATCGCTAGCACGCTTAACACAATTGTTCGCTGCCGATTTCGGGGAGACCGAGGCAAATGCTCCTGCTGCTCCGCCAGCTCACGCTCAAATTCTTTGCGCTGCTCGCGTACCGTCTGACGCTCCGTCTGGATCGCCTCCCCCTTATCAGATTTATCTAACATGACCAGACCTTTTCATTCATATGTACATCCCCTGCTTCACTCTCATCTGCCTTCCTGGAACCATTATCTATCCCTTACTATAAAGCAGAGGAGAAGATCAGGGCAAGAAAACATTCACCTTTTCAGATGAATTTTCTCCTTTCATCAAAAAAGGTTACGTAATTTGACAGTTTTGTGGATCTTCCCCTGTCTCTATTACAGTACACCGAGAACACCACGCTTTGAAGCGTATTTCCTTTCTCGCTTTTGACAATCTTTTCTCGGTGTCGATACACAAATACAAATACTATTGTTTTCCCGAATTCCCTTAATTGGGGCAGCTTTCTTATGCTCAATTCTACTTATAGTGTATTATGGAGGATTTTCAGATGAAACTTGCACGCGTATTGTCCCTGTCTCTGCTTTCGCTGTTCGCCTTCTCATTCCTGTTCC
>CAXTTV010000296.1:0-4297 GCA_964247295.1 uncultured Ktedonobacteraceae bacterium | reverse complement strand
CCGTTCAAAATGGCATGTTGAGGGTAAACATTCAGGAGCAGAACTCGTTGAAAGAAACGGTTCAATGGCGCTATATAGACATTGCGCGACTAGTTCAACCCGATGGTAAGGTGCTTACCCCGGTCTACGATAAAGCCAAAGTGGGGATCGCGGCAGGCGCGATCCAGACGAGCTTTGTAGATTTCGCTGTAGCTCCCACAGTAAAAACAGATCAATTGGCATTGCGGATCGGTGGTGATAATGAGGCTCAGATAGATTTTCCACTCAATGGAAATGCCGATCTGGCAAAGTATGATCCAAAGCAGGTGAAGATCAATCAGCAACTTGGTTATATGGCTGGTGATCTTGTCTACAAGCTGCAAGATGCCACGTTCAGTTATGCCATCGATGGAAAGCAAGCGGCAAAAGGTAAGCAATATGTAACGCTGAATCTTGCGGTGGATAATACGGCGACCCAGACGATTATTCCAGGGGCGGCCATCGACTATATACAGGTGCAGGCGGGAGGAGAGACTGAGAAAGTGCTTGAGAGTACGCTCCCAATCTCATTTGATGTGGGGGCGGTCGGCAAAAAAGGAGAAGTGGTATTTGAAGTCCCGCAGGAAAGCAAGAACTTCACCTTTGTTCTAGCCGGGCGCCCAGACGAAGGCTTTAAGGAAAACAAACTCCCCTTCCAGGGCCCATAACTGGAAGGGGGAGTCTATTTTTTCTAAAGCGAAAGACCATCAATATACATGGATCTGGAATAGAAAAGACTATTCCAGCATAAAACTACCAGAGAGGGCACGGCGAAGCTGAGCCTTCTCTTCTTCTGCCTTCACCTCAGCGTGGATCGCTGGGATCTTTTTTGTCGCAACAGGTCGGGCGATCGCGCTATTCCATACGGTCATTGGAGCTGTTGCCACGCGCGTGAACTCATCAAGCATCATCTCTTCCAGAAAACGAGGCTGCTCCTTAGGAACTTTGGGAGCCTCAGGAATGATCTCTGGCTCAAGCGCAACAGGAGTGGCAGGCTGGGCCGGGGGCTTTTCCTTTGGAACAGGCAGGGCTTTAGGCTCTGCCTGTGTATCTTTTTGTATAAGAGGCTCTTCCTGGATCGCGTGATAGCCTGGGATAGAACCCTGTTGAAGAGGTAGTTGGGTACCTTCTATCGCAACCTGAAAGCCGCGTCCAGACCGTAGATCGGCCAGTTGCTGGCGCAGGTTTGTGTTTTCTTGTTTTAACTCTTGCAGAACTTGTTTCTGCTTCACAATTTCCATTAAAATTTCGTCAAAAGAATTGCTCATAATGGTGAAAAACTTCCTCCTCTAGAGCTGTAGCCGTATCTGTGCCGGAACAGCAGAAATATGTTGTATTCGGTTAAAAATGCGGCCCTCGATCTAGATAAACCACCAAATCCCTGTGTCTTTGTATTCTGACGTATCAATTCGTCTGAAGTAACACTCGTTTTCTATCAAAATATACTGCCGCTTAAATTGATAGATCTACATAGTTTGTAATAATTATGCAGACGATTATTTAACGACCGCGAATTTTTGTACGTATCAAGCGTCAGAAAGGACATATTTACAATGTATATGCAATGCAAAAACATCATAACGCACTTGTTATCTTAATGCAAATCAGGCTAAAAAAATGGGATTTCAGGGGTATTATAGATGAGCTTGAATCCTAAAGGTGGTTTGTGACATGCTTGTAAGTAGAAAGCTTCGCCGAGATCATATGCAGGCGAGTCAGGACCTCTAAGGACGATGCTGTCCTCTATTTGGATCAAAGTTGAACGAAAAGGATAATAGAACAATGAATGATCGCATTCGCGAAATTTTAAGCTGGTACAATAGCGAGAATCCGGGTGTTCGGGCCAATCTTGCTCGGATGTTAAATCATGGTCGTCTGGCGGGGACCGGCAAGATGGTGATCCTCCCGGTTGACCAGGGATTTGAGCATGGGCCGGCGCGAAGTTTTGCCCCCAATCCGTCTGGATATGATCCCCGCTATCATATTAATCTGGCGATCGAAAGTGGTTGTAATGCCTATGCAGCACCTCTGGGATTTATCGAGGCCGTTGCTGGTGATTATGCTGGTGAGATCCCATTAATCTTAAAGTGTAACAATCATGATATCCTCAACGATGAGAAAGATCCTATCTCCGCTGTGACATCGGGCGTTGAGGACGCGCTGCGTCTGGGCTGTAATGCTGTTGGTTTCACTATCTATCCCGGATCGACCGAGCGTGTACCCATGTATGAAGAGTTGCGAGTGCTGAGCGCCGAGGCCAAGGCTGCTGGTCTGGCCGTTGTCGTCTGGTCCTACCCGCGCGGTTCCTCTATTAGCAAGCAGGGAGAGCAGGCCATTGATGTTGTGACCTATGCGGCCCAGATAGCGGCCCAGCTTGGCGCGGATATCATTAAAGTGAAACTGCCTAATGAACATGTTGAGCTGGCCGAGGCCCAGAAAGTGTATCAGAAGTACGAGATCCCGATCTCGACGCTGGCTGATCGTGTGAAGCACGTGGTTCAGAGCTCTTTTGCTGGTCGGCGGATCGTGATCTTCTCGGGGGGCGCAGCCATTAGCGATGAGCAGATGTTCAATGATGTCCGGGCGATCCGCGATGGTGGTGGTTTTGGCTCGATCATTGGCCGCAATAGTTTTCAACGTAAGCAAGCGGATGCCGTAAAGTTCCTGGGAACGATCATGGGAATCATGGAAGGCTCTGTTCAATAAGTAGAGATTGCAGACACGAAGGGGATCTTTAGCACCTGGTGCTGAAGATCCCTTTTTGAGCGGCGTTTAGCGAATCGTTCGGACCTGACGGATGATCAGTGTCCCGAGTGCGAAGTAGATGATCGTCACCACAAAAAGGATGGTATAACCCTGATGATTGGGAAGGTTGTGCCCAAGCTGGAGCATAATTCCTCCGATCGCTGTGCCAGCGATCTGGGGGAGAATCCCCATCGCCGACCAGATCCCCATAAACTTTCCGGCCTCATCCGTCGGCGGGATCGTATCGGCGGTCAGTGCCCAATCCACACTGCCATAGGCTCCATAGCCGATTCCAAAAAAGCCTGCCGCGATCAAAGCTCCGGCCTGGCTTTGAAAAAAGATAAACAGGATACAGACAACCGTCATGACACTGCCCGAAATGTAGACCAGACGTTTGCGTCCCCAGTGGTCTGAGGCCCAACCGGCCAGTAGTGAGGTTGGAAGCGCCGTCAGCAGCAGGATTGGTAGGAAAAACGTTCCCGAGAACTGTTCGCCCGACACATGCAAGACATCATCAAAATAGTATTGCAGAAAATAGAAGACGCCCCAGATCCCCATCATCATCAGGAAGCGGGCCAGGAGCACCCAGGAAAAATCAGGGTAGTGTGTTGGGTTAAAGAGAAAGCGTTTAAGCGTATCTCTGAGATTGAAGCGAGCCGCTTCATGAAGCGGCGTCTCCTTGACCGTCAGCACCGTGTAGGTTACAAAAACCACCAGCACCACCGCGATGAGCGCGAAAATCGTCACAACCTGATCTTTATAGACCGGAAGTGGAGCGCTCTTATTCACAATCAGTCCCGCAATCGTCGAGCCGAGGATCAGGCCGAGCAGTGTAAAAAGGCCATTAAAGCCAGCGGATAGTCCGCGTTGCTCCTGAGGGACTTTATCAACAATAATCGCGCTCCAGGGAGAATTCGCGAGATTATTGAAAAACTGAAGCAGTAAAAATAGGGCAGTAAAGGCAATGAGCAGCGAGTTTCCAGTAAACCAGCGGGGTGAAAAGGCGAAAAGCATTAAAATAATCACATCGAAGACCGTCCCGAATATCATAAATGGGCGGCGGCGGCCAAGCCGGAACGTAGAATAATCGGAAATCGCTCCAATCAAAGGATTCACAAAGAACGCGACCAGCGATCCCCAGCTTACGACCAGGGTAAGGTTAATATCCTTGTTAGCCTCGCCCAGAAATTTCGCGACCATACTCGGGATCACAATTGCCAGCAGGGCCTGCCAGTGAAAATTATGGCCGATCCAGAAGGCATTCAGATTAATCTGCTCCAGCAAAGTGACGCGCCGCACCTTTGTAGACTCAGAAGGATTGAGAGTAACGTTCTCTGGATTTGTACTCATCTCCATAAAAACCTCATAGTGTATGTGTATAGTAATAGAAACAGAGTACTGTTTCTACAAAGAATAAAATGTGTTAGAGGTAATTATACCAGAGATTTGAGCAATCAGAGTACTTCAATTTAGACAAAAAAGTGGGAGGTTTACCCAATTGAAAAAATCAGGTGAACGTTCCCACCCCAAAAAG
>CAXTTV010000295.1:0-4350 GCA_964247295.1 uncultured Ktedonobacteraceae bacterium | reverse complement strand
GTCCCACACCCTCTTCCAACTTTGTGGCCTGTTGTAAGCTTTGTAGCGTCTTCGGTTGCAATCCCGATTGGGTCCCACACCCTCTTCCAACAAGCATCTTGCTTTTGGCGATCAGGGAGAGCTGCCAGCGTTGCAATCCCGATTGGGTCCCACACCCTCTTCCAACCCTACCCCTCTAGTATAGCCTGTGAAGCGGGCTAAAACAAGCTTTTGCGAGAGGCTCTCCAAATGGCCTATTTCTACCCCGCAAAAAGGCGCTTTTTTGATCCCTTTTCCCCTAAACCCGCTTATAGAGCCACGCGAGAGGCTGAGCTCAGCACCTCCACACCAGAGCCTCTCGCAAATCCAGGATTCTTTATAAGTCAGGGTTGCGAGGGACGAAAGTCGTCTGGCTGACCTACATATCTCGGCAAGCCTACGACTGGCCCCAGCTCGCCGGTTTTCTGCGATAGGTGGCTTGCTTTCTGCTGAAGCGCTAACCGTACAAGGTCTACGGCGCTCTCCAGATCTAATAAGGAGGTATTGATGACGAGATCATAGAGATTGGGGTCTTCCGGCTTTCGATGATACTCGCTCTGAAGATGCCTCGCCCGATCCTGGTCCTTTTTTCGGATGCGCGCTTCCGCTTCCTGACGATCGATCCCCTCGCGCTGTACGACATAGGCAATGCGCTTCTCTATCGGGGCGATGATCCGCGCGTGTAATACGTCCCGATGATCGGCCAGGATGACTTGGGAGGCCCGCCCAACGATCACGACGTGCCCCCGGCTGGCTGCCGCCCGGACGATCCTGTCCATGGAGTGCCGGAAATCGGCGTCGGAAAGAAAGTTCATCGGGGGAACACCATACATGGGGCCAGGATAAAGATGAACAAAGCTATTGAGGATCTGCGCGATGCTGCCCTGCACATTCTCATCGTGCGCTTCAGCCTCCTGGGTGCTGGTCCCCATCTCTTGCGCGATCCGCTCTACGATCGCATGATCGATGAGGTTCCACTCCAATCTTTTCGCGAGCCGGGCGGCGATCTCACCTCCGCCGCTGCCATATTCTCGCGAGATGGTAATCGCTCGCATCTGGTTGCTAAGATCGCGATCCTGGCTCATGATCTTTCCCTCCTGCACAAGCAAAGATGATATGCTTCATTTGGAGATGCCACCTTTAATTTTGCTTAACCCTGTGCATTCAGTATAACCTGAGATCTCCTCCATAACAAGCTTTTGCGCTAAATTCGATTCAGAGGCACTTTCGCCAGTTTTGCACCCTCCTCGATGCTGCGATCCATTGCCGCTACCGGATCAGGTCCAAGCTTACTTAGACCACGATCGTTGACGGACCTCTAAGGGGGTGTACCCTACGATCTCGCGAATACGACGCGAGAAGTGGAAGCGCGACTGAAATCCACACTGCTCGGCTATCGCTCCGACGGGTAAGCCGGTCTGTTCCAGCAGATCAATTCCTTTGGCGACGCGGCGCTGCCAGAGATACGCCATGGGGGTGGTATGCAGTTGCACCTGAAATAATCTGATGAGATGCGCGGGGCTTACTGCGACAACTGAGGCAAGCATGGAAAGGGTGAGCGGCTCACTTAAGTGGTCATGAATATAATATTGTATTTGCTCAACTGCGGGATGCGTAGAAGTTGTTTCATATGATTTTTGTTGCTCGCCCTCACCGATATAACGCCAGAGCATCTGCACAGCTATGGCTTTGAGGAGTGCGGGCGCGGTCGGAAATGGCGTTCCCTGAAGAGCCAGTCCATCCCGAATCAGTCTGTTCATCGTCGGCGAGATCGGCAAGGGCCAGGGAAGGGCCTGCAAACGGGCGGAAAGTTCTGAGGGAATATGTGGGATAAAGGCATGCAACCAGGTATGACAGGTCTCAAATTCGGTCGCGAATGCGAAACGCTCATTATGATCTGGGAAAAGGACACAGACCTCGTTAGATTGGACGTAGTGAGGGACCTGATCAATCCAGATTGTCATATTTCCAGAGTGGATCAATACGAGTTGCAGATTTGTCTGTAAACGTGGGCCCAATACCCCTCCTGGTGGGTATATAGCTTCCCCAACCATGGCATCTTCGGGCCAGAGCCCCCCATCATACTGCTGCGTATTCACGATTGAAAATCCTATTTGCGTATTTGAGGCACATTATTGTCAATTTCAGCTATCCCTATTTCATCTATTTCCTTCTATTATAACAACATACAATCAAGTTCAGACAATAGAAAAGGAGTAGAATTATGATTGGTACAGATGTGATCGCATCGCAAAAATCCTATGATCCTTACCCTGTGAGTGTTCAAGAATATGTGACGTTTCGAGAGCAGGGATTCTTAATTATACGCGGCCTGATCTCGCAAGAAGAGGTACAGGAAATCCGATCTCATACCGATGATCTGATTAATGGGCAGGTACAGATCCCAGGTGTACAGCCGCCGCCAGCGGATTGGGACCCGGACAAAAAAATGAGCTACTGGTTACGCACCCATATGCTTCACCGTGTATTGCCGATCCATGAGCAGTTCCTGCTTCATCCACGTATTCTGGATGTGTTGGAGGCATTGATTGGTCCAGATGTCCTGGCGCTCCAAACAATGTTGTTCTTTAAACATCCCGGACAACCGGGCCAGGGATATCATCAGGATTCCTACTATATCCCGACCTTCCCAGATACCCTGTGCGGAGCATGGCTGGCAATTGATCGCGCCGACGAGGAGAACGGCTGTCTCTGGATGACCGCTGGATCACAAAATGAGCCAATCTATCCCGATTCCGATGGAGTATCACCCAATGGGCAAAGAGAGCTTGGAGACATCAAACCGATCGCTAATGCCAGCAATACCGACGAAGCGCTGAATGGCCTCACGCCGGTCGCGCACAAATATCCAGGTAAAGAGGTTCCAGCAGTGGTGAATCCAGGAGATGTTGTGTTCTTTAACGGGCATATTCTACATCGTTCGCATCAAAATGACTCAAAGGATCGCACGCGACGCTCCTTTGTCAGCCATTACTGCAACGCGCGCTCCTGGGTTCCCTGGAATCATGGTGAGTCCTATGAAGGCGAGTCCGCGAACGCGCTCCATATATTGGCCCGTGGCGCGACCCATTTTCCGTATGCTCAGCCCCGTTTCGGAACAGCCTGCGCCGCCAGCGAGCCCTCAAAGCCCGTAGCGAAAGTACGACAGTCGATGATGCCCGATAACAAAGGCATGCTCACATTAACTGATCATGGTCAGGAAGATCATAAAGACTAATAAAATCAGAATAAATGTACTCTACATATAAAGAATTCTTATGATCTATGAAAGCAAGAGATACTATCTGAGCAAAAAGGCTAGATACTCTTGCTTTCGTCGTTCTATATCCTCTTCGGGAAAGATTGGGGCTTTCCCCGAGATGGCGGCCTTACATTCCTTGACCAGAGCATCACGCGCCGGCGTCTTGCTAAATCCCAGCCTCAAATCCTGTCCCTCTGGTACGGCAATCCCCTCACGATCGAGTAGATACACGGCGAAGACAAGCTCGGGCGTCTGCTTTTCCGTCAGTGGAACACCAGCTTGCTCAAATAATTCATCCGATATGGAGATCGGGGCATTCATTAGGAGGGCCAGACCGATCGCATCGCCGGGCCGCATCGTTCGGGTCTGCTCCTGTAGGATCTCGTCTTTGCGGAAATACAGCCGACACTCGCAAAGATTATAGGAAGGTGGCAGCATCGAATGGCTCTCGATCCGCGCCTCTTCCAGAGTGTAACCGAGCTGCTGAAGTGTCCCCGCCATGCTATTGATAGCCTCCGGGCGAGGTAACGTGAAATCATTCAGGACTGCTACGATTGGTAGGGCCTCATGGCGCTCGATACCAAATGTCAAGAGACGCTGCCTCTCCCCATCCATTAGAAACACATTGTAGAGGAAGGCGCTGACCGGGAGGAAATTTCTGCGCACGCCCTCAACCTGTACAGGTACCATTGAAACCTCCATAGCTCGTCGATAAGCGTCCTGTTGAGAAAAGTGAAAGAGGTTGATGCAGATCAAAGGGGGTAGATCGGGTCCGCGCGTGACCCGATCTACCGGCCATGGCAAGGGTGGTGGAAATTTCCCACCAGAAGCACAAGGCATCCATCCTACAAGATCGAACATTTCATCTTCAGTCCACTGCTTCCCGTACTTCACATTTGAAACACCTATACCCAGCAAAAATATAACAAACCCACATGGGTCTCCCCTCCCCTCTTAACGCAATAACAACAATAAAAAAGACTCCATTCGCAAACCGTCTCAAACCCACATGGGTCTCCCCGCCCCTCTCAACGGTGCCCTGATTCACACCGCTCCAGAGGTACCTTCAT
>CAXTTV010000294.1:0-4354 GCA_964247295.1 uncultured Ktedonobacteraceae bacterium | reverse complement strand
GCCAGGGCATAGAAAAGGATGACCGGGATCAACAGCATCCGGTAGCCGACCAGCATGCTGAAGTATTCCATACCGCCGCCAACCATAATCCCCAAAAGGTTTGAAGCAAAGGCGATATCTGAGGTTTCGGTATCCTTGAACGAATTCGTAAAGATGATATTCGCCAGGAAGACCGGCGCAAAGGTCAGGGTGCTTGCCAGAATGTAGCGCAACACCAAATTATTCAGCAGCAAAGCTTCGGGTGGGATCGCCAGATTCACTACCAGTAGCCCAAACAGCAGCACATAAAAGACCCAGACGCGCTTGATCTTTAGCCACCGATTGACGAGCACTGCCAGAAGAACACTGCTGAGAATGGCAAAGAACACCAGTGAGTTTACCAACCAGGTACTTCCAAAGAGCAGGGCAAAGGTTGTCAAACTCTTCGACTCCAACAACATAAACGCCACGCCAAGGAAGAACATATGCAGATCAAACCGCTTCAACACCTGTCTAGGAGCAAAGGCGAACAGGCCGGCCACCGCGAAGACCAGCACCATTATCAGGCCAGCTATATACAGACCGGGGAAGCTATGATCGTGAAGGTACACGAACGGCCAGTCATCCGTCGCCGGTGTTTGTGCTCTATAGGAGAAGTAACCTTCACCTACAACATGCAGCTTATCATTTGCTGTGTTCGCCTGCTCGCGATAGGGACCAAAAGAACCGGCAGGTAGTGAGTTAAGACGAGGCCCATTCATCACAACGGCGGCACGGCCCCAACCACCATAGGTAGAAACCAGAGGATTCTGATCAAAGGCATTGCCAGCCATACCAGCCAGCTTATTCACCAGCCAGTCCTCGCGATAGTAGTTGTACATCACAAAAATGCCGTTGCTACTCAAGCGAGAACGCGCGGCTTTGATCGAGTCCTGCGTTAGCAAGAAGCTTTCCAAACGCAGACTGGTATTGCTGGAGGTAAGCGTCAGCGAGTCCGGTAAAGCAAAAATGATCAGATCGTATTTCTCGTTTGTATTTTCTAGAAACGATCGACCATCATTGATGACAACCTTTACACGCGGATCTTTATAGGGCTGATCAGGATTATACTGAGCCCCCAATTGCTGAATCTTAGGATCAATCTCCACCGCCGTTACTGATTTTACATTATTGGCTAACGCGGTCGAGACATCGGAGCCGCTACCCGCTCCAAGAATCAAGGCATGATCAAAGGTTTTTCCAGGAAAGATCTGGTACAGGCGACGATAAAATGGCTCTTTGTACTGCCAGGGGATCATCGCCTGGTGTCCACCAGCGTTGTTCACATCAACAATATAGCCGCTAGGAGTCGCCGGATGCAGGAGAATTTTATAATATGGGGACCAGTAAGCACCACTCTGTAACTGCCATGCAATTCCAAGGCTTGCCAGCATCACCACAGCCCCCGCCCAGACAAACCTTTTACTGCTCAAAGAGATGACCAGTAAGGTCAGAATCGTGAACCAGATGGCTGGTGGAAGCGCAAAGTAGGACATCAATGAGAAGGCGGCAATCCCTGCAAGGCTTCCAATAATATCGTAGGTATAAGCCGTCAATGGCTGTACCTGCGAAAAAAGCTGCCCAAAGGAGCGCGCGAGCGGTATATAACAGAGCGTCACCATACCAAAAACAAGCGGAAGAACCAGAAAGTTTTCGGCCTGAGCACTCTGAGCCTCGCCAGCTCCATAATACAATACATCGGTGGAGTTGATCCGTAGATCAAACTTGTTCAGCGCGACAACAACCGCCAGACCCAGCACCAGAGCAGGAAACGGGGGGAACCAGAAACGCGAACGCCGGGCCGAGAGCATCCCCAGCCCAATTCCTAAAAATGAGGCCAGGAGAATAAAGTTGGTGAAATAACTGAGATACCGAATGTATGAGGGTATCCAGCGAATACACAAAAGCTCAAAAAAGAGCATCGCGAACGAGACCAGAAAGATCCGGGCACGTGCATTACTGATAATCAACGACTGCGGAGTATCTAAACGCAGCCAGGCGGGAATACGACTGGTGGACGCAACAGGGGCAACGGATTGACCCACAAGAACCTCCTCGGATATCTATCGAGTACAAACTTTGTTGGGTATCTTCTGGAGTGGAACCTGAAAAAGAACCTCCTTCCACTCAGGGCCATAATAACAACTATCCTAAAAATTATTATGACACATAAAAAGGGGAAATGTCTTTACAAAATTCAAGCATGTCGGAAATAAGAAGCCGAAAAAACTTCAGGCTCCAGCCCATGAGAGCACACCAAAAAGCTATCTGCCTGCAGATGCCCCCACTGAATGACTCTGCTTGTGAAGATTATCCGTGTATTACATACATTCCATTATCTATTTGGAAGGCTTCACAAGAACTTATCTTGCCTGATCTGAAGTCTTAGCAAAAAAACGGAAAGGGAAGGCTATGGATAATACACCACCTTCTGTAAGTGCTCCCCAACCGGTACGCAAAAACCGGGATTGGCTTACGGTACTTGGGAGCGGTCTCTTATTGTTTATCATTACAACAATCGTTCTACTTACAACGGGAAATCCAAATCTATTTCCTACTGTGATTATTATTGGAAATTTCTTGATTCCCGTCGTGTTTGTGACATTCCTGTACGATCACCAGCATATCAGCGGACTGGACACGGTGACAATCTCTAAAAGCTTTATTCTTGGTGGAGTGCTCGGCGTACTGGGAGCCTCAATTTTGGAGACGTTACTACTCCCGATTACATCGCCGGATCAGGGCTTAACCCTTAGCAATGCCTTGCTGGTGGGATTGATTGAGGAAGGCTGTAAATTATTGGCGGTGATGTTTATCGCCAGAAAATGGCAGCATACATCGACGATGAATGGCCTGCTCTTGGGAGCGGCGGTCGGCATGGGTTTCGCGGCCCTTGAAAGCACTGGCTACGCTTTTACCGCGCTACTCCTGGCCAACGGACAGGCACTGGCCTCGATTGTTTCTACTGTATTACGCGGCCTCCTCGCACCTTTCGGACATGGGGTCTGGACAGCGATCGCCTCGGCTGTCCTGTTCTCTCAAAGCAGGTCCCATCATTTCAGAATCAGCATGCCGGTCATCCTTACGTACCTGTTTGTCTCACTTTTGCATGGCTTCTGGGATGGGCTGCCACGCACGATCTTTCTGGTCGTCGGGCCCGATATCCATATCTCGATTGTCTCGCTCGGTCTAAGTATCGTTGGGGTTGTAATACTCTATACCTCCTATAAACAGGCCAATAAGGAAAGAAACGTTGATCTTTCCCAACCTTAGTTCCGCTCTTCTGGTGGTGAGCGGTAAGGATACCTTCCCTCACTACCTTTCTGTGCGTGTATAATAACAAGGATTTTGAAATTATTGATTCTATCGGATAAAGGATTTTTGAGTTCATGAAGCATCGTTCGCCGCGCTTCTTTATTTATCTTTCGATTGCTGCGGCCCTGTTTACTATGGCTGCTAAGTTCACTGGCTACCTGCTTACGGGCTCAGTCGGCTTGTTCTCTGATGCGGCGGAGTCAATTGTTAATCTGGTAGCGGCCCTGGTGGCGCTCTGGGCTCTGTCGCTGGCCGCTCAACCGCCAGATGAGGAGCATACATACGGGCACACTAAGTCAGAGTATTTTTCAAGTGGGGTCGAGGGGGCTTTGATTATTGTCGCGGCAGCCATTATCATCTATACTTCTGTCCCACGATTGCTCCACCCCCAACCACTTGAGCAGGTTGGCGTGGGATTAACTTTTTCGGTTGTCGGCGCGGTCGTCAATGGCGTTCTGGCCTGGTTTATGCTCAGGGCAGGCAAAAGCCAGCGCTCGATTACCCTGGAAGCTGATGCGAAGCATCTTTTCGCCGATGTCTGGACAACTGTGGGTGTGCTGATCGGCGTGCTCTTAACAACCTTTACGGGTTGGCTGCTTCTTGATCCTCTAGTGGCGCTGCTGGTGGCGGCGAATATTGCGTTAACCGGCGTCCAGTTACTACGACGGACGGGGCTTGGTCTGCTGGATACGGCTCTTCCCAAAGAAGATATGGATCAGGTTTTAGCGGTCCTCAATCGTTATCGCGAACAAGATATGGATTTTCATGCGATCCGCTCCCGTGGAGCTGGTACGCGCAGGTTTGTAAGCTTTCATGTGATTGTGCCCGGAGACTGGAGCGTCCTGAAGGGTCATGGCATCTGCGAACAAATTGAGATGGAGATCATTCACGCTCTCCCAGAATGTAGCGTCTTTACCCATTTAGAACCAAAAGAAGATCCTCTGACATTCAAAGATATCGAGCTAGACCGCACTGCTTTATAATATACTTTTATTCTATTTTGAATAGAACACTGTATATG
>CAXTTV010000293.1:0-4401 GCA_964247295.1 uncultured Ktedonobacteraceae bacterium | reverse complement strand
GTGGCAATATTAATCAGGTTCCTGTCACGTTTCCGAACCAATGGTCGCTTCCCTGGCAGACTATTCTTAGCGGCCAGTTTGTTCCTAATACTGGCTTCGGCCAAATGGTGAGCTATGATCCCACAGATGGGGTTATGGTAAGCACATACCTCGTCCCGATATTCTAGATGTGGGTGCTGTAAACTGTATAGAGTGATTTTTTTGCATGGTAGAGAGAGGCCAGCAGTATCCCGTAGGTTCTTGTCCCACGAATACGTGCAGGCCTTCTCTCCACGACTCAGCTCTGGCTGAGCGCGGCTTTATAGTATTTACTGGTAGGCTGGTGCCCGATGGCCTCGGCGATCCCACGGGTGGCGATGACCACACTATCCAGATCGACGCCGGTCTCGATCCCCAGTCCCTGTAAAAGATAAAGGAGATCCTCGGTCGCCAGATTTCCTGAGGCCCCCGGCGCGTAGGGGCAGCCACCCAGTCCTCCTGCCGCACTATCCACAATACTGATCCCCATCTCCAGGGCGGTCAGGACATTTGCCAGGGCGGTTCCGCGAGTATCGTGAAAATGGACGGCCAGTTGCTCACGGGGAATTCCTCCCTCTTCCATGAGAAGAGATAGCACCTCAACCACCTGATTCGGGGTGGCGATCCCAATGGTATCCCCCAGTGAAAGCTCCTGAACGCCCATCTCCAAAAGCTGGCGCGCCACATAGAGAACCTGTTGTGGCTCGACTTTCCCTTCATAGGGGCAGCCAAAAATGGTGGAGATATAGCCGCGCACGCCGATTCCATGTTCTTTCGCCTGAGCGATCACGGGCCGAAAATTCTCCAGGCTCTCTTCTATGGTGGCGTTGATATTGTGTTTTGTGAAGCTGTTGGAGGCGGCGGTAAACAGCGAGATCGCGGTAACGCCTGCGCTCACGGCGCGCTCCATCCCTTTGAGGTTGGGGACCAGAACGGGATAAAGGGTACTGGGGCGATGCTCTATCTCGCTCATAACCGCGCTGGCGTCTCCAAGTTGGGGGATCGCCCTTGGACTGACAAATGAGGTGGCCTCAACAACTGGCAGGCCAGCCGCGCTCAACTGATTGATAAAGCGAACTTTCTGGGCTGTTGAGATCACCGTTTTCTCATTTTGAAGGCCATCGCGTGGTCCGACCTCGACCACGCGCACCTGTTTCGGAAGATTCGCGAAGCTTGGGATTATCACTATCTACCTCATTGTAGCTATAAGATCAGAAAAGGGAGATACCACCGCCGTTATTGATAGGCTGGACGACTGGCAGCGATGGAGCGGATCGCCGTTGCAGACGGGAAAACAGGGTCTTGACCGTTGGCAAACTCTCTCCCTCACCGGTCGCCGATTGCAGCTCAGGCTCAGGTAAGATAACCACCTGTTGATCTGTCTGCTCTTCTGGCTCAATCGGCGTCTGTGGTGGCTCAACCTGGACACGCACCTTGGTAATCCTTCGACCACGCGTTGTCAGGACGGTAAAATTCATACCTTCGGTAGCAATTGTATCGCCTATCGTGGGGATCTTATCCAGTTGCGCGTACAGGAACCCACCCAGGGTCTCATAGTTATCATCGTCCAGGTTGGTCTTCATCAGATCATTAAACTCATCAATGCCGATTTTCGCATCCACCAAATACTCGTACTCACCAATTTGCTCGAACAGCTTCTCTTCGTGATCATACTCATCCTGGATATCGCCGATGATCTCCTCAACCAGATCCTCAATTGTAACTAGCCCGGAAATGGAGCCGTACTCGTCTACAACCATAACAATATGGACTTTGGTCCGACGGATCTCCTGTAATAGATCATCTAACTTTTTGGCCTCTGGCACAAATGAGGCATGCCGAAGCATCGTACGGATTGGGAGTTGCCCATTCCCCAGACGCAATTGCCTTAACATATCCTTGACATAGAGAACACCGATAATGTTATCTATATTCTCTTCATAGACAGGAATACGCGAGAAACCTCCCTGTAGCGCCAGATCTACCGAATCATCTACGGTCGAGCTTCCCTCTAACGTTACCATGTCGATGCGAGGGATCATCACTTCACGCACAGTTTTATCGGCGAAATCGAAGATACTTTGAATCATCTCGGTCTCGTCTTCTTCTAGCTCCCCATCCTCTTCATCGACCGAGACTAGTAGACGCTGCTCCTCCTCGGTTACAAAGGGACCGGCGTGCCGAAGATGCCTTCTGAAGGGCCGAATGAATAGCTCATTAATGCTGCTCAACAACCAGACAATCGGCTGTAACAGCCAGGTCGCGACCCGGACTGGACCCAGGGACAGGCGCGCCCAGCGCAAAGGATTCTGCACTGCCAGGGTTCTGGGCAGAAGTTCGCAGAAGATCAGGACAATCAGAGAAAGCAAAAGAAGAGAAAGAAACTCACCCTGACTGCCGGTGATCTGCACAGCCAGTGTGGTTACCACGCTCACTACCACCACGATTGCCAACGTATTGATCACAAGGATGGTTGTAAAGTATTTATTAGGTTTGGAGAGCAGTTGCTCAATCTCTGTGGCCTGTGTATCTCCCTCACCAATCAGGTTTTTTAGTTTGATCCGACTGATCGAGGTCAGGGCGGCCTCTGTAGCTGAGGCCAACCCGCAAAGCAACAACGCAAGCACAAAAGCCACAATCTGAAGCCAGACCCCGGAATCTAATTGGGGGTTTGTGGAAGAAAGACTGGCAAGTATACTACCAGGGTCATCCATCTAAAATCTACTCCTTTGAGCTATGCTCTGCTGGCAGGACTTCGGCAGGCTCTTGAAAACCGGGCTTGTAACGCAAAAGGCGCGCTGGCACACCAGCGACCACCGCGCCCGCCGGCACATCTTTGCGCACGACGGCTCCGGCCCCAGTACTGGCCTGCTCTCCAACAGAGATGGGTGCGACCAGCATCGTATCGCTTCCAATAAAAGCGCCATCCGCAATCTCTGTATGATGTTTCCGCACACCATCATAATTGCAGGTAATCACACCCGCGCCAATATTGACACGCTCGCCCACTGTGGCATCTCCAATATAACTAAAATGATGCATATCGGTCTCAGAACCGATATACGAGTTTTTTACCTCGCCAAAGTTGCCCATCCGCACATTCTGAGCCAGATGCGCACCGGCGCGACAATGGCTAAAGGGACCCATCTGGACGCCTTCCTCACAATGGGTCTCTTCCAAAACCGATTGACGGATCTGGCAACGATCTCCCAAGTGTGAGTTCTCGATCATGGAATAGGGGCCAATCCAGCACTCTGAGCCGATCTTTGTCTTTCCTCTGAGAGTTGTACCGGGCAGAATCACGCTATCCATCCCGATGATCACGTCCTCTTCTATATACGTGGTTGTGGGATCAACAATGGTGACACCGGCGTACATGTGTCTCTCCAAAATGCGTCGCCGCAACACCTGTTCCGCTGTTGCCAGTTGCACACGATCATTGATTCCCAGGCTCTCGTCCAGAGTCCCTTCGATGGTCGAGATAGTATGCCCTTCAGCACTGGCGATCGCGACCAGATCGGTTAGATAATACTCGCCAACCGGGCTTTTAGGAAGCGTCTCCAGATGCGGCCAGAGCCAGTCTCGCCGAAAGCAGTAGATGCCTGGGTTAATCTCAGTGATCGCTTTCTGCTGCTCTGTGGCCTGTTTGACTTCAACAATCGCCTGGACCCGGCCCTGGACATCGCGGACGATCCGCCCAAAGTCCGAGGGCCCACCAGCCTGAGCGGTGACCATGCTTAAAACAGCGTTTGTCTGATGATGACTGGTAACCAGACGCGTCAGGGTCTCTTTGCGGATCAGGGGCATATCACCATAACAGACTAGCACCGTTTCGGGCAGGGGCCGAAGGGCATTGACGGCCTCGCGCGCCATTAAAACGGCATGACCTGTCCCAAGCTGTTGTTCCTGCAAAGCATAAAGATAACGATCGGAGAGCGCGGCTTCTACCTGCTCAGCCTCGTGTCCCAGGACTACAATTGAAGGCTGGAATTGGATCGAGGAGGCCAGAGGAGCGAATTCAGTGGTAGAGGGAATGGCTTCAATAGTTTTTAGCACATGAGAGATCAGGGGCAAACCAGCCAGTGGGTGGAGTACCTTCGGGAGACGAGAACGCATCCGAGTACCCTTGCCAGCGGCAAGGACGACGGTCGCATATGTTTCCATAGGTCGTTTTAACTAAACCTTTTTCTGTTTTTTTGCCAGGGAAAGAGCACCAATAAGCTTGAAGCATCTGAGGAAAACCTCGGAAGCACCTCCCTGGTTATAAAGAGTATGCTTCTCTAAAGTATATCATAAAAGTGACCCCTACGCCCTCTTTGAGAAGCAGGGGGGTGCAGTTCATTTTTTTGCAGTGGCAGAAAAAAGGCTCCTTCAGGCGGTGGA
>CAXTTV010000292.1:0-4404 GCA_964247295.1 uncultured Ktedonobacteraceae bacterium | reverse complement strand
AGCTCCTTCGCTGATCTCACCTTTATCTGTAAGAGCCTCGCCGGAGTCGTCCGTCTCCCGGTTCTTCGTGATAAAGCCAAGTTGATCATTATGGAAGCCTGCCTGACGCAAAGCTTCAATTGCTCCCTGTGCCCGGCGATAATCGCTAAACACCCCAACAACAGTTGTTCGCTCAGAAGTCGCCATCATTTTCCTCCTTAAATGCTTATGGGTTACATCCTATATCCCTCGGAATCCTCTAGAGTCAGACTGGCCCCTTTCTACGGGTGCTTGGTATTAATATCAAAGTAGGGAGATTTTTCTTCCAGTGGAGCATTTGGTTTCAGGCCAAAGGTGCCATCAGGAGTGCGTTTATCCGCATCATAGGCATTATTTTTTTGGAGAATCGCGATCGCTTTCTGGACAGAGTCGGGCTGAAGTCCCTCGGTTCTAACCGTTAGCACAGGACGCCCGGCATCGTACTCGCGCTCATAGTAGCGCGCCTCTTCCTCAGGCACACCGATCTCCGTCAAATTTTTTGCCAGACCTGCCTGGTCCTTGCCCGGCTCGGCGATCCCGAGATAGTCTTGACCAAAACCAGCTTGACGAAACTGTTGCCAGACCTGTTGAGCCTGTGCCATATTCTCAAAAACCGCCATAAGTACAGGTGTCTGTCTCTCGCTCATCTATATATGCTCCTTCTAGAAGTGCCTGATAGCATAAGAATACCCAAAATAGTAGGTTTTTTTATTGTCTAGTAACATCAAAATACACGGAGCGGAGATGAGAAAAGTGACATTATGATAATAGTTGCGACAAAATAGAGAGATGAAAAGACATCTTCCTACGTCATTGGATAGTTTAAGAGACCAGAGACGACTCCTGTTCCTGCTCTACCTTCTCTTTTAATTGTTTCGATTTTTGATGTGCCAG
The DNA here is from genome assembly GCA_964247295.1 of uncultured Ktedonobacteraceae bacterium. GTDB lineage: Bacteria > Chloroflexota > Ktedonobacteria > Ktedonobacterales > Ktedonobacteraceae > CAXTTV01. The sequence goes on along the minus strand of CAXTTV010000292.1, from coordinate 3,492 downwards.
TGCATGAGTCCGCATCTTTTCGCGGAACCGATCACCCAGTTGCATTCCTGGACGTTCCACAAGTTTATAGAACAGGAAGCAGAATGGAGTAATCACGAGCGTAATCCAGGCCAGATAGAGAATATAGCTAAGGTAGGGTTGCGATAGATGAAGTGTCAGTTCTTGAAATGCCTCAAAGGGATAGATTAATGGCATATGCCAGATGTACAGGCCGTAAGAAAGCACCCCGATCAAGTAGAGTGGCGTCCACTCAAAGATCGCCCTCAAGTATGTAGGGCCAAAGAGGATCGCCAGAATCATCGCTCCATATCCAAGCGAGAAGCCAAACTGGTTGAGCCAGGCATTGGATTCCAGGAGACCAGAGAAGAGGAGCCAGTGTTGATGGTAATCCGCACTGTAGTGCCGAACGCAGATAAAGATCAGCCAGAGAATACCCCCCCTCCAGAGCAAATCACTGATCCTCTTGATCAGCCTTTCTTTTCCTTCTTTTGTGCAGTAGAGATAGATGACACTAATAAGCATTCCAATCGCGAACACCTCTAGAAATTTACTCACCATCCCATAGGTGAGCGCCACATACATCCTTTCCAGCAGTCGGGGCACCGGAAAGTGAATCCGACCTGAGAGAAGCAGTTCTCCCGTATAAGAAGAGAACAGGCCCCACCCAATTAATGCTAGCAGGCAACCGATAATCGCAGACAGACGGTATTCAGCTCGGAAGCGCCGGACAACTGTTCGGAAGCCAACGGCTATAATGGGAAGGAAAAGATAAAACTGCCATTCCACCGCGAGCGTCCAGTAGGGACCATTGAGGAAGTGGAAAGTAGAGGTACTGGAATCCATCAGAAAAAAGATGAAAAGCAAGAGCTGTTTCCAGTGGTCGGGTCGAAGATACTCTTGACGTTGAAAAAGAATAATCAGGAAAAGCGAAATATAATAGCCGGGAAGGATGCGCAGAGCGCGGCGCATATAAAATTGTCTAAAATCGGGCCAGTGATGCTCATAAAGTAGAGCTTTCGCATAGGGCATAAACAAAAGGATACCCGAGAGCAAAAAGAAGAGCGTCACGCCTGTATCCCCCGAAAGCACTAGTGAGCTAAATAGCGGTTTCCCCGTCTGCTGCCAGAAATGTCTTTCACGGCCAATCAAATTGATATGGAACGCAATCACCATCAGGCAAGCGATAGCGCGGATTCCATTGAGGGCCGGAATCGTCCCTGGTTTTTCAGTATCAAGCTGGGCATTAATCCAGAGGAAGATAATTTTTTTAGGAGATTTCCGGGGAGGAGTGTCTACAATCTTTTTATGGGTATCTATGGGCATAGAACAGATAATCCTTCCAACATTCCTTGCGATGAAATGTGTTGACTATAATTGATGTAGTGTTCCGGGTGTTCTCAAACCTTTACTCAAAGAAAGGAGGGATATATTTTTGAAAGTGTCTCATCTTTCAATATCATTTAAGACGAATACGCAAATATATGTGTCACAAAATAGATGTGGTGTGTTGCTCAGAAGGAGGCAAGAGTAGGAGAAAAAAGATAAGTCATCCCATAATTTTCTCCCGAAAACTATGACTTTGTTGGGAAAAGAAGAAGGTGTTCCTGTGCAGGGAGAGACTCGAAGGGGATCGGTCGGGTCACGTGTGGACCCGTGGAGACGGAGTGTACGCACGCACCTTCGCACTAAGCGAAAATGTTTGGGACCCGCAGCCCGGCGGCGCGACGAGATGGCCCACCGTTTCCTCTTCGTGGCACCCGTCATGGCTCCCCTGGGCACGGGTCCGCACGCGACCCGATCTACGGACGATGGCACCGTGTGAGAAGACCCTTCCTGACTTTCCCAACAGAGTCAAAACTAAGGCATGACTCACAGGAACGAATTAAGATACTGTGGCAGGCTCTTTAACCGTGATGTCTTCTGATTGCCGTTGAAGCTGAGCAGAGCGCTTCCTGGCCTGCATCTGATCGCGGAACCTATCGCTCAGGCGCATACCTGGAAGTTCTACAAACTTATAGAAGAGAAAACAGAAAGGTGTGACGATCAGGGCAACCCAGACAAAGTACAGGTTGTAACTTATATAGGGATGGAACAGGTGAAGTGTCGAGCCCATTTGGGCATCGAAAACATTGAGGAAGGGAAGATGCCAGATGTACAGGCCATAAGAAAGCACTCCGATCCAGCGCAACGGTGTCCACTCGAAAAAAGCCCTTAGGCTGGCCGGCCCGAAAAGGATTGCCAAAATCATTGCGCCATAGGCGAGCGAGAAGCCTAATTGATTTAGCCAATCACTTGATTGGAAAAGATAGACGAGCGTACGCCAGTTATGCTGGAAATCAACAGCATAATGTCGCATAGCCATAAAGATGAGTAAAAGAATACCTCCACCCCAGAGCAGGCCACTTATTTTTTTAATTTGATGAACTTTACCTTCTTGTGTAAAGTAGATATAGATAAGGCTTACCAGCATTCCAACCGCGAAATCCTCTAGAAACTTCCCGAGAATACCGTAGGTAAGCGCGACATAGATTTTTACTACTAGTTGAGGAGCGGGAATATGCAGATGGCCTGTCAGAATACGACTACCCATGTAACGTGAGAATAATCCCCAGGCAATGAGCATCATCAGACAGCCAATAATCGCTGGAAGGCGGTACGCGGCATCAAACCGTCTTACTACAGCCCGAAACCCAAAAGCGATTAATGGGAGGAGCATATAAAACTGCCATTCTACAGCCAGGGTCCAATAAGGACCGTTAATAAGTTGAAACGTGGATCGACTGAAATCCATCAAAAAAACGACGAAGAGTAGCAGCCGTTTCCAGTGGTCGGGTCGAAGATACTCTGGTTGCTGAAGAGTGACCAATAGGAATAATGAAAGATAGTAACCAGGTAATATGCGCATAGCACGGCGCATATAAAACTGCTTAAAATCAGGCCATGAGCGATCATAAAGTAGAGCTTTCGCGTATGGCATAAACAAGAGGATACCCGAGAGAATGAAAAAAAGGGTTACGCCTGTATCACCCGAGAGCATAATGGAACTTACGAGTGGCTTATAAGATTGATGCCAGAAATGCTGCTCACGAGTGAGCAAATTAATATGGAACCAGATCACCATCATGCAGGCAATAGCGCGGATACCATCAAGAGAGGCAATGGTGCCCTTTTTCTCGGTTCCAAGCTGGGTATGTAACCACGAAACAAGGTTTTGTTTCAATGAGTGCTGAGTGGTATTGGTAACATTTTCTGGTGTATCAACCAACATAAAGTGAAAGATCCTTCCATCATTCCAAAGTAGGGAATGAATTGATGTGTGTCAATATACTCTTTTTGATATGAGCACTTCCTAAATACAAACAATTGTTCTTGGCTTTTTAGGAAGATGTTTGAATGTACCAGTTGGCGTTCTGGTAGCTAGCTGTGTATGTGCTTGAGGTGTAAGTATATGGGTCTTAGCAGTCATCAATCTCTTATATTCTAATCATATAT
>CAXTTV010000291.1:0-4419 GCA_964247295.1 uncultured Ktedonobacteraceae bacterium | reverse complement strand
GTTGTCCATATTATCGAGCATCGCATGGAAGGTTGTCTGATAGATATGAATATCTTCGACAGCCTGTTGATAGTCAGCGACATTTTTGCCATTACCATTCTGGTCGTTCATCCATCCGCCAATACCATCTTTGCCATACTCGAAAGCCATAGGATAATCTTTGCCATCAGAGCTATTGTGATAGACATGTTGAGTATTCCAGCCGGAAACCTGATCTTCAAGTCCTTTTTGCAGATTGCTAGCTTCAGCTTTCAGTGCGGGAACCTTAACAGAGGCGACATGAGTTTTTAGTTTTGTCAGGGCGGCCTGATAATCGTTTCCTGCTTTGGCACTATCAAGCGCCTGCTGGTCTTGTTGAAGTTGTTGTTGGTAGCCAGTCACATCTCCTTTATTTTGTTGGAGCACATTGATCCACGTTTGGAAAGTCTCAAGCTCAGACTTGCCTTGATCTTTCATCGTGCTATCAATGGAGGCTTGTTGTAGGGGAGGGGGTTGATAGCTATGCAGTGGATTGTTCCCTGTGCCAGTTCCGCAAGCACTCAGGCTTAGTAGGCCCAGCAACAAACCACACAGCAGGAGAGGTGATATTTTTGGATGTCTAGATTTTCGTTGTGATTCTTTCTGCATATATACAATCCTTTGTGAGATGATGTCATAATGTACGGCCCTGGAGCTTGTGTCATATCATATTAGACAAAAAATAAGCAATTTTCTCTATTATTCATTACAATGATACCATATGAAAAATTCCTTGACCATAATCCATCTCACATTTTTTCAATGCGGATACGTTCAAGAATCTGTTGATGAAGTGAAGGGGTCGCGGACACAACCAGAGAATAAGTTTCTTGCAAAGTAGTAATCGGGCGGAGGGGTAGGCCCTGTTGATCGCTAATGAGGCCACCAGCTTCCAGGACAATCGCAGCGGAGGCTAGAAAAGACTCGCCCGTCAACATTCTGCCGGCATCTATATAGGCATCATAGGCACCACTCGCGACATAAGCCACATCCATAGCAGCGCTGCCAGTTCTTCTTACACCAGCCAGCGGGGGTTCCTCACTCACGAGTCGATGGATCGCATAGATATCACGTCCATCCAGATTCAGGCCAGCAATTGCTTCATGGAGTTGTTCAGTCTGACTGACCTGACAGCGGCGGCCATTTAGAAAGACGCCATTTTTTTTCTGAGCTTGATAAACCGTCCCGGTAAAAAGATCGCCCACCAGGGACCAGAGTACATTTTCAGGCAGGACCGGAGCCTCAATGGGAAGAACGGCCAGAGCAACAGTTGCCGTCATAATGCCGCGTTGAACATTTGTGGAGCCATCTACCGGATCTATAACGATGCGATAAGCAGGGGCTGATGTCGTTGTCAGAACAGGTCTTTCCTCAGTGATAATCTCAAAGCCGTGACCGCTTTCTTTTAGGTTGGTGATAATCAGGTCCTCGGCCTCGCGATCAAACTGCATTGTTGTATGATCGGGTGATTGAAAGTAGACAAGATTACGGTTCAAGCGTTCAGAGTGCATATAGCCACGGACCTGGCGAAACATCTGCTCTAATAGCTCTAACATGTGTATGTGTAACCTGCCTCATTTTCTAGATTGATAGATATCAATGCTGATTATAGCATATCTTACTGATTGGTATTTTTTAGAGAGCCGAATGGATCATACAATACGTTGTTTAAGGAAAGGATACTGTTTTACCTGATTTTTCAGGCGAGAAAAACAAATATCGATTGCCAGGGGGCTTTGATCGCTCGCGAGCCAGCGTCTGCCAAGGCGTTCAGCGACGGCGGGAGTCACGCCGCTGCCACAGAAGCAGTCCAGGACCAGATCTTCAGGTTCAGTGGAGGCGAGGAGGATACGTTCGAGCAGGGCCTCTGGCTTTTGAGTAGCGTAGCCAGTGCGCTCAGGATCTCGCTGATGCAGGTGGCTGATATCATTCCAGACATCAGTGGGAGTCATCTGTTGTTCTTCATGGTAGGTATAGGTTTTACCGGCGGAACGGATGCTCCAGCTTATCTGTCCGTTTTCATGGACCTGTTTGCGCATATGGTTGCGTTTCTCGGGCCCGCGAAGGGTCCCGATGCGCTCGCCATGAAAGCAGAACGTGCCAGTTTTTGTATAAAGCAGAAGCGTATCATGTTTACGAGCGTAACGAGAGCGAGCATGGCCGCCGGAGTGATAGTGCCAGATAATCTCATTCTTAAAGCCGGGACCTTTCGCGCTCAGTGTAGAATGGAAGATCTCATCGAGGATCACACGGGCGTAGTGGGTCACGCGCCAATCCAGATGAATATAGAGGCTACCAGTATTTGAAAGTAGTTGGTAAAGCAGGCAACAACTCTCATACAGCCATTGGAGATAGGTATCTAAATTGTTGTCCCAGACATCGTGGTAGGCGAGTCTATTTCCACTGGTAAAGCTTCGACCGGTCATAAAAGGAGGATCTACATAAATAAGCTGAACTTTACCAGCCAGTTCAGGGAGAAAAGCTCTCAGAACATCGGTTCGTTCACCGAGGACCAAGCGGTTATGCCATACATGGGAGGGAGCAGGGGACTCAGTCTTCTCAACAACCTGTTCCGTCACCAATTGCCGGGGTATCCCTGTAAGCTCTGGTTGTTGTTTCCCGTTCCAGGTAAGTTCTGCCATAATGTGTATCCTGCTTATTCTGTTTTTTCAGGCTTTACGCCCTGTCTGGGGCACATACTAAGCAACAAATAATGTGGTGTCAACCGTAACCAGGTTGGTAGGAAACTTAGTTATGGGAGTCACCAGTGAGGGATCAATATCGTCTATTCTCGTGGTACAATAGTAGCGCGGAAAGGATGGGCGGGACGACGGATTTCTACCGGTAGAAGGCCCAAATTTTTATATAGGGATGAGTGCATGCAGTTTTTATGGATTTTGGTTAGTCTAGCAGCTTACGCCGCAGGCCTATTCTTGATGTCAAGGATGGCTCCTTTAATTGTTTCGCATCCATTTGATGATGTTGTCTTCATGAGCTCATCTATCGGTGAAGTTGTTGGAGGCATTCTGGCCTTTATAGGTATCTTACTCCCCTTTGCTGTATTCAATGGAAACGTTTTTGTTCGTATCCTGGACTTTATTTTACTGATAGGTTTGTTGTTGATCAGCGCGCGCGCAGCCATTCGTAGCTTCAGAACCGACAAGGCCTTTCGTTTCTCGCGAGGATTTGTGATTGGTTTTGGTGTGTTACTGTGTGCCGCAGCGGTCTACTGTTTGGTCCTGATTTTTTTACCTGCTGCGAGCTAAAGAGGATATTGAATTAGTCACACAAAGGACGCAATTGATTTTAACGGTTGCGTCCTTTGTAGTGTGCAGAATTTAGATGAAATGATCGAACCAGGCGATAGTGCGGCGCAGCCGGTCTTGTCGCTGGAGAGGAGCCCCGATCGTCGGCCAATCCATAAGGTGGCTGGCACCTGGATATTTTACAAGCTCAACCGGCTTTTTCAGAGAGCGTAGCGTCACAAAAAGTTGCAAAGACTCACTGATTGGGCAGCGAAGATCATCTTCGGCATGCAGAAGCAGAAGTGGAGTATGTATTTGTTGGGCATAGGTCAGGGGAGAGCGTTTTGTCTGGAGATCGGCCTCGCGGCTTTCTCGGGGCATCACCATCTGGAACCAGTGCATCTGGTCTGAAAGGAGACCGGCACTGCTGAGCGAACTGATGCCATTACGACTCACAGCAGCTTTAAATCGGTTTGTCCCGGTGATGGCCCAGTTTGTCATATAGCCTCCATAGGAGAGGCCACTAATCCCCAGGCGGGTCCCATCGATAGGTTCATGTTGAACAACATAATCCAGCCCGGCCATCAGATCCAGGAAGTCGAGCCCGCCCCAATCCTCAAGATTTTTACGGCAGAACTCCTCGCCATAGCCCAGGCTACCCCGAGGGTTCGCGGCCAGAACCGCGAAGCCTTTACCACTCATAACTTGAAACTCATGGACATAGCGATCCCCCCAGGCCAGCGAGGGGCCTCCATGGACCTCAAGGATCAGCGGGACCTTCTGCCCGTCCTTGAGAGGAGGGAGGTAGAGCCATCCCTCGATCTCCTGGCCAACCGCCCCCTGCCACGTAATCTTTTTCGGGCGAGTCAATTGGCGGCTGCGAAGCAGGGGATCATTGACGCCAGTAAGTTTGCGAAGGTTCTGTCCCCCTCCATCCAGGCACCAGACATCTCCAGGCGTAAACCAGTCTGAGCGGATCAAGGTGATACACTTATCATTGGAACTAAGGCTGGGGGAAAGATAGCTACCATTGCCGTTAGTAAGCTTAGAAAGCTGTTGTTGTTCCAGATCGATCTTATAGAGGTGGACCTGTCCACGCTGTTGGATAGGGCTCAGCAATGCTTTATCGTCAGAGTTCCACTGAATGGGAGTGAAC
>CAXTTV010000290.1:0-4457 GCA_964247295.1 uncultured Ktedonobacteraceae bacterium | reverse complement strand
CCCTACAATCATCTCTAGAGCTTTACACACCTTAAAGCCCGTAATAGAGCATAGCATAGAAGTAATGAAGAATCTATGTAAAATGCGTGAAAAATTGTATTAAGATCGTGAGTGGTATTGGGAGGGCGGAAATATCCTCTCACGTGAGAATAAAAGAATCCTCTGAGAAAGGCTTTTGCCTCTATGCTCTTCACGCCTATCGTGCTATAATGCCTTCAGATATAGCTCGCTGCCAGAGGTTTTTTTAGAATGAGACGATTACAATCCGGCCATATCTGCATCTGTACGGGCGTTCGTAGAGGAGATCCACAGTAGTTCAGCCTTCTACGGACTTTTCGGCGTGCGCTTTTTTACGGACACACGCCTCCGCTTTCCGGTGCGTTCTCTTTCGTCCGTCTCTGTCTCCTTGCACGTCCTCGCCTGAGCTACTTTTCACTCTTTTTCCCTGGCATTGCACATCTTTTCTGGACTTGAAGGAGATTTTTTATGACGACTCATTCGGCTCAGCCCATCTACCTGTACAATACATTGACCCGCACAAAAACGCTTTTCCAGCCCCTACGCCCACCTCAGGTAAGCATCTATTCCTGCGGCCCAACGGTCTACCGCGATATCCATATTGGCAATTTCCGCACCTTTATGATGAACGACTGGCTCCGCCGCATGCTGACCTATAATGGCCTGGATGTGACGCTGATCCGCAATATTACCGATGTGGGCCACCTCCAGAACGATATTGAGGAGAGCGGCGAAGATAAACTGGAGCATGAGGCGCGCTCTACCGGACGATCCGCCCATGAGATCGCAGCCTATTATACGGAGCAATATCTCAAGGATGCGGAGACGCTGAACATTCTTCCGCCAACTTTAAGCCCTAAGGCGACCGATCATATCCCTGAGATGCTGACGATGATTGAGCAACTGATCCAGAAGGGTCTGGCTTATCAAGTGAATGGCAATGTGTACTACGCGGTTAGCAAGTTCGCGAATTATGGACAGTTGTCTGGCAATACGCTGGATCATCTTCGCGCCGGCGGCCATGGCCGCGCGCAAATGGAGATCGCGGACGACAAACGCGAACCGGAGGATTTCGCCCTCTGGAAGCAGGGTCGGCAGGAGCGCCAGATGAACTGGGACAGCCCCTGGGGCTCTGGCTTCCCTGGCTGGCATATCGAGTGCTCGGCGATGGCGACAAAGTACCTGGGCGAGCAGTTCGATATCCATACGGGCGGGATCGATCTGGTCTTCCCACACCATGAAGATGAGATTGCTCAAAGCCAGGGGACCAGCGGCAAAGAGCCGGTCCAGGTCTGGATGCACGCCGAGTTTTTAAATCTGGGCAATCGCAAGATGAAGACGACGGGCGTGGGCGAGGAACATATCAAGATGTCTCGCTCGAAGGGGAATGTGATCCTGGTCTCAACCCTTCAAGAGATGGGCTTCGATCCGATGGCCTTCCGCTACCTGCTGATGACGGCCCACTATCGCTCAAAGCTGAATTTTACGGATGAGTCGATAACGGCGGCCCAGAATGGTTTGAATAATCTACGCGAGGATCTGGCCGCTCTACCCAGGGTGGAGCAGGAGCAGCTCAATGGTCCCTGGTCTCCTCTGGCCCAGCAAATACGTGATGACTTTGTGAAGGCTATCAATGATGATCTGGATCTGCCAACGGCTCTCAGTATTACCCGTGAACTGGCACACTCCAATCGGATTGAGCCGATCGAGCGTCACCGGCTGGTACGAAACTTTGATCAGGTTCTGGGCCTGCGCCTGGATACCGTTGAGCCTAAAGAGCCGAAAACGGCTCGTGAGATACCCGCCGAGGTTGTAGAACTGATACATCAACGGGACGCGGCCCGCGCCGCTCGCGAGTGGAAGCTTTCAGATCAGCTCCGCGATCAGCTCAAGGAGATGGGCTTTGAGGTTCGCGATACTCCTCAAGGCACTGAACTGCTTTAGCAGCATCTGCGCATGTCTATCGGGGGTCCAGCCCCTTTCTTACGTACTGGCTGGACCCCTCTACTTCAAAGGAGGCGAACAGTGGCATCCTGGTGGCAAAAGGGCCTGGCAACAGCAGCCGGCGTGGCTGGACTGGCTGGTGGGGCCTATTACTTTCTACTGAAACGTCCCCTACCCAAACAGAGGAGGACGCTTACGATTACTGGTATCCATGAGCCAGTAAAGATTGTAACCGATCGCTATGGCGTCCCCCATATCTACGCTCAGAATGAGGACGATCTGTTTTTCTCGCAAGGTTATATCCATGCCCAGGATCGACTCTGGCAGATGGATTTTAACCGCCGTACCTCTTCGGGCCGCCTCTCTGAGATCTTCGGCGAATTGGCTCTGGAGACGGACCGCTTTACCCGCCGCCTGGGCATCCATCGCTCCGCTCACGTGGAGGCGGCGAACCTCAAAGGCCACATCTACCGAGTCATGGATGCCTACGCCCGTGGCGTGAATTATTTTATTCGGACACATCAGGGCAATCTGCCGATTGAGTTCCGACTGCTGAACTTCTCTCCTGAGCTCTGGACCATCTCCGATAGCATCCAATGGGCGAAACTTATTGGTTGGAACCTGAGTGGCAATTGGGAGACGGAATTGATCCGCGCCCGGCTGGTCGCTCGTCTTGGACCCGAGCGCGCGGCTCAACTGGAGTCGGGATATGGTTCTGGTCATCCCCTGGTTCTACCACCCGGCGTGGAGTATCAGGGCGTCAACCTGGATCTTCTGGAGCAGTACCAGCAGATCAAAGAGATGACTGGCTTTGGGATCATGGGCGGCAGCAATAACTGGGTAGTGGATGGCACTATGACGGTGACCGGCGCGCCTATCCTCTGCAACGATCCCCACCTGGGCCAGGCGATTCCTTCGGTCTGGCACGAGTGCCACCTCTCGGCGGGCGACATCGATGTTGTTGGGGCGAGCTTCCCCGGCACACCTGGTGTGGTGATCGGGCACAATCGCTTTATCTCCTGGGGCGTGACTAACGCGGTCTCCGATGTTCAAGACCTTTATATCGAAAAGTTTAATCCCGATAACCCATATCAGTACAAGTTTCAGGGCCGCTGGGAAGAGGCAGAGATTGTTCATGAAGAGATTACCGTTAGAGGCCGTAAGGAGCCGGTAATTGAAGAGGTCCGTATAACCCGTCATGGCCCAATTCTCACCAATCTGCCTGAGATCTCCGGCGCATCGGGAGAACAGCCTCGCGAGCTTCCCCTGGCCCTGCGCTGGACCGGTCTAGAGCACTGCACTATTCCCCTGGCGATCCAGAAGGTAAATCGCGCGACAAACTGGGAAGAATTTAAGGAAGCCCTCCGAAACTGGGATGTCCCACCTCAAAATGTGGTCTACGCCGACCGTGCTGGCAATATCGGCTATGTCATGGCCGGAACTATCCCGATCCGCTCCAAAGGTCAGGCGCTTCTCCCCTCTCCCGGCTGGACTGGCGAGCATGAGTGGACGGGGTTTATTCCCTTTGAAGAGCTTCCCCAGACTTATAATCCTGAGCAACACTTTATCGCGACAGCCAATAACCGTGTGGTGGATGAAAGCTACCCCTACTATATCTCGAATGAGTGGTTCAGCGGCTATCGCGCCGGGCGCATCCGCGATCTTTTGCGGGAAAAATCGGGACACGGTAAGCTTTCACTCTCGGATATGGCTGCGATCCAATCAGACCAATACTCGCTACCAGCGGTGGAGATCGTCCCATTTATGCTTCAGGCGCGGGCTGCATCAACCATGGAACGGGAGGCTCAGGCCCTACTGCGCGATTGGGATTATCAACTTTCACCTGAGAGCGTTGGTGCCTCAATCTATACAACGTTCTTGCGCAAGTTAGAGCATATTCTGTTCGCGACAGTGATCGGGGACGATGAAACCCTGTTGCATAGCTATCTGGGGATCGGCTCAACGCTGCTCGCGCTCACTACTAGCTATGCCTGGCGCAATAAACCCCTGATTATCCACATGCTGAAAACTAGAGATGAGAGCTGGTTCGCTAACTCGATTATCACTAATGGCCCAACCACGTGGGATCAGGCGATCACCAGTGCCTTTCAGGCGGCTATCGACGAGCTTTCTAAAAAGCTGGGGGCAAGTCCATCTGACTGGCGCTACGGTAAGATCCATAAGGTAACGTTCGGCCACGCTTTGGGTCTGGTGAAGCCTTTAAATCTGATATTCAATCGCGGCCCCTATCCCTTTGGTGGCGATATCGATACCGTGAATCTGGGGGCCAGCCGCTCCGATAATCCAGAACAGATTATCACTGTCCCCTCGTTCCGCGCAATCATCAATATGGCCGATGTTAATGCCTCGCTCTCGATTCACGCCCCTGGTCAGTCCGGGCAGTTGGGAAGCAAGCACTACTCAGATTATATTAAACGCTGGCTGCGTACCGAGCACCACCCAATGCTCATCATGCTAGAAGATGACGAGGCCAA
>CAXTTV010000289.1:0-4530 GCA_964247295.1 uncultured Ktedonobacteraceae bacterium | reverse complement strand
GGGATGCGACAGCAGTATGATACTACATTTAAGTCTATGTTTGAGGGACGAGAAGCCGCTCTTGTTCCATATCTTTTACCCCAGGCAAGCTACATTAAAGAACTGAATGTAGAACAGCTTCGCGCTCCTCTGCGGGCAGATCGGATATACAAGATCAAATATCAAGGGAGAAACCATATTCTACACATTGAGATCGAGGTGAGTGGAAAATCTACGATGGCTGTACGCATGTTGGAATATCATAGCATCCTCCATCGAAAATACAAGCTACCTGTAATCTCATTGATTCTCTATCCTTTCCAAACAACTGTGGTACAATCTCCCTATCGAGAGGTAAGTGGGAAAACAGAGATTCTCACGTTTCACTTTGAGGTAAACGCTCTCTGGAAGATGGAGGCTCAACAATTTGTCAAGCAAAAAGCGATCGACATGTACAGTTTCCTTCCTACCATGGGAGGTGCTAACGCCGATCTTCTTTTACAGGCCATTCAAGAACTCAAGGACACTTACAGTGATGTAGCACTGACAGACCGCTTATTCTGGCTGAAAATCTTGCTTCATCGAACAACTATTCTTTCGCAAGATGATAAACAGCGGGTCGAGGAGGATTTAAGCATGTTTGAACCCATTTTTGAAGCGGACCCTTTTGTGCAAAAGATGCGTGCTAAAGGTAGAAGCGAAGGTAGAAGCGAAGGTAGAAGCGAAGGTAGAAGCGAAGGCAAAATCGAAGGACAGCGAACAGCGATTCTGACTATCATCAAGGCGGATCATCCAAAGCTGATGAAGCTGGCTAAACAGAAAATTGAGGCTATAAGTACAGAACAACAGCTAGAAACCCTGCTCCTTCAGGTAGTAAGCACGCTTAAAAATGAACAGGCTCTTAAAGAGCTTTTGAACGGACTATCATAGCGTTTTCGCTCTACTTGTTTTCTTTCCTTCAGGACCAATGGGAGCAATAATCTGAGGTCTAATTAACGTGGGCTCCGTTATTGCTCCCGTTCTCTTTAAGATTCACCTTTTACTTTGTGCCGTGAGTCTTCAATGCCTCAGGAGTCATATCGAAATTCAGTATCACAGCCTAGATGTTCTAGAGAACCAACCCTCTGGAGCGGACGAGCGTGGGTGGACGGCTTGTAACATTGAGCGAAACAGAGCCGCTGCTCAATTCCTCGCTCGAAACCTTCGACAAATATAGCATTGCTCCTCTCCCCATCCACGCTTAAATGTCCGGTATAAATCAGGGCGCAACACTCAAGTTTCCCCTCGTTCACGGCGATCCGCACCACTTCACCAACAGATGCAGTGTTATGAACCCATGCGACAGTCGCGGACTCGGTCAAGATAAAGGGGATGAAATTTTCGTCGTTTTCATCCAACATCGAGATTGCTCGATCAACACCCTGAGTGATCAGGTCCATCAATTGATCAGTTAAAATGAAGGTTTCTATCTGCTGCATGTGGTATCTCCAAAGATGGAACGTGACTCCTCCACAAATATAGTTGTATACATCTATATAATAACAAGCTCTACCAAAATAAAAGGAAAGCCAGCGGAGATAGGATCTCCACCGGCTTTCAACTATCAGGGCCACAAAGTAAGCGTTAGTCGCTACTGATTTCTACTTCTGCTTGTTGTGTATGCGCTTTGGCACCAGCGATCTGCGCCTGCAACTGGGCAATCGTCGCCTGGGCTGCGGATAGCTCCTTATATGCTTCCTGAAGCTCCACCCCGATCCAGCCCTCAAACACGTTCCGTTGAGGCGTGTACTCCAACATACTTTTCCGGAAAAGCTGGCGCTGCCCACCTCCTAAAGCAGGATTGCTCAGCTCTAACTGATTTACATGCTGCTCAATCTCCACGGGATAGTTGGTACCCTCCCAGGAGGCCGCGTTGATAATGTACTGCCGGAAGCCTAGCCGCACCGGCATACCATTGGGTGCGGTCATGGTCTGGCTTTTTGGATCGTCTTTCCATCCCTGTGGAACAGGCATCGCATTACCTCCTAAGTAATTCCATAACTCTTGCCACGGGTAGGGTCCTGGGCAGTCTTTACGTGAAAGCGGCTCGATTGAGTAATGGCCGGTGATCCCACCATTGGCATCGGCGGCCCTCATGGGAATGTTGTTACGCTGACAAATGTCTTTGACTAACTGAAACGAGGCTTGCTTTTGCGCGTCAGTGAGCTTATCACTATTATCAAGTGATGGCTTACAGTGTTCAATTGATAGGGTTACAAAGTTTGGGTTAGAGTAGTTCCACCACCAGGGATCACACCCCTGTTCGGCTGGGGCGTTGGCATAAGCTGCGTCGCCCTCATGTACACATCGAACGATCTGCCCGTCAGTCCCGATAACATAGTGGGTCGAGGCCTCAACCGTCTGGAAGTATTGAGCAATCGCTACCGCGCTCGTTCCTCCAGCAGTCCCGTGCAGGATCAACCATTTTGGGGTGTAACCGAAGCGCCCACTGAAGTGGCTGTCAGTTAAAATCTCAGTGATATTCACATAACCTCCACAAAGTTCTATGCGTATCTAGAAAAGGTAACGCTTTAAACAGTGTTTTTGAGGTAAAGCTCCTTACCAGAATAAGAGGAAGATTCAGGTGATGTTGCTTGGCGTGGCAACATAAGGGAATGTTCACATTTCTCTATAATGCTTTATTGTGCTCCTATTATTCCACCACAACACCACCGCTTCCTGGTAGCACTCCACGGCTCATCCTCTGTCCTTAGAGACAGGTAACAATCCACTTACACACATTCTACGTCACAGACACACGCGTTTGAGGATGCGTTCCTACCCGTTATAGTTCTGATTTGTGGCCCTAAATATAAAACGCCTATGACGATGTTTTTTATTACAGGCGTTCTATAGGAACGCACTTCTGTATGTGCGACCTACTCCATTTCGCACCTGAAGGTACGTTCCTACACACTCTGGCAGGGGACGGTAAGTCCCCTGCACTCCTTACCTAATTCCCCCAAACATCTACGAGGTAACGACCACTGGTGTTCATCTCGTTCAACCACTTTTCAGCGTCTTCGGCACTCTCACCAGTCTTGTCCCGATAGATTTCATCAAAAGCTTGACGTACGTCCGGAGCCATCTTACGAGCATCACCACAAATGTAGATGACACCCCCATCTAACAATGCCTGCCAGATCTGGTCCTTCTGCTCACGGATCTTGTCCTGGACATAGACTTTTTTGCTGGGATTCTCGCGTGAGAAGGCGACAAACAGATCGATTAGGCCCCGATCCACGTATCTCTCAAGCTCATCACGATAGATGAAATCCTGTTGTGGATGCCGGCATCCAAAGAATAACAGCGACTTCGCAACATCTTTGCTCTGAGATTTGAGGACCTCACGCTCCTGCAAAAATCCCATATAAGGGGCCAGTCCGGTTCCAGGGCCTACCATGATCAAAGGCTTGGTGGTGTCCTCTATCATTCGGAAGGAAGATTTGGTGTCTCGTACAAAAGCATGCACAATCTCACCAACCGACCGCTCCACCAGGAAACCTGAGCAGAGGCCATGATACTCACCATGACCCGAGAGCGCTGGCCCTCGGACCTCTCCAACGGTGATACTACAGCGATCCTCTCCCTTCAAAGGGGAGGAAGAGATTGAGTAATAGCGCACACGGATCGGAGAAAGCAGCTCCAGGTAGACATTAAACGGCATCTCGCAGGCCGGGAACTCCTCCAATAGATCGATCAGCGACTTACGCTTCTCTAGCACTTCGGAACGATATTTAGCGATGCTTTCTTCACTATCACCCGAGAGCACCTCTAGCTTCAGTTTATCTGGCGGGCACTCAGTAGCATCGACCAGCGCGCGGATCTGCTTGCGAGTCACAACCTCTTGTAGCTCTATATAATCGGTCAGCAGATCAAAAACCCGAACTGGCTCATCCATCGGTAGATTGGTCTTGCGGGTATCACTGCGATGAATAATGATCTTGCTATTGTGATCAAAACCAAAGTGCGCGGCCACCCGCCGCACCTGCTCCTCATGATTTCGCCCAACAACACCCAGATGATCACCCGCGCGATACGTTATTTCTTTGGACAACTCCAGCTCAATATGCCGGGTTGAACGCGGTGAGGCCCATTCACCAGTCTTCTCGTGTAGCTCACGATTCACCAGAACCTTTGTAGGCATCGCCCCAAAGGAGGCTACAAAAGGATTGGAGACCTGCCCTTCGGGCAAAACTTCAACGGCGTACATCGGACCTCTGGCCGACGAGGACTCGACATCTAGATCTATGTGAAGCTTCTCAGCAAGCGTATTCCACAACGGCCCATACCATGCCTGGAACTGTCCATCGAAATCATCACTGGCATCACCCTCACCACGCAGGTAAATCCTCTGGGCTCCATACTGCTCCATATCGCTATCGATCAACCGGGGGATCGCCTGGAAGGTTGAGGCCCACTCACGGTTTCCACAGCCAAAGATCGTATACTTCACGCCGTGTAAAGCATTTGAGCCCATCTCCCCCTTCTTCAACCACTCAGTGAACTTCC
>CAXTTV010000288.1:0-4532 GCA_964247295.1 uncultured Ktedonobacteraceae bacterium | reverse complement strand
GATGTAGAGTCTCCGGAGAGCCATGCTCCCGCCTTGCAAGGCGTGGAGAAGCTTTTTCTGATCCGTCCACCCCAGGTTTCTGATGCAAAAAAGTATTTTCTGCCTTTAATTGAAACCGCGAAAAGGCAAAATGTTCAACAAATAGTTTTTCTATCCCTACTTGGTGTTGAGCATAATCCTATCGTGCCACACGCGAAAATTGAAAAGTATATTCGCGACTCTGGAATCGCCTATACTTTTCTACGCCCCAGCTTTTTTATACAAAATCTTGCGAGCCAGCATGGTGATGACATTCGTCATCTGAACACCATTTATGTACCGGCAGGCAAGGGAAAAACCAGCTTTATTGATGCGCGCGATATCGGTGAAGTAGGCGCGATTAGCCTGCTGGATCGCCGCCATTGGAATCAAGCTTACTCGTTAACTGGTAAAGAAGCATTGGACTATTACGATGTAGCGCGGATCTTCACGGAAGAATTAGGCCGGACGATTACCTATGCCAACCCTTCAGGTCGTCAGTTCCGCATTCATGAACTTGAACAGGGCTTGCCCTCTAACTTTGTGACGATCATGTATATTATCTATCTTACAGCTAAGCTAGGTTTAGCGAAACGTGTCACGCAAGAAGTTCAGGAATTGCTGGGTCGAGAACCTCTGACAGTTCGCGACTACATCCATGATTATCGCGCACTTTTTCAACCAATCGTCGCTTCTAAGTCGAATAAAAAGTAAACGAAAGAGGCGTTTCAGTGGTGAAATCAAGCATCGCGCAGTTGTTTGATCTTTCAGGTAAAACGGCAATTGTCACTGGGGGTGCGATGGGTATCGGCCAGGGGATAGCGTTGCGGCTGGCGGAGGCCGGTGCCGGTGTTGTAATTGCCGATCTTAATCAGGAACATGGGCAGGCAACCATCAAGCAGATCCAGTCAATTGGTGGGAGTGCCCTCTTTATCCAGGCAAATGTTAGCAATACAGGCGAGATTCACAAAGTTATTGCGGATACCCTTCATGCTTTTGGCAGCCTGGATATTCTCGTCAATAATGCTGGTGTATATCCTTTGGCGTCGGCCCTTGATCTGACTGAGGATAGCTGGGATCGAGTTCTAGATATCAATCTAAAGGGAGCGTTTTTTTTTGCGCAGGCAGCGGCTCGACAGATGGTTCAGGCTGGACATGGCGGCAGAATTGTTAATATCGCATCCATAGATGCAGTGCGTCCAACCGGCCTGCTGGCGCATTATGATGCTTCCAAAGGGGGTATCGTAATGATGACAAAAGCTCTGGCACTTGAGCTGGGTCATCAGCAGATTACCGTGAATGTGATTGCGCCAGGAGCGATCGAGACGCCTGGTGCTGCGAAAGCTCCCTCAATAAGCATGGAGAATTCCAGGATAACTACCAGCGCAACCGCCAGTTTCGTGAGCCGCATCCCTCTAGGGCGTCAGGGGACGCCGGACGATATTGGGAAGGTCGCGCTTTTTCTTGCGAGTGGGGCGTCTGATTATATCAATGGGGCGGTGATTGTCGTAGATGGTGGGTACCTGCTCTCATAAGATAAATAAGCTCGTGGGCTGCTTATAATAGGGGAAAGTATAGCAGCTCATGTGCTTTTTTTATTAGCAGCTTTCAATGCTATTTTCTTTCTCAACAGTTTACTTGGTAAAGTTAAATAAATTCGAGTTAGTAGCTTGACAAAAGTAAGTTCGCAAGGTATGTTTGTGGTAGCAACTGTTTTTGAGCTGCTGAAATGTCAAGAAAGCTTATTTTGAATTGATGGAGGTTTACTATGGCCTGGGAGATTGATCCCTCACATTCTGAAGCGATGTTTTCTGTTAAACATGCGATGATCGCGACGGTCAGAGGTCACTTCAATGTTATTAGTGGGCACCTGCATATTGATGAGGTGAACCCCGCGAATTCCTGGGTAGATGCCAAGGCTGATGTCGCCAGTATTAATACTCGTGATGAGAAGCGGGATGGTCATCTGCGTTCACCTGATTTCTTTGATGCCGGCAAGTACCCGACCATCAACTTCAAGAGCTCAAAAGTTGAGGCCCTTGGTGGTAACGAGTATCGTATCATTGGCGATCTAACCATGCATGGTGTGACCAAGCCAGTAACATTCACTGCTGAGTATGGTGGTCAGGGGAAAGATCCTTTTGGGAATCATCGTGCTGGACTGAGCGCGAAAGCGAAAATCAATCGGGAGGACTGGGGCCTGACCTGGAACGCGGCGTTGGAGGCTGGTGGAGTGCTTGTTAGTAAAGATGTAACCATCGAAATTGATCTTTCAACGATCAATAAAGAGGCTACTTCGACCAGTGAGAATGTCGCTTCGGCAGCTCAATAACTTAGAGATGCTCGTGTAGGAAAGCAGCTTGCGAGTCTGTTGGGAAAAGGGGAAACGCCCTTGAGGCGCGGGAGGAGCGCTTCGCGAAGCGTGCGCCATATTGAGGGGACGCAGAATCTCCCTGGAGGCATGGCGTTCGTTGTGCGCCAGAAGCGGCACGTCCTCGCGGTGCTCGACGGGCCGTCCTCCGCCGCGTCCACGGGCATTCTTCGATCTTTCTCCAAATTTCCCAGCAAAGACGCAAGCTGCTTTTTTTGTGACAAGCCTATGGTTCCTGGTTTGCCAACGCTTTTACCCAATGATAGTGACCGGGTAACGGTTTCTCCTCTATTAATTGGAGCGAAAGGTAGAGCCAGCAGATGGCGTTAGGGATCGTCAGGTAATCTTTGTCGGCCTGTTCTACAGCAGCCACACTCATGCTCTGGTAGAGCTCATCATTTGTACAAAGATTGTACAGATGCCGGGCCACCTCGTCAATCTCTCCAACCTCGACCAGATACCCATTGGCCCCTTCCTGGATCTGTAGTGGGATGCCGCCAACCCGATAGGCGATCATTGGTCGACCCTTCATCAGAGCTTCTGTCACCTTGACTTCAAAGCCTTCTTTGGTCGAGAGCTGAAGCACAACCTTGCTTTTACGTAGCAAGACATTCAGGATCTGATCTCGATGCGGCAGCCGTAGCACTTTAATATCATCCGCAAAATGGACAAAAGGTTCAGATGCCAATGTATCCATTATCTGGTTATAGATCGGTACACCATCGGGATCGTCGATCGAACCATTCCCCGTGATGATCAACTGTGGTACAGGCCTGCCATCCGCTTCTAAGATCTTTCGCAACTGCCGATAGGCTTCCAGGACATGGGGTATCCCTTTCGAAGGATCGAAGCGGGCAACTTGAATAATATAATCTCGATTTCCAGCCAGTGGAAGCTGCCCATTTTCAACCAGCATTTTGTTGAAGATCTGCATATAGACCTCCATCTGATGCTCACTTAAAGGCTTGTTCAGGCCGTCTAGCGGGTCTGTTGTTGCGGGCATGTACAGAATCTTATCAGCCGGGACGTTGTCTGGAATAAACATCTTCATGGGGTGGCTGATAAACAGATCCGCCTGCTGAATATTTTCCCAGAGAAAGTTCCAGGTATGATGCTGTGGGGTTCCAGGCTGGCTAGCAAGGCTGCCTACAATCTGAATATGCGAGCGGTAGATGATCTTCGCGGCGGGGTTCGCCTGCTTAATATAAGGGATCAAGCCGCAGGGTTGGGGATCGTCGATCACCACAACATCGGCCTGTTTATAAGCTGCTTCCAGAAAGCTGACGTTCTCTTTGATCCAGGCATTGTAGAGGGTCATATCTTCATCGGTTAAGATGACATCTGGCTGAGCAACAGCCTGTAACACGTTGTGGAAACAAGCCTTAGTGATATTAAAGACCGACTGATCCGGCTTAAGAATATACCAGCGCGCGTCTACATTTAGTAACCGGAAAGCCCTGATTAGGGCGTGACGCATCAAGGCGACGCCGCCGCCCTGGGGGGTTGCGTTAATAAAGATCAACCGTTTGCCAGCGAAAGCTTTGGATAGTTTTTGAACGCGCGCGAAATCTTCCTGTGTCGTGGTGGATCGGTAATCCTCTAGGGTGACGATCTCGGACGGAACTACCTCATTTTCCTGGGTAATATTGAGATGTACAAGATCATTCTGGTTGAACTTTTCAAGTGCCTCTTCCAGCAGCTTTCCATCAACCCTGTTGGTTAAAAATGGCACGATATCTTGTTCCAACCAGAGTTTAGAGATGATTTCCGGCGACCACTGCCCCTCTTCGAGAGCGATCCCAATAAATTGTAGTATCCGCTCTTGAGCCTCGCGCTCCAACCATATGAGCAGCTCTTTCTCACTCGCTGAAGGGAATTGAAGATGCTCAGGAGTAGATTTGGTGCGTGTTCCTTCAGTAATCATCATTTTCTGATTTACCACTTGAACACCGGCATACGTTGAGGTTGGGATTGAAGGTCCTTGTTCACCCCGACTTTTTGGTGGCTCATCAGATGTTTCAATGAATGTCTTTGAGCTGTCAACGTGTCTGGCTGTGTTAGTGGGTAGATGTGTCGAACTCATTTTTGAGAGTGAGAGTTTAGCAAATCCGAAGGTAGAAACCTTTAACAGACTCTTTAAAGC
>CAXTTV010000287.1:0-4539 GCA_964247295.1 uncultured Ktedonobacteraceae bacterium | reverse complement strand
CCTGACCCTCGTAGGCCCCCATGGGAACGGTTGCCCCAACTGTGCGACCATCTTGAAGTGTGAGTTGTCGGTACGTCCCATTCCGCGCCTCATCCGCCGTAATTGCCAGGGGAGCCCGGATATTTCCATCTTGCTGCTGTCCATCCAATGCCATCATTATCCTCCTGAATATAGCAGTACATATCTAGATAATACCACGCAAAAACATGCTTTTTTCTTAATTAAAAATCAAAAAGAGTTTTGTGTCTTTATCGAATTGATTGTGGGATCACCGGGAAAGATACCTGCTCTAAGATAACATAAACGGCCCGTCCCACTCAACCTGGTGGCTATATGCGGCGGACCGTCCTGCTTTTGGAGGGAGGAAAGAAAGGCGCTAGAACATGCCTAATTCCCATTTCGCATCTTCGGTCATGCGATCTGGGGACCAGGGGGGATCGAAGGTCATCTCAACCTTACACTCTTTAACATGCTCAACCTGCTCCACGCGCATCGTTACGTCGTCGACAACCTCGCCAGCCATTGGGCAGCCCAGGGCGGTCAAGGTCATCGTCACATCTACGCGCCCGGCATCATCATTGAGATCAACATTATAGATTAGACCCAGATCAACAACATTCACGGGAATTTCCGGATCGTAGCATTCTCGTAGCGCGTCCATGACCTCCGCTCGATTTATCTCTGCCATGGTGGACTCCTTTTGTTAAATAAACCTTAGTAGAATAGTAGGAATTATATATGGCAATTATATCACATGGCTAGTAGAGAATGCTATGCGTATCGCCTGTTTTAATGGGAGCGCATAAATGCATCTACCTCGGTTCGGGTTGGCAGGCCAGACTGCGCCCCAAAACGGGTGACTTTCAGCGTACCGGCTGCGATCGCGAAGCGCAGGGCCTTCGCGGGTTCCAATTGCTCATTTAAAGCTACGGCGAGTGCTCCTACAAAGCAATCCCCGGCGGCAGTGGTGTCTTGCACTGTTACCCGAGGGGATGGATGATGGATGGAGAGCGGTTTATTTTGTCCAGAACGTGTGACCAGTAAGGCCCCATTCGGACCTAAGGTCACCACAACCGTTTCAATGCCACGCTCATGCAGGACCGTGGCGACAATTTGAGCGTCCTCGATCGACTCTACTTTCTGTCCACTCAGGAGCGAGGCCTCGCTCTCGTTTACAACCAGAATCGAGAGCTGTTGCAACGTTTCTTTTGGTAGGGCGTGGGCTGGTGCCAGATTGAGCATGACTGGTACCTTTGCTTGATGGGCTTCTTTGATCAATGCCGTTACGGTCTCCAGAGGGATCTCCATTTGCAGTACCAGCATGCTGGATTGTCCGATTGCCCTAATGATCTTTTGCATCTGCTGCTGATCTTTCCCCACCTGCATATTGGCTCCCGCCGCGACTACGATCGCATTATCGGACTCGGGCGTGAGGAAAATAAAGGCCACTCCGCTTGTCTCCTTCGAGTCTATCGCCAGTAGGGAGGTTTCCACATCGTCTGCCTGAACCGCCTTTGTTAAGCGCTCGCCAAAGAGATCCTGGCCGACGCGCCCGGCCAGGGAGACCCGGCCTCCCAGCCGAGCAATTGCGACGGCTTGATTGCCACCCTTGCCCCCAGGCACCAATTGAAGAGATCCCGCCCCCAGAATCGTTTCACCGATTTTGGGAAGACGCGGCACTCGCACAACCTGATCCATATTCAGGCTTCCAACGACGAGTATCCTGCTTGTAGACATGTTATTTCCTTTGCATCTTCGTTGATAATCACAATGGATGGCTCAAGCATAGCCGTTTTGTCAGTTGATGACAAGAGATGTTGTGAGCATGTTCGAGAGCTTATCCCTGCTTTCTGGTTCCCGATAAAGCTGTAAACAGCTCTCGCACGATGGATATCAAAAATCAAATAGCGTATTCATTTCCTGGCTATACTGGATCAATTGTTGAAAGTATGGTAGTGGATGTAATGCCTCGACCGGGCCAACCAGAATCAACTTGCGTTGAGCCCGTGTCAGGGCAACATTCAAACGATTGGGATTGGTCAGGAACTCGCGCAGCAGACTATCTTTTTGAGGTGTGGTCTGGGTGGCAAAAGAGATGAAGATAATCGGTCGCTCGCCTCCCTGGAAACGATCTACAGTGTCGACGAGCAGGGAGGTGTCTGGGGAGAGGCTGGGCCAATCCAGACCAGGTTCCGGGCTGGATAGAGCGCGCCGCAGATTCGCGACCTGAGCGCGGAAGGGGGCGATTACCCCGATCTCTTCCTCCTGTATGCCACGCCTGAGCATTGCCGCGACCACCTCGCGGACCGCTTCAGCCTCGCGATTGCTTTGTTTCGATCCTTCGATCGCGGTTGGGTCCTGAACATTCAGAAAGACCAGAGGTCGGTTAGGGTTCAGGGCTTTTAGAATAACCTCGCGTTCCGTATGTGGCACTCGCAGAGGGTACCGTACGGTTCTGGTGGCGTTCGATTGATCTGACTCCAGGGTTCCAGCGTAGAATTGCCCAGAGGAGTAGTTGCAGATGGTCTGGTGCATTCGGTACTGCACTCGAAGAGAAACGCTTGCATTGATTGCCTCAGGATGCTTGCTAATAGAGCTGATATTCTGCTGATGTAACCTGGAGAAAAGGGATTGCGAGAGGCCGGCGGTGGCGGCCTCTTTGCTCAGCACCAGGGGGGGAAGCTGTTTCTCATCCCCAACTAGAATAAAGCGTCTGGCGAAGCGGAGCGCCCCCAGGATGGCTGGGATGGTGAGCTGACCGGCCTCGTCGATAATCGCGACATCAAATGAAGGGCGTTCGGCTGCGAGGAAGGCGTAGCGCTCAGAGGACCAGGTCGCGGTGGTTGAGGCGACCACCGGCATCTCTCTCAAGAGTCTATAGGCCTCTTCTGTACTTGTTTTGCCGGCACACAGATGCTGGAACAGATGCTGCTTGATATTTTCATCTGTAATGCTGCGTTCGTGTCCCAGACGTAGATAGTCATTCAGCCCCTCATGCGAGAGCCGGCGCAGCATATTATCCACCGCTTGATTTGTAAAGGCGGCCAGCATTACCTTTTGACCGTCGGCACAGAGCCGTTTGACAATCTCCGCGATGACGCTAGTTTTTCCAGTCCCCGGAGGTCCCTGAATCAGCAGATAATCCTCCATCTGAAGTGCGCGTTGCAGGGCCAGATTCTGCTGCTCATTGAAATCGGGGGCGGGGGTAATCTGGCGATCCGTAAAGCGCGGTGGAGTATTGTCCGTCACCAGGGCGCGCAGGTGGGGATCGGCCCGGAGCCAGCGGACCAGATTTTGTAGGGTACGCACATGCACTATATCAGTATCGTAGCGATCAATGATTCGGGGATTGTCCAGAGGTTCGGGCGTCCAGACCGTGACCTCGCGAGTGCTAATCCCTGTAATCGTGCCTGTGACTACCTCGCCCTCAATTGGGCCGCGTTCATTGCTCAGCAGGATCTCATCGCCGACCCGCAACTCGGAAGTATTCTCGCACGAGAAGCGCTGTGTGACATCGTTGGTCTCCTCATCGAAAAGAGGCTCGTCCAACGGACGGAGGTTCGCGATCGTTCGGCCCAGGGCCAGTCGGGCCTCGATAGGCAGCTTCCAGAGGTTCTCAAGTTGCCTATCGTTTTCGCGCTCCTCCATCTGGAGCAGGCGGTAGTATTCGCTTAAGAAAAGGCCATCGCTTTGATCCGGTGGAGCGAAGGCCGAGGGCTCAAGCTGCATTCGGGCTTCCAGGACCTCGGGATCTGGAGCAGGCGGGGACCAGTTCAGCATCTGAGAGGTGCTGAAGCAGCGATCCAGCATCGCGCAGCGGTTGCAGCGTTGAGGGCCGGGGGCCATCGGAGGAGCGCCAGTTAGATGCATAAGCACCAGCAGATTGCGGCGCTCGATCACCTTCTGAAGCTCGCGAATATTAAAAGGGATGCCAAATCCCTGAGCCAGACCGGGTGTGCCACTATAGACCAGCGTTGCTCGGGCGTTGCGCATGCGAGGCTGGCGACGGGCCGTCAATAGCGCATGATACCCCTTTACCTGCCAGACATGGCTGGAGCGCGGCAGATCATCGCCGGGAGCCCCCGTTTTAAGCTCCAGCAAATTGCGATCCCGGTTCTGCCAGAAAAGATCCATCCGACCGCGCAGGCCCAGTTCAGGAGCCAGCAAAAAGGTTTCCGCCCGGACCTCCTGATCAAAATCCCAGAGCGTCGAGCTTTGTTGCTCAAACCAGTTGGCGAGGCTCTCCAGATGAGGGCCCACCTCCTCCTGAAGCTGTTTTTCCGAAACATTGGAGAGCGCCAGATCAAAAGATGTTTTTTTTAGAGCTTTCTCAAAGTGATGTTGGAGCGTCTGGCGAGCATCTCCACCAGATTGTTTGTTGCGTCCATGCGCCTTCAAAAGCTCCTTAAAGCTCGTATGGATCAGGTTCCCCTCGATCGCCTTTGCTGGTTTAAATGTCGAGGGGACCAGCCGTTGCAGCAAATATTGACGAGAGCAGTAGTCGGCCTGATTAAGTTCAGTAATATTCATCAGAATATC
>CAXTTV010000286.1:0-4545 GCA_964247295.1 uncultured Ktedonobacteraceae bacterium | reverse complement strand
CTGGTAATAGAGGATAGAAGCATCGCCGGAGAAGCCCTCGGTCCCAAACAACTCCTCTGAGTACAGAGACCCATCAGGTTTGCGGAACTGGGTGTGACGCTTCGGCGGGATCTCGCCTAAACGGTGATAACTCGGCATAGAGAGCCTCCCTCAAAGACTAGACAACGCGATTTCTCAGAATTCCAAGGCCCTCAATCTCCAGTTCCAGCAGATCTCCCTTCCGAAACCAGGGATGGACCCCTGTACCAATCTCTAGCAAGCACCCTGTTCCCACTGTCCCCGAGCCCAGCACATCGCCGGGCCGCAAACGAGCATTGCGCGACGCCCACGCAATCATCTGGGGAAAGCTATAATAGATATCTTTGAAATTTCCACGCGAGATCTCCTGACCATTCACACGGGCCAGCATAGTCAGGTCATAGCGCTCGCTGGCCCCACTTCCCGTACGGTGGCTCACCAGCTCATCTGGCGTCACCAAGAAAGGACCCAGCGAAGTTGCGAAATCCTTCCCCTTACCAGGACCAAGATTCAGCATCATATCTTTGCGCTGGAAATCGCGAGCACTCCAATCGTTCATAATCGTGTAGCCTGCGATATAATCAGCCGCCTCTTCCACCGGGATATTCTTGCCGGGCCGACCGATCACACAGGCAATCTCCAGTTCCAGATCCAGCTCCTCCGATCCCTCGGGATATGGTACATCCTGGCCCGTCCCGTAGATCTCGCTGGTATTGCTAAAGTAGAACGTCGGGATCTCGTACCACTCAGGGCTTATCTCCAGATTGCGGGTGGCGCGAGCAGCTTTGACATGCTGCTCGAAAGCGTAAAAATCTCGAAGCGTCGGCGGCTCGGGGACCGGAGCCAGAAGGGTAAGATTACTTAGAGGCTGGGGATGGCCCGCCGTTACCAGAGCTCCCTTCAAAGCATCGGACGCCGCCGACAGCCCCTGGGGATCATGCAACAGCTCAAGTAGCGTCGCATAGGGAAGCGGGATCACCTGCTTCCCCTGCAACACTCCAGCCTGCGTCTCTCGCCCGGACGAGCGGAAAGTCAGTAGCTTCATTATAGATTACCTCGCAGCTCCTGCTCACGCTCCAGAGCCTCGAATAGCGCCTTAAAATTGCCCTCGCCAAAGCCTCGGGCCCCCTTGCGCTCAATAATTTCAAAGAAGACGGTTGGACGATTCACAACGGGCTTTGAGAAAATCTGAAGTAGATACCCTTCCTCGTCATAGTCCAGCAGAATACCCAGTTCTTCAAGCTGCTTGAGATCCTCACTCACATGCAGACCGATCTCCTCGATCTTCTGCTTGATCTCCGAATAGTACGTGCCGGGAGTGAAAAGAAACTCGACACCGCGATCCATCAGGCCGCGAACCGTTGTGATAATATCATCTGTATTGAGCGCGATATGCTGAGCGCCCGGCCCGAGATAGAAATCAAGATACTCTTCGATCTGCGATCTACGGCGGCCCTGGGCCGGCTCATTGATCGGGAACTTGATGCGGCCACTACCATTCTGCATCACCTTGGACATCAACGCCGAATACTCTGTACTGATCGCGCGATCATCGAAATGCTGCATCTGTGTAAAGCCCAGCACGCGCTCATAAAAGCCAACCCACTCATTCATCTTGCCAAGCTCAACATTGCCCACAATATGGTCGATCGCGGCTAAACCAGCCGGGCGGGCGCGCCGGGCCACATCGCTTTTCAGTTCGCGGAAACCGGGGAGAAAGGCCCCCTTGTAATCCTGACGCTCCACAAATGTATGGATCGTATCACCATAGGTCGCGATCGACGCCAGCTTCACCTGACCAAAACCATCTTTACGGATCGTGGGCTCCATCACCCCATTTGCTCCACGACTGGTCGCCTCGTGATAGGCGCGCTCAGCATTCTCTACGCGCAAAGCAATATCCTTCACGCCATCCCCATGGCGCTTCACATGCTCAGCCAGATCGCCCTCGGCACCTAAAGGAGAAGTCACCACAAAACGGACATTCCCCTGCTCCAGCACATAACTGGTGTGATCCCGTAGACCGGTCTCCAGGCCAGCATAAGCGATCGGAGTAAAGCCCCAACCATGATTAAAATAGAACGCAGCTTGTTTAGCGTTGCCAACATAAAACTCAACATAATCAAAATTTTGTATCGGCATAAAATCCTGATCAGACATGTGGAAGGCTCCTTTTATATAAGCAAGTAGAGAGGAAAGGGGAGAAATGAGACGCGCAAAACAGGGAAGCGCCATAAGGAGGAAAAATACAAACGGCAGGCAAAGAGCATGGATACAACGTATAACCCTGATATTTGTTGCCAGATGGCGCATGAAAAAACATCCCGAACTCCTTTGTTTGGCACGTTCCATTGCGAAAAAGCGCGAGCCAGGTCGAAAACAACGCTGTTTTATCCCTGTAAAGATGGTTTGAGACCATCTAAAATAATCTCCCGCCATTATACGAGACGGGTTCATGATTATGCAAGTAGAAAGGGTTACATGACAAAGGATTAAAGATCAAATACTTCGTTCGTATTATATTAATCTAATATACAACAAAATTGCTTGGTAACCGTACACAATATTGGATACTCATTCTTGAGTAAATGACCTTAGTGATTGGACAAAAAAGAAGGATCACTCTGGACAATTTTGCTTTATCACAATTATTTCGTTTCCTTGTAAAAAGAGAAGGAGAACACTCCATGTCCTACGATCCCAATTCTCCTCAGGGAGGAAATCCTGAAGGATCATATAATGCGCCCCAGAACCCATATGGTACTCCCAATCCGACTCAGTATGTGGGGTCCACACCCGGCTATGGTCAACAGCCCAATCATGGCTTCGCTCCTCAAGCACCAAGACCACTTGGTCAGGCGGTAGGTGAGCTGCCCCAACAGTATATCAAAACGCTGACTAAGCCTTCTCTACAGACCTTTGACGAAGAGCAGGGCAAAGCGGCCTGGAATATTGTCTGGGTACAGTTGCTGATCCTGGCAGTTCTCGTCTCGCTCTTTGGCTATCTAGCCTTACGTTTTAATAGCACGCTCATTCCAAACATTGGCGGCCTATCAACCATACAATACGAGAACCTGCGGAACACGACTTCTGGCAGCTCCTTTAGCCTGATCCTCGGTATCCCGATCAGCTTCTTCATCGGCCAGGGAATCACTTACCTGATTGCCAAAGCCTTTGGGGGCCAGGGAACATTCCTGAGACAGGGTTACACCTACCTGTTGTACTATGTGCCGATTACCACTGTTAGTACCCTGCTAGGTATTATTCCTGTCCTGGGCAGCCTGCTTGGTGCAGCACTGAGCATTTATGGTATCGTTCTCGAAGTCTTCTCAATCCAGGCAGTCCATCGTTTAAGCGGTGGAAAAGCCACGCTGGTTGTTCTTCTGCCAGTAATTATTGCGGTTGTGTTGGGATGTGTGCTTTTCCTTGTGCTGGGCGCAGTTATCGCGGCGGCCCTCGCTGGGGCTTCACGCTAGACGTAAACTTACAGACAAGAAAAGGTGTTGGCCCTAATAGAGCCAACACCTTTTCTTTATAGCTCAATAGATACGTATTTACTGGTATTCAAGTATGAAGTGTTCCATAGTATAATTCGTGTGTATGAATTTACTGATTGAACTTTCTGATTGGTCACTGACAAATCATAGGGGTATCAGCAGAATCCTACATTTTTGGGAAGACAGGTTGTAGTGTTAGAAAGGGGTAAGATCTGCGCTCAACAAGAGGCTGATCTGGAAAGATTTGATGGAAGTCAAAGGAACACAGAAGATTAAAGCCACACGAAATCGGGTATTCAGCGCGTTGCTCAATCCTGATATCCTGAAAAATAGCATTCCCGGCTGCACAAGCGCTGAGTGTGAAAATCTCCCTACAGGCCAGCAGATTCGCTTAAAGCTTACTCCAAACGTGCCGGGCTTCAAAGGTCCGTATACCATTTACCTGAACCCGATTGAGGTCTCCGGCCCCTCACATATCGTCTATGTTACCGAACCAAGTAATGCCCATGGACGCGTCAAAGCCACTTGCACAGTGAAGCTGGCAGAGGATACTGATGGAACCCTGCTGGCCTACAATGGAAATGCGGAGCTTAGTGGAAAGATCGCAGCGACCCCAGAGGTTATTCTGAGCGGCATTTTGAAAACTGCTCTGACACAGTTCTTTAAAAGTTTTGAGAAACAGGTAGCTTTACATTCCGCATAAGAGAAGTTGATCCTCAGCTTTCTTTGCCTGTGGATCGTCAACAAGCTGAGGATCAACATTAGTCAGGGCTTCCAGCAGGACCGGCTACATTCGGCGAAAGATAGAGCTCCTTTGAGGCTAAAGGTGAGAAAGCGAGGGCCATTCATTAAGACCATAGGCCATTGTCTGAGTAGTGAAGCTGGTAAGTAGGTTGAGAGAGGTCGGCCCTTTTTTAGCTATAGATTACGATACAAGATCGAACTGAGGAACATTGAGAACACGTGCAAGCAAGCGAACGTGATAGGGTTGAGGATCTACACGGCCATTTTCTAGCGAAGTAATCATATC
>CAXTTV010000285.1:0-4630 GCA_964247295.1 uncultured Ktedonobacteraceae bacterium | reverse complement strand
CCTCTAGAGAGTACAAGGACATGTCTTTTCCAACGCCGCTCTCTTTAACTCCGCCATGAGGCATCTCTGAGGCTAGAGGCAGGTGATCATTTACCCAAACGGTTCCAAACTGAAGGGCACTGCTCGCTCGCATCGCTTTGAAAACATCGCGAGTCCAGACCGAGGCAGCCAGACCATACACAACATCATTGGCTTTGCGCAGCGCCTCGTCTTCACTCTTAAAGCGCGAGACAACAATCACTGGACCAAAGACCTCGCTCTGAAGAATTTCCGCTTCATTGCGATCCTGCGCGATAATCGTGGGCTCAAAAAAGTTTCCCTTCTCAAAGCCGGAAATCGCACTCCGCTTACCGCCGGTCAAGATATTCGCGCCATCGCGCAGGGCCCGCTCAACAAAGCCTTCAACAGTATCCCGCTGATTTACTGAGATGAGCGGTCCCATATCAGTCTTTTCACTAGCAGGATCGCCAACGCGGATCTGGCGCACCTTTTGCAATAGCGATTGCAAAAAGGCATCATACACTCGATCTTGTACGTAGATGCGAGTAGCGGCTGTACAATCTTGACCGCAATTAACAAAGCCTCCAACAACCGCGCCATTGGCCGCAGCCTCTAGATCGGCATCCTCGTAAACAATAAAGGGGGCCTTTCCTCCAAGCTCTAGATGGACTCGCTTAATCGTCGCTGAGCCTTCCCGCATCACCTGCTTACCGCTCTCGGTGCTCCCTGTAACGGAGACCATTCTGACGCCAGGATGGCTGGAGAGCGCCTGAGCAACGCCTGGACCACTGGTGATCACGTTGAGGACACCAGCGGGAATCCCGGCCTCTAGAGCCAGCTCTCCCAGCTTTAAGGTACTGAGCGGCGTCTCTACCGAGGGCTTAAGGACAACGGTGTTGCCAGCGGCCAGGGCCGGTCCAATCTTCCAGATCGCCATCATAAATGGATAATTCCAGGGGGCAAGTGAGGCCACAACACCGACAGGCTCCCGTCGAATAATACTGGTATGCCCACCAGAGTACTCGCTGGCGGCTGAACCACCCAGGTGCCGAGCCGCGCCCGCGAAGAAATGGAGATTGTCGATGGCGAATGGCACATCGCTGTCGCGCGCTAACTTGATCGGCTTACCGGCATCCTGCGACTCCAGGGTGGCAATCTCATCGGCATGCTCTTCCAGCAAAGAGGCGAGCTTTTCTAAAGACGCAGCCCGAGCACCATGCGGCAGACGGGACCAGCGGCCATCTTCAAACGCTTCTCGGGCCGCAGTAACAGCGCGATCCACATCCGCAACCGAGCTCTGCGGAACTAACGAAATCGATTCACCGGTCGCGGGATTCAGATTCTCAACCTGCTTCCCGCTCTGGCTGCCTACAAGTTCTCCATTGATTAACAGTTTATAGTCGGTCATTACAGCCCCCTTTATAGATAGAGAGACGTATACTCAGGACCCAAATACGCTATCTTGCTAGAAGAGTGGGATGGTACTGGTCTCGGTCGCGCACATATCGTAACGAGCCAGCTCTTGAAAGAATGGCCTCACAGGGATACAGAGCTCAGGCCCCAGGGCTCCCCGCCGACTGATCTCGCCGGTTGCCAGCATATGTCCGGCAATCGCCAGCGGAACACCTGTATCCAGGGCTCCGGCACTGACACCCCAACGTTTGTACGGTAACACAACAATCTGATTGGTAATCTCCAGGGGCTGGCCCTCACGAAAACCGGAGGCGACCACGCGCAAAACATCGCAATCAGCGGGTTCCACCTCTTCAACAGGCATTTTGTCCAGCAGGCTGGCTAATACTTCGCGCGGCGAGACCTCTGCACCCTTCACCGCAAGTGACTCAGCGCTTCCGAGTCCAAGATCCACTAAGAATTTGAGCCGCTGCATAAACTCAGGCGGAAAGGCGATCTTAAAGGAAACATATTCAATCCCCTTTTCTCGGAAAGAAAGGGGAAAGGTGGCGCATTCGGAGTGCAACGAGTAAACGGCGGTTGCCCGACCTACAGGCAGAGGAAAAATCATTTCCTCTTCACCTGAGAGCGGTGCCTGTGGCTGCCATGTGCCCTTCTCGAAAACCTGGGGCTCACGTGTAAACTCGTCCAGAATCGTACGGATTGAGTATGGAGCAACCAGGGGCAGAGTTGAAGGGGTGAAATCGCCACAACCCAGTTGAACTTTCAGGCTCTCAACCCGCTCCAACTTATCTACAGCGGCACGCGCCAGGAGATTGGTAATCCCCGGCGTCCCACCAATCCCCAGGATCGCGGTGATGCCAGCCGCCTCTACCTGCTCTTGCAGTTCCAACATCCGCCGCGTCATATGGAAAAGGCCGCCAAGGTCGGCATAATGCACTCTGGCGTCAATGCAGGCTTGCAAGACCAGCAGATTAAAGACATAATCGACCGCATTTAGCACTACATCCACATCGCATAAAAACTCAACTAGACGCTCTTTATTGTTCACATCGATCTGCCTGACCACGATCCGGCTATCGTTTAGAGCTGAGGCTACCTCGTGGGCGCGCTCCTCCTGATAATCGGCCAGGGTGATCCGCGCGATATCGGAATATTCGGTCAATGTTCGCATAGTGATGCGGCCCATTGCGCCCGCACCACCCAGCACCAGAATATGCATAACAGGCCTCTTCTGATCTTATGCGACAGCGCTCCCACCATCCACAGTTGGCGGAGCCTGATCTAATGTCGACGCCGGTGAGGAACCACAAAGCTCTCGCAAGGTGTCTTCCAGACGGTTCAAAATCGTGTCGATCTCTTCATAGGTGATTATCAGCGGTGGCTCCACGCGGATCACACGAGAGTTATTTAAGGTCCCGGAGATTAGGACGTTGCGCTTAAACAGGCCGGAGGAGACCGCATAGCCAATCTCATCGTCCACAAAGTGCATACCGATCAGCAGGCCCTTTCCGGTGACTCCAGTGAAGATGTCAGAGTAGCGCGCGGCCAAACCGTTCAGGGCACGAATAAAGTAGTCGCCCTTCTCAGCCGCTTGCTCAGCAACATGCTCCTCTAAGGTGACATTGATCGCGGCGATCGCGGCGGCACAGGCCAGCGGATTGCCTCCAGTGGTTGAGGTATGGATAAAAGGATTGCTATTAAAGACGCTCCAGATCTTTTCGTTCGCCATAAAGGCACCGATCGGCATCACACCGCCGCCCAGGGCTTTGGCTGAGGTCATAATATCCGGCACGACTTCCCAGTGATCTACACCCCAAAGCTTACCGGTTCGTCCCATGCCGGTCTGCACCTCATCGGCGATCAATAGGACTTCATATTCATCGCATAATGCCCGCAAACGAGGCCAGAAGGTATCGGGGGGAACAATCGCTCCCGCCTCGCCCTGTACCGGCTCCATGACTACCGCTGCGATATCATTCCCAACTTCACGCGCCACCTGTAGTTGCTGCTCGATCGCGTCGGCATCGCCGTAGGGGACGTGGTAAACATTATTGTGCAAAGGCATGGCAGGCTTTCGGAACATGGCTTTGCCAGTTAGAGAGAGTGAGCCTGTTGTCTTGCCATGGAAGCCACGAACGGCAGCGATAAAGCCACTTTTGCGTGTATAGAGCTTGGCGATCTTCATCGCGCCCTCAACAGCCTCAGTTCCACTGCCAACAAAAAAGCTGTATTGAATATCGCCCGGCGTGATCTCCGCCATGAGATGGGCCAGCATCCCCCGCAAAGGATCTAGCAGTTCCTGCGTCGGCAAGGGGCTCTTCTCTAACTGTGCCTGTACGGCCCTCACGACCTTGGGATGTGCCCAGCCCAGGTTAAATACCCCGAAGCCTCCAAGAGAGTCGATGAACTCTCTTCCCAATACATCCCGGAAGGTTGCTCCCTTCCCCGTCCACTCGACTGCGGCAAAATCTCCAGCTTCAGCAACCGATTTGCGGTACTCGATAAATCCGCTGTTGTAATATTTCGCAAAGTTGTTCACGGTGGTGTCAATTAACCATTCCGCATCCTGTCGATCAAGCTGCTGCTTCTGGACAAACTCTAGATATCTCTGGGAATCGTTGAGGGCCTTGAGTAAGCCATCGGTACTCATAAAAATCCTTTCGGAAAGTACGGTTCCTGCATTTCATCTCCCGCGCCAGACCGTATATGGCACTCCATACATTATGTCAAAAACATCATGTGGTGGTGAGAGAGGGTCTGAAAGATGTGCGATTCTCAGGATAAGAACGGCAAACTATCTTTCAGGATAGGATACTTGTATAGATGTCAACACCAGTGTGAGTAAGAAAATCAGGGCTGATGATGACGGCAGAGGTTTTGCGCAAAGACGCAAGCAGGCTATAAGCGAAGGAGGCAGGGCATACCTACCTGCTCATGCGTTGCCTGAATAGGGGGTGAAAAACGCTCAGGGGTAGCAAGTGGACAAATGGAAGCCACGGAACACATAGTAGCGGGGAATATAGCGCCCACGTTTTTTTCCAGGAATATCTGTGACTTTCATAAAAAACAAGCTTTCTCAGATTGGCTCTGCTAATGTTTGAGCTTCTGAGGTTAAGTATACAGTATGCCCTGTTAAGAAAGCAAGCCCCGTTTTTTTCACGGGTGCAGTTCATTTTTTTGCAGTGGCAGAAAAAAGGCTCCTTCAGGCGGTGGA
>CAXTTV010000284.1:0-4640 GCA_964247295.1 uncultured Ktedonobacteraceae bacterium | reverse complement strand
GCTGAGATGGCTCTGTGTCATAAAAGGCACTACAGGATTGATAATTGTTAACCCCATCGTATTTAAGAGGGTGACCACCAGCAGGAAGAGAAGCACCTTTCGGCCTGGGGCTTTCTTCACTGCCGTAGATGTGTCCATTGATTGCGGAACACCGGATGTACTCATAATGAAATCTCCCGATAACAATGCTTTGTTTTTGTACATCCTGACTATATTCTGAAAAAGGATGAGTGCGCATCATCTATGCTAGTGATTGATAAGATGATTATCTAATCGGAGGCAGGAGAAATCAGTTTAAAGTAAGGCGTTTTGCTGCCGCACTGGCCTCAATCCGATTTTTCACATCCAGTTTGCGGTAGATGCTCTGGACCTGCGTGCGTACGGTATTCACAGAGACTACCAGTTCCTGAGCGATCTCATGATTCGTATTGCCAGCGGCAAGCAAGCGCAGCACCCTCCGCTCTTGAGGGCTCAAAAAAAGGGGTGCTGAACGGATAGCGATCGCTGGACCATTCTTGAAAGCGGTGGGTTCATGAGTGAATGCCTTGAGGATAGCTTCAACGTAGGTGAGCGAGTCGGATTGATGAAGGTATGGGAGCATATGTTGGAGGATCTTCTGCATCTCGAATCCTTCATCGAGAAAGAGGCGAAGGTAGTTCTCGCCGCGTGCCGCTGTAAGCACCTCTCGTAGATGCTTGCGGGCTTTGGGAGTAAGGCCCTGTTGTGTATAGGCCCGAAGCAGGACAACTTGAATCTGAAGTTTGAAATAGAGATGATGAGAGCGAGAAACCTCTCCAAATAGATCTTCTAGCAATGCAATTGCGGGAAGAACCTGATGTTGATGTAATAAGAGTCTGGATTGCAGTAACCGTTCGCGTTGCTGATGATTTAAGGGAAGTGTCGTAGCCTGAGAAGCGTTTTGTAAGAACCATCGTTCTGCGATCGCAGTCTCACCAGAGCCTATTTGTAGTAAAAGGAGTGTTATCTCGATCTCGCGAGAGAGTTGATATGCGATAGGTGTTGTTGGCATTGAAGCGCGCGCCTGCCAGCGCAACAACCGCTTTTGAGCCTCAGCGGCTTGGCCTGAAGCCGCCTCGATGAGAGCCAGACGGATAGCTGCCCGTGCGCGAATCTCCTCAATTTGCATCTGCTCGCCGATCTTTAATCCTTCTTCAGCAGCCTGCTGAGCTTCCCCCAACATATTCCACTCGTAAAAGATCTGGGCCATTCCCAACTGGGTGCGTGAAATATCATCATAATCTTCTTGTATACGGGCCTCTGCTTGAATCGTACGGAACTGTTCGTAGGCATGTTGAAGCTCGCCAGCCTCCAGGTATACCCAGCTTAGCATCCCCTTAATCGCGCGTAGATACACCCAATTGCCTATTTGTTCACAGACGCGTAAGGCCTCGAAAAGCGTCTCGCGGGCGATAGAGAGATCGCCATCCACAGCCTCGCCCATCCCCACAACCGTCAGGCTAAGGTTGCGCCAGCTTTTTTCATCAGGGGGGAGCCAGGCCAGTGATTGTTTAGCCCAGGTGACTGCCTGAAGCATCTTCCCTTCTTGCCGAGCCAGAAGCGCATGGAATGCAAACACCTCAGCCAACTTCGCCATATTATTGGTATCCCGCCATTGTTGTTCGGCCACCTGAAGCAGATGTAGTATCTTTTCTTTTTTATTTAGATCTGGAAGGTTATCCATCATCACATACAGTAAGATCAGAGCATACTGCAAACAGAGATCGGGTTGAGCCTCAAGATCTGACTGTGGGAGGTTGTTTAGCCACCCATAAAGTCGATAGAGCTCTGGTTGAGAAAACACATTTCCCAGCCGCCTATCCGTTATGAGCCGCTTTAGTAAGCTCACAGCGCGAGTAAGGTGGACTGCACTAAGAGCGGTCTCGATCGCTTCTTCTAGCAGATCATAAGCTTCGTACCAGAGGGAGGCCTGGAGAGCGATCTGGCGTAAGCGATCCTCTCCCAGGCGTCTATAAGCTTCTCGCTGCACCGCCTCAGCGAAAAGAGAATGGTAGCGCGACCAGTTGCCTCTACCATCCAGAGGGATGAGGAAGAGATCACTGCCGCGCAGAGCAGCGATCTGTTGAACACTATCTGTGCGTTCCATAATCGCATCGCAGAGCGGGGCATTGATGCGGGGTAGCCCTGTACTTTGAAGCAGAAACTCCTGCTGATCCTGTGGTAAAGTCTGGAGGATTTCGGTAAGAAAATATTCTTGAATGCTCCAATAACCGCCAGTAAAGGCCGAGAGGCGCTGTTCAATATCCTGTGTATTGTTAGACCAGTGGAGTTCACGCTCAAACAGACGAAGGCCAGCGGGCCATCCATCCATACGTTCATGGATCTGTCGCAGAACTTTTGTTGAAAGCGTAAAGGGCAGTTTTTGTTCAAAAAAAGCCTGTGTCTCCTCGAAAGAGAAGCCCAGATGTGGTGGATAAATATCAAAAATGGCATTGTGAGCCCGCAAACGAGCCACAGAGAAAGGAGGATCACCTCGGACTAGTATTACCATATAAAGGGAATTTGGGAGGTGGTCCAGGAAAAAAAGCAGGGTCTGGATTACTTGAGGATGATCGAGCACATGCAGATCATCAAGAATGAGCATACAAGGATGCTCAAGCCTGCTTAAATCATTAATCAAAGAGGTCAGCATCAACGTCAATGGTTTAAACGGAGGGAGACGGTGGGCCAGCAGCAGATCGAGAGCCTCCTGACCAATATCAGGATTAAGACGCTGACAGGCGGCAATCATATAGCGCCAAAAGCGAATAGGATCGTTATCCTCCTCGTCGAGATTCAGGGAGGTCACCCATGGGAAAGCGGCGCTGGTGCTGCGATCCGTAATCCACTGGACGACCAGCGTTGTTTTTCCATAACCAGCCGGCCCGGCAATTAGAATCAACCTGTGCTCTAAACCATGATCCAGTAGATCAAGCAGATGGGCGCGAGGGAGCAGAGAGCTTTGTACACGGGGAAGCTGAAGCTTCGGCATCAGTAACGGACTGATTGCCAGAGAAGCGGACTCAGAAATACGTTTCGGCGTCGGATTTTGCTCAGAGAGATCTAAACCTGGTTGGTTTAGGGAGGTGGCGAGCGTCTCTAAATCGGCCAGATGGACCTGCTGATCCCGACCGAGATAACGTTTAAACATACCGCTTTTTGTGCGTTGATAGGCGTACCAGTAGCCATCATTGTTGGGACCACGCCTCTCCTTCAACAGATTAAGATGACCGGAGCGCCCATCAAATGCAAAGCTGCGATGCTCCCCAAGCCAGCGTAACCAGGCATCTTTACTCTCGGATAGGAGGATTTTGTGAAGATCAGCCGTTGAGAGCAGGTAACTCTGGTGCTCCGGTGACCAGAAAACGCGACGAGAAGTACGTTTAGGCATCGTATAAGATCCCCCTTTACAAATTTTGCTCCCCAACGATCTGTGTAGGATTATATAGATTTGGGGAATAAAAAACAAGTGATCTCCAAGGTTGAGAGCCACTTGTTTTGCCTCTAGAGAGATGTCAGTCTATTTAGCGGTTTGGAGGATAGGGTTGTCCACCGCCCATACCCATGTTACCACCCATGCCTGCGCGCGCCCGCAGATCGTTCAGTTCGCGATGGATCGGCCACTCACCGAAAGCCAGAATAAGAATAGCAATAAAGTTTGCAATCGGAATAAACATCAGGAGGCCCATCGCTCCATTATAGCCGGCCTTAGAGAAAATTTTCCAGTAAATAACAACCGCTAATACGATAGACGCAACGCCAATAAGGAGCGTAACAAGGAGAAAAGAACCGGTGAATAAACTGGCAGCAGCATTTTGTGAATCTGACATACGATAGCCCTTTCTTATTGTTTGTTGTACTACTATAGTAGTAGAGCTTATGAACTCGCAAGAGCTTGTGTGCCCCTGTTCGCGAGAATATCCAGGCGACGTAGCTCTGTCTGGTAAGGACTGCGCAAAATTTTTGGAAATAATGCCTGGAACAGCCTCTGCAAAGGATTGCGAGAAGGTTGCCAGCGCGTTGTAATCGTGACCTGGGTCCGAGAAGCGTTGACCGCCCTCACCGTAAAGCTCGTAGCCAGCCCCTGATCCGGATATTCCTCCAGTATCACCTTACCAGGTTTGGGCTCGCTAACTATTCCCCGAGTGGGAAAGCTTCTGCCCAGTAGATGGGTCTTGAAACGAATAATTGTACCGGCTCCATAGCCACCCTCTTCAACAGTAAGGTCACTAAGAAACTGTGGCGGTAGGATCAGCGGATGGGATTCTTTATAATCCGCAATCAATGAGTAAAATTTCTCCGGCTGTCCATCCATAGTTCGAGATACT
Source organism: uncultured Ktedonobacteraceae bacterium (assembly GCA_964247295.1). Taxonomy (GTDB): domain Bacteria; phylum Chloroflexota; class Ktedonobacteria; order Ktedonobacterales; family Ktedonobacteraceae; genus CAXTTV01. The sequence goes on along the minus strand of CAXTTV010000284.1, from coordinate 294 downwards.
GAGAATTCTTGCTTGCTCATATACATGCTCCTGATTATAACAACGTTACAAACTACTATAATTGTAGCTGATCTGGAAGATATTTTGGTTTCTAGCTTATATTTGTATATCTTGACAAATATGTAACGCATTGCATAAAATATTGACTAAATAGTCATGGTGGAGACCACGAATTTTCTAAAGAAGCGCGTCAGTCATAATTTTACCCAAGGTTTTGGACAATGGTGCCTGGGAACGCATGAAGCGAGGTGAGGACTATGCAAACAGTATCATTGAAGGAGAAGCAACGTCGGG
>CAXTTV010000283.1:0-4688 GCA_964247295.1 uncultured Ktedonobacteraceae bacterium | reverse complement strand
GCGAAAAGTACCACCAGCCATGGGGGATATTTCCATAGGACCAGTAGCCCAAAACTGATAAGTGCCAGAATAAAATCGTAGGGAGTTTTCACAGCACTGGTCCAGACTGGTTGATAGAGGGCCGCGATCAAAATACCGACAACCGCCGCATTGATTCCCCGTAAGGCAGCTTGAAAGCTGTTCTGATTGCGTAGGGTATTCCAATAAGGGAAAACGCCGATTACTAGTAGAAATGATGGTAGGAAGATCCCAACCAGAGCGATCGTCGCCCCCAGCCAGCCATTTGGGGTGGGTTTCTCAACTGCTCCCAGAAAGGCCGAGAAGGTGAAGAGTGGGCCGGGAACCGCCTGCGCCGCTCCATATCCCGCTAAAAACTGATTATCACTTACCCAGCCTGAATTTACTACACTACTCTGTAATAGTGGCAGAACTACATGCCCACCTCCAAAGACCAGCGCGCCACTACGATAGAAACTCGAAAATAGAGCGAGGGGGTGCCAGGGAGCAATCTGGCTGATCAATGGTAAGAGAATTAACAGCGTACCGAAAATAGTTAAGCAACTCAGACTGAGGGGATAAGGGATGTGGATTGGGAGGGGTTGATAGAGCTGTTTCTGCTCCTCTTCCAGGCGTAGAAAGCACCAGCCGATTAGCCCAGCGACCGCGATAATGATTACCTGTCCGATCCCAGCCGTCCAGAGCAGGGCGACGGTCGCGGCCAGGAGCGCGATAGTTGCCCGAACCCTATCTGGGCAGAGCGTGCGAGCCATGCCCCAGATGGCCTGAGCGATAACCGCGACCGCGACTACCATTAACCCATGTAGCCAGCCGGCATTCACTGTTCCCTGAAGGGTAGTGGTAGCGTAGGCAAAAAGCGTCAGGGCGATCGCCGAGGGGAGCGTAAAACCGGTCCAGGCGGCCAGACCTCCCCAGAGGCCGGCCCGGATAATACCCATAGAGATCCCAACCTGACTGCTGGCGGGACCGGGAAGAAACTGGCAGAGCCCAACCAGATCGGCATAGGTCTGCTCATCTACCCATTTGCGCCGGACCACAAACTCTTCTCGGAAATAGCCGAGATGAGCGATCGGGCCCCCAAAAGAAGTGAGGCCCAGTCGGGTAAACACGCCCAGAACTTCTAAAACTCTGCCTCGATCCCTGATCGGGAGGGAGCTCTTGATTGATCCTGGTCTGTTCTTCACTATGCATATCCATCTACTTCTGGTAAGAGCTTTTCTCAAGTAAGCATACCTTACGGGTCAGCAGAGAACAATCATTTGCACTCACGTATCGGGATAAGCCCGATGTTTTTAGCGTGAATCTGATCTGAATATTTCTGGTGGGTCAATCCTGAACAAATATATGTGAAAGCTTGCGTTTAGCGGCCTGTTCGGGGTACAGTAAAAAAAAATCTTACGATTTTAGAGAAGGAGCCAGTAAGATCCATGTCTGAGGAAAACACAAACGATCAATTGCCAGATCATATTACTGTTCAGGAGGCGCGCGAACGAGAGCAGCAAGGGGCGCAGCTTGTCGATGTCCGTGAAATTTATGAGTATACCGGTGGTCATGCTCAAGGAGCTAAAAATATCCCCTTAAGCAATTTGCCAGCGCAGATCAATGAGATTAGCCGGGATGTACCGGTCCTGCTCATCTGTCAGAGTGGTGTACGGAGTAAAAATGCGCAGAATTTTCTAAAGCAGCAGAAGATTACCAATGTCATCAATGTTGATGGGGGGACCAAAGCCTGGCAGGCAGCCGGACTTCCTCTAGAAAAATAATTCTTTCGCCACAAAAGGGTTATAGTTGGTAATTAAAGCTAGATCTATAACCCTTTTGTTATTTATAGCACGGGTTTAGAAGCTATCCTGGGTGTTATCAGAGCTGCTCTGGTTATCACTATATTCGTCGCGGTTATGGTGCTTGCGCTCACGTTTCTCGCTAGATCCGCCCTGCTGGTTGCCGTACTGATTATTGGGATCGTTATAGCCACCCTGTTGCTGGTTGCCGTATTGATTATTGGGATCGTTATAGCCACCCTGTTGCTGATTGCCATACTGGTTATTGGGATCGTTATAGCCCTGTCCACCATAGCCACCCTGTTGGTTGGGGTCCGACCCACCCTGGCCCAGGAAACCATCCTGCTGGTTGGGATCGTTATTGCCGCCGAATGCTTTCCGCGCTGCTCCTTCCAAAGCCCCGCCTAATCCACCATCTTTACGGCGCTCACGATTTTCATTATCGTATCTATCGCTGCTATCGCGCTGTTCAAAATCGTTACTCATAGTGTTCCCTTCTTTCTTAATAGAACTGATCTTACAACCACAACTACTATACCCTATCCCATATAATGTACGTCAATTCAATTGAAGGTTCCCGCTTCCTCATACACGCGCCAACACCATCTTTTGGAGACAACTAATCTCGCGGTTTTCCCCGGCTATCATGTCAGAAGCACAAAAAGGTCAGATGATACCTCTCAGGTATCATCTGAAATCGCTGCTATTCTACTGAGCGAGCATGAGGGTGAAACGCGTCGGTATCCAGGCCCCAGCCAACGATCCGTTCGGAGCGAATGCGGATCATTGCATCATCAAAGCCGGGCGTGATCTTATCTCCGCTACTAGTGATTGGCTCCGCTTCACCACGAATCTCTATCCCCCTTGGTTCCCAGGGCGGAAGCACATCGTCCACGACAAACGCGATTTTTTTGTTATTAACAGCTTGTTTGTACTTCACACTGTTGCCAAAATTGTGTCCTCCGATCTCAATGCTGTCGGCCTCAGGATTATAACGGAAGCCGACTGGCACCACATGGGGCTCGCCTTTTTTATTGATCGTTGCCATGCGGCCCAGACGCTGTGAATTAAGATATTCAATCTCTTTTTCTGTAAAGTTGCTCATCGTAAAAATTCTCCTTTGTCTATAAAAACTCATAATGTCAGAACAATATTCCATTTTCTCGCTTCCTTGCTGAGTTATGACCATTTGACGATATTTCTGACTTGCGCTATCTCTGTTCTTCGTGAAACAATAAAGAGAACCTTTCCCAAAAAGGGGTTGTTATTTCTTGAGAAAGAGAGCTGTTATGCAAGTGAAACAACTGGGTCGCACCGGCCTCAAGGTCAGCGAGATCTGTCTGGGAACCATGACTTTTGGCAATCAGGCTGATCAAGCAACTTCGTTTGAGATCATGGACAGGGCCGAACAGGGTGGCGTCAGCTTTTTTGATACCGCGAATATCTATCCCTTAGGATCTGATCCAGATCAGGTGGGTCGCACTGAGGAGATTGTAGGGGCATGGCTAAAAGAGCGGCAGGCCCGCGAGCGGATTGTTCTGGCGACCAAATGTGCGGGGGCGGTGGGGACAGGTCCCAATGATCAGGGGCTGAGCCGCAAACACATTTTACGAGCCTGTGAGGAGAGCCTGCGCCGCCTTCAAACAGATTATGTAGATCTGTACCAGGTTCACTGGCCCGATCCCACTACGCCGATTGAGGAGACGCTTGAGGCCCTCAACACACTGGTGCAATCAGGGAAGGTTCGCTATATTGGCTGCTCTAATTTTCCCACGTGGCAGTTAGCTGATGCGCTCTGGACCAGTGAGAGCCTGCATCTTGCACGCTTCGAGAGCGTCCAGCCGCGCTACAATCTGCTTTTCCGAATGATTGAAGATGAGTTGGTTCCTCTCTGTCAGGCCCATAATGTTGGGATGATTGTCTACAACCCATTAGCGGGAGGAATGCTCACGGGTCGCTATCGGCAGCAGCGCGAGGTGCAGACGGGGACGCGGTTTGGCCTGAAGAATTCAGGAGAGATGTATCAGCGTCGCTACTGGAATGACGCGGTTTTCAATAGTGTAGAGACGCTTGGAGATTTCTTTGAGGCTCGCGGCAAAAGCCTGACACATGTTGCTCTGGCCTGGGCACTGCAACAGCCTGGGATCACCAGCGCGATCTTGGGTGCCAGCCGTCCAGAACAGTTGGAGGACAGCTTGAAAGGGGTGGATCTAAAGCTGGACGCCGACGAGCTCCAGGTCTGTGACGATGCCTGGTTTGGTCTGCCCCGTGAGCGAGATCCCTGGTTTTCACGTCGTTAATCAATACATGTTTTTAGCGAGGTTTGCATGGACACGATTGTATCGACATTGAAGAATGGTCAGGGGATCACCTTGCGAGAGGCCACACCTGCGGATGCGGAGAAGCTCCTGATATATATTGATCAGGTTGCGGGTGAAAGCGAGAACATCACCTTTGGTCGAGGGGAGTTTGGAGTTCCGCTAGAGCAGGAGCGCAAGATCCTTGAGGATGCTCTAAATTCCGCGACAACGCTATTTTTACTCGCGGAGACCGCTGGTGAAATTGTGGGAACCATTACTTTTATTCCCGGTAAACGCCCACGGCTGGCTCATACTGGTGAGTTCGGGATGTCGGTCCTTAAGAAATATTGGGGACAGGGGGTGGGCTCGCATCTGCTTGCCCGTCTCGTGGGATGGGCGCGAGACACTAAAGCGATCCGTAAGGTGAACTTGAAGGTGCGGGTAGACAACCTGCCCGCGATCCATCTGTATGAAAAGTTTGGTTTTGTGCATGAGGGCCACGAGACTCGCATGTTTATGATCGACGGCCACTTCTACGACGTTTTCTTGATGGGGCTGGAAATCGATCCCTCAGTCTAAATAATGGAAC
>CAXTTV010000282.1:130-4689 GCA_964247295.1 uncultured Ktedonobacteraceae bacterium | reverse complement strand
TCCACCGCCTGAAGGACCCTTTTTTCTGCCACTGCAAAAAAATGAACTGCACCCTACGTTTTCTGTGGGGTTTACAAATTCTAAAGGGTTGTGTATACTGTATTTCGTTACGTAATAAAGCGTTTACTACGGTTTTATTTACTATACGGGCCTGTAGCGCAGTTGGTAGAGCGTCTCCATGGCATGGAGAAGGTCAGGAGTTCGAGTCTCCTCAGGTCCATTCCCATTTTTATTTCTCCAGTGTATTTTCATATACACATTCTTAATTTTTCCTCTTTCCAAGATCTTTTGTGTGTTCTTCGTGTGTTCTATACATCAGAGGATTTTTATGCTCTTGCTCCCAAATTGGCTATCTTTTGACATGTAACCTTTTTCTTATGTAAATTAGAAATATCTTTATAGTTTCGTTTTATGTAGAGTTATTTTTGAGGTTCAGGATATGAAGTCACCCTTGAGGTCTGAGCTTGATTGGTCCTTACTGCGCGCGGAATTGCGTCGGCAGGAACATTCCGCCCGCTCAATCCCTTATGTCTCGTTCATCCTTACTCATCTGGCTCTGGTACTTTTTATCATTGTGGCCTTCCTGGTTGATCAAGTCATTAAAGATCCAATGCAGAATTTGATCTTCAAGATTTTGATCTCTGTGGTCGCTATCCTTTGCGTTGCCGCGGAATGGGTTTATGCAATCCGCTCCAGTCAGAAGTGGCGAAAAAATATCTTGCTGCTCACGCAGCTTGAGGAGGAGCGACGCACGACCGAGGAGGAGTCCCAGAAAAGGCAGCAGGCTGATGCACTGGCCCTGGAACAGCTTCGCAACAGAGCACTACAGAATGAAATGAGCCGTAACAAGCAGCGGCAAAACACGCAACAGCAGCAAGCATTCCCTACATCGGGCATGCCATTTTCGCCCAACTCCTTTGCTTCCCCTCAGATGAGCAGTTCTTTCACTCCTGTCCCTCCCGCCTACGGTGAGCAGCTTGATTTTCCTCCGCTCCCCTCTCAGCCCTCCCCACAAAGGCAGAGGCAGAATAGAAATCATCAAAACCCTCCTCCGTGGCATTCTTTCAATTAGCTTTGTCCTAAAAGAGGCGCTCAAATCTTCTAAAACTTAGATCTGAGCGCTCTTTCTAAAAGGTGAGGATTTCACCATCGGCGGGGATCAGAACTTTCTCCCCCAAACCTTCGACTTCCACACGCTCCCTTAAAGTGGATCTAGTCAGGCGGCAGTGATTTATGGTCTCCATGTGGACGGCGATAGTTTTGCTGCGGGACATCATTTTAGCTATTGTAACTACGTCTTTGGCATCCATGGTGATCGGCCCACCCCCGTAATATAGGTAGCTTCACCAGCGTTTAACACGATGACTTCGGGCTTGAAGGCTTTGAGAATAGCATCAACCTCCGCGCACCCCACGGTATCACCGCCGATGTACAGCAAAGGTTCACCTTGCGTCTGAATTGGCGATCGGCTCCATGACTTCCTTTGGACTCAACATGGGATCAACCAGAAGCGTCAAATCTTTGACAGTTACAAGCAGAGTAGCGTGACGTAGTAGCCTTATCTTCATGGAAATGTCCTTCTCATATATTCCCCTTGTATCGAGTTCGTTCTTCCTCCTAATTTTATACCATTTGAGTCCAACACTCTTTATCTCAGGGCTATTTCATCCTCTTTTTGAGCCGCCTTCGGTAGCGAGAAAGAGGGAGAAATGAGCGGGAACACCCGCCCCACCAGGGGTGTACACCCCCGGACCCCCTTTCTTCCTAGAACGAAATAACCCTGTCTTTGTCTTATAAAGCTTTACAAAATATGGTCAGTCTCTTATGATCTACATGAAACGCATTTATAGTATTCGCGTTTCCTATTTTTTGTGAAGTGATAATTGAGGAATATTGTATGAGAATCGCAATCTTTGGATCTACCGGCCCTACCGGGCGACTTTTAACTCAACAAGCCCTGGCGGCTGGACACAATGTCACTGTAATGGTTCGCAACCCCGATGCTGTTCAAGTACAACACGAGCGACTCACGATTCAGCAGGGCGATGTATTTTATTATCCAACAGTGGAGAGGGCCGTTAAGGGTCAGGATGTGGTCCTGGCGGTCTTTGGCGTCCCCTATTCTTTTGAACCAGTCGATACCTACTCAGTTGGGATCACCAATATAATTCAAGCGATGGATAAAGAGGGGGTGCGACGGCTCGTCTGCGTCTCTTCCGCCGGAACAGGCCGCAATTATGATTATAATGCTGGCTTTTTCTTTAGTGTAATTGTGAAAAAGGTCCTGGGCCGTCAGGTCTATCAGGATATTCGACGGATGGAGCGATTGATCCAGAAAAGCAATCTGGATTGGACGATTGTACGTCCATCGAGACTTACCGATGTGGAGACCCCCAGCGCGTATCGCACCGGGCGAGCCTATACGTTGCCTGAGGGCATGACAACCTCACGAGTGGATCTAGCCCGATTTCTGCTTCAGCAGGCCGCCGATGATCAGTATCTCCATACAGAGGTCGCGGTCGCCTCGGTCTAGCGTTTCCGGGAAGAGGGCGATAAGCTGACCATAATGGCTTGCCGGGCAGAGTTGTCTTTAAGAGCCGTCTCACCTGAGGTCCAGACCATAGCTGTGGTAGTAAGAGTCTGAACCTTTTTATGGAGTGGGACGGCGTTTCTATCTATCTGGGCATATACTGCGATAGTCCCAACACAGGTATCGTTCTGAAGAGGTAGCCCGATATATTTCGCGATCAGGTCTGTTCGTCCCTGGGATTTTTTGAAACTGGTTCTCCAGCCAGCTCCCTCCGCCCGTATATGGCTCAAACCTTTGGGTAAGATCTGAACGGCGGTAACAAGCCCGATAGTTGGGCTGGCCTCCCTGGCATTACAGATGCTGAGATTAAAGCGAACCTGCTGACCCGTCGTAAAGTGTGTCTGCCCTCCATCCAGATAAATCACTATGGAGAGATCAGGGTGGGCGGAAGCAAGAGGTGCGGCAAGAGTGTTTCTGCTATTACCACCCAAAAAGAGTATCCCTAGAATAAAGCTATAGAGCAACAATCTCCAACGACTGACCATGGTACCTCCAGGCTCCTGATAAAAAGAATGATATTTCTCTATTCAGGATACTCGGCACCAGAAACGGAGAAACACTTTAAAAGTATCTGATAGCAGATGTCATCAGGCGGTTTTCTGACCATAGATTACATAGAAAGGGCAGGTAAGATTGGCGCTCTTTCCATTCCTGAACAACGTTGGAACTCAGTTGCGTAAACCCTTAAGGGCTGTACCCACAGGCTTTGATTTGACAAAGGGACCTTGAAATAACAGTGTAAAAGCACGTATAGTTTTCCCCATCAGCGATCCAAAATGTAGTTACCCTGTAACGAGGCCCGCAACGCATAATGCTGAAAATCTAATCGATCGATCTCTTCTAGATCTTTCGGTAAGAAATAGGGAACATCTTCCCGATAACGCCGCTCACGGACTTTAGCCTCCGATAAAGAAGACGAGGACCGCTGATCCTCTACCTCTCCGCTTAATTGATTATCTGTCATTTTTACTGGTATTTTTCCCAAGGAATTAAAAATGAAAATCAGAAAAACGATATATACCTAACCTTTTTGTGCAAAACGATTTCTGTTTGATATGAAACGATCCCTAGACGATACCCGGACGATCTTTAATAAAAAGAGGTTACTGAGTACGATTGAGGTGGGAAACATGTTCCCGTCTGTTGTCCATAATCGAAAGGATTTTGTGATGCGAAGACACATTTCTCTCGCTCTCAGCGTCGTTTTCTCATTGTGTATACTGCTGGCTGGCTTCTCCTCGTCGGCCCACGCTGCAACCTCGAACCATCACATGCTCCCTGGTTGCGCTCACACTGAACTTACTCTTCATGGACACAATAAGCCTTCGACCCGCTGTCTGGACGCAAACATTGGAGCACAGCCAAATATCTTTTCTAGAAAGTGCGGGAGTGACCAAAACGATCTAACAATTTACTGGAACTCACCTCTCAACCCTCCCAATCAGATTCCTGGCGGACCGATCCTGTGCATTCGAGGAAAAGGATATCTTGACCTGAGTCAGGGGGTACAGGCTGATGGTCACAATTGGAATGATCAAGCAAGTGCCTGGTGGGCAGGCTGTTCAAGCGGCCATTTCGATGAGAATGCTGGCATTTTTCGTGGGACTAGCCAAAACTTTAATGGCGGTGCTGGTACAAGTGCTCCCCACGGAAACTTCAATGGTCAGAACGGCGCACTTAACAACGACTCTCTGACAGTTGTAACACTTGATAGCGACTGTTAGAAAAGAGCTACAACATTAATTTAGTACGTAGACCATCGGTTACGTCTTAAAAGTTTGGCTGAGATCATTCAGCAGTAGAAGTAGGAAACAACCTCTATTTTGAATGATCTCACTTTTTTTATTTGTATGTCTATGCAACCTGCTATATTGATTTCCTGTGAGTTAGAAGAGGATAGACCATGTCCAATAAAACATCATTGAAATCATTACTTGCACTACTTTTTCCACCTTTTTTATTACTTTTT
>CAXTTV010000282.1:0-76 GCA_964247295.1 uncultured Ktedonobacteraceae bacterium | reverse complement strand
CTACTGAGGAGGCCCATGGAAGCTTTTTCTTCTATTTCAGCACAGAAGCGTTTACGGCAGGCACGAATTGCGCGAC
>CAXTTV010000281.1:0-4805 GCA_964247295.1 uncultured Ktedonobacteraceae bacterium | reverse complement strand
GTGTATGGGTCATCAAGAAAATTATTCGCCCGCTGAATCGATTGTATCGTTAACTGAACATTCGCATATTTTAGCGTTTTATTGACTGGAGTTGAGTTTATCGGAGCTTGAGCAACAGGCTTTTGGGGACCAAATCCCAGTTCAATCGCACCAAAGTAGTTGGCCGCTCCAATCACCACGAGAATCAATATGAATAAAAGCGTTAAAACAAACAGATAGCCCCCAGTTCTGGAACGTTTTTTCGGGGCAGAGCCTGATAAAGATGATTGTGGGAAAGCGGGCGCGCCCGCTCGCGCCCGCCTATTTGGGGATAGCCCAGGATTTGATGGCCACTCTGGCGGTCGTGAGAACCCTGGATGAGAGGTCGGAACACGTTGCGTGGATTGGCCGGCGATATCAAGATCTTCAAAACCCGGTTGCGAGTTTGGGCGACGTGCTCTACCACCTCTACCAGGATCGTCAAAGCCAGGGTGAGAGACAGGAACACGCTGTGTAGGACCCTCCGAGACTTCTTGAACTGGTTGCTGGTCAAACTCCCAGTCATTATATAAGTCTGGATTTCCCGGCTGTGGCTGTTGAGGCTGCTCCACTCCTGCCCAGGATGGCGAGTTGAACCGCAGACCACAATTAGTACAGAATGGGCGGCTGGTGGCCTGACGTGTCCCACAGCGGGGACAATAACGAGAGGAAGCCTGTGCCATCAAAATCACTCCTTTCGAGTCAGTTACGCAGCTTATATTCTAGCATACGCAACCAAAATTTTTATGACACAGGACACAAAAGGATCAATACTCCTAGCGCTTCATCAGCCCATCTAGCGACTGATAAAATCTCGGCAGATTCGGACTTCCCAGCCCTGTTGGATAATCCCAGCCCTGCCCAGCTTTGTAATAAAGATTATCTCCTTGCGTGATATCGTTGAAGCCAGAACCGCTACTATTCGTAGCATAGAAGACGCCCGGCGAGAAGGCAAAATTGCTGGTATCTTTGATCAGACCCTGATTGACTAACACCATACCTGCCGCCCAGATAGGAGCGGCAGCGCTGGTACCACTGGCACCTCCCCAACGACCATTATAGTAGATTGCCAGAGAATAGGCTGCGGCGGAGATATCAGGCAACTGCCGGTGATTGCTGTTTTGAAGACCTTGGGCTTTCTGCCAGGTGGGCTTAGGAAAAACCTGACTGTTCCCACCACCGGTCCCCCACTGATTTTTACAGGTGCTACGGTTCGACCCATCCGACCAGGCCTTCTCATTAGCTCGATTACCAGATTGATCAACCTGGAGAATGGTTCCACCAACCGAGGTGGACCAGGGATCACTGGCCGGGAAGCTTACCGATAGATCACCATACTGACGGGTAGTAAAGGCTCCACAATCACCACTGGCCACAAAAACGGTCATATGCTCAGCTTGTTTTAAAACTTGCAAGCTCTGATCAATCGCTCTCAGGGACGAAGAGGAGATCTCACTCTCGGCTGCCCCCAGGCTTACACTAACCACGTTCCCAGTACTGTTATTATTTGTGTTATCATCGGTGATCTGCTGCAACATATCGTTGACCTGGGTCCAGATATCGCCATTGCTATCACCGTCGGTCTGATACACATTAATATTGGCAGCCCGAGCCAGACCAGCAACCATCTGAATATCCAGGGTGTTCTCACCTAATGAAGATCGCGGCTGACCATCTACATTGGCAGACTGAAGCTTTCCCTGAAAGTTCACACAGGAAAAGTAGTTTTGGATGTCCGTGGGATCAAAAGCGTCGATCTCTACCAGGTTTATGGTCATACCCTGCCCGTTTAAACCCTGGTTCCAGAGTTGGTCATAGCCATAGGCATGGGCCACCTGCTTGGGCGGCAATGTGCGCGAGGAAGCATTACAATTCCGCTCGGGCTGGGAAGATTTTGTCGCGTGTTGGGGCGTCAGGCCACCCAAAACTAGATTGGTCTGTGGCTTGACACTATAGTTATCCAGACCGGTGACTGAGATAATTGAGTCGGCTAAAAATTTTGGAAGCTTCGGTGGCGTTTTAGGCGAATAGAAGCGGCGCCCCTGATACTCGCGATAGACGAAACTGGTCTGCAACAACTTCGAGAGCGTTGAAGCTTTCGCATCCAAATTCATGTGTGTCCGCATTTTGCTGAGTTTTAGAGCTATCCCCTGAGTATCAAAGAAACCCTTGATTTTTTGATAGGTCTCATCATTGACCCCTAATTGTTTAGCGGTGTCTTCCAACTTAGAATGCTGCTTGCTATCGCCTTTATCGCGATCCATGCCGCTCAACACGCTCTGGTTCGTTTTGAACGAGACGCCTATATGCAATTTCGTGGCATCTGGCACCTGACCAGTTACTGGCGAATTCTGGGCGGCCTGGGGTATGCCTATATCCAATTCTACTAACTGAAGCGTAGGTGCAAATGAGAGGCCATCACAACCGGTCAGGACAAGCGGAAGCAACAGCAGTATAGTACCAAGCAAATGGACCCAGCGAGAATTCCTCTGGTGAACAGCGGATGAACGATCCTCGATACAGCTATTTCTTTCCCGCTCAGAAGAGGTGTGCGAAAAAAACACCGATCAGTCCCTCCAACATCATTTCTGTGCTCTACTAAAAGCTAACACTTTGAAATAAAATATATTTGCTTTTATCACGTTTTGATCATAAAAAACAGTTCAGTATCTCGCCTTGACCAATACCATTCCACGCTCAAACAGGGGGACAATTGGCCTATCAGGTGATATAATAAAGCTATCAAAGTTGGAAAATATATTCTATACCAAGGACATGCCAGATGCCAGAGTTTAAGGTCGAATCTCCCTTCCAGCCCACCGGTGACCAACCAGAGGCCATCGCACACCTCGTCGAAGGGGTCCGAAACGGTATGAAGAAGCAGACCCTCCTGGGTGTGACCGGCAGCGGCAAAACCTACACTATTGCGAAGGTAGTCGAGCAGGTTCAAAAACCCACGCTGGTCCTTGCCCCTAATAAAACGCTCGCGGCCCAGTTATTTAGCGAGTATAAAGAGTTTTTCCCCAATAATGCGGTTGAGTATTTTGTTTCCTACTACGATTACTATCAGCCAGAAGCATATATTGCCCGGACCGATACCTTTGTAGAGAAGGAAAGTATGCTCAATGAGGAGATTGAGAAACTGCGCCTCTCAGCGACCCGCAGTCTTTTTGAGCGCCACGATGTATTGATTGTGGCTTCGGTCTCCTGCATCTATGGTCTGGGCAGCCCGGAAGAGTACGGTGAGGTGGTCCTGACCCTGAAGGTTGGTGAGGAGCGACGCCGGGATCGCATTCTGCGCCATCTGACGGAAATCCAGTACGAGCGCAACGATATTAACTTTGTTCGTGGTCGCTTCCGCGTGCGCGGAGATGTTCTGGAGATCTTCCCCGCCTATGAGGATGTAGCAGTTCGGATCGAGTTTTTTGGCGATGAGATTGAGCGCATGACCGATGTCGATCCCCTGACTGGCGAGATCCTCGGCCAGCGCGAAAAACTGGATATCTACCCCGCCAAGCACTGGGTAACGACGCAAGACCGTTTGAACGAGGCCGTTAAGCTTATTGAGGCGGAACTGGAAGAGCGCCTGGCTCAATTGAAGACTGAAGGCAAGTTGCTGGAGGCCGCTCGCTTGAAGCAACGCACCAATTTTGATCTTGAGATGTTGCGCGAGACCGGGATCTGCTCCGGTGTTGAGAATTACTCACGTCATCTGGCCGGGCGTGGACCCGGTGAACAACCCTGGACGCTGCTGGACTATCTCCCAGAAGACTTCCTTCTGGTGGTCGATGAGTCACATATCGCCCTACCTCAGGTACGAGGCATGTTCGCCGGCGACCGCTCCCGCAAACAGATTCTGGTGGACTACGGCTTTCGTCTCCCCTCAGCTCTGGATAATCGACCACTGATGTTCGATGAGTTTGAACAGGAGGTCGAACAGGCGATTTTTGTCTCGGCAACCCCCGGCCCTTATGAGTATGAGCATAGCGAGGCCATCGCCGAGCAGATTATCCGCCCAACCGGCCTGATCGATCCAGAGATCAGTGTGCGCCCAACACGGGGGCAGATCGATGATCTGGTTGTGGAGATCCGCGCACGCATTGAGAAGAGCCAGCGCGTTCTGGTCACAACCCTGACGAAAAAGATGGCCGAGGATCTCGCTGACTATATTCAGGAGTTGAATATCAAGGTCCACTACCTCCACTCGGAGATCGATACGATTGAACGGGTCGAGATTTTGCGTGATCTGCGCCTTGGCATCTATGATGTGGTAATCGGCATCAATCTGTTGCGCGAAGGGCTGGACCTGCCAGAGGTTTCACTGGTAGCGATTCTAGATGCGGATAAAGAGGGCTTCCTGCGATCCGAGGGCTCGCTCATTCAGACGATTGGTCGCGCCGCCCGTCACGTTGAGGGAAGCGTGATTATGTATGCCGATAAGGTAACCCGCTCTATGCAACGGGCGATCGATGAAACCAACCGCCGCCGTCGGATTCAAACCCAGTTTAATGAGGAACACAACATCACTCCTCGGGGTATCCATAAAGAGATCCGCTCTCTTACAGATCGGATTAAAGAGATGACTGGCGCGAGCACTGAAGATGAGGAAGCGCTTGCTCAAGCCCTTAACGGCATTCCTAAAGAGGAGGCAACTAAACTAATTCGCGATCTGGAGTCCCAGATGCGTACCGCCGCCAAGCAACTGGACTTTGAGAAGGCCGCTCAGTTACGAGATCAAGTAATCGAAATCCGCCGGGCGACAATCGAGTAAAGTTCGACTTTTATTG
>CAXTTV010000280.1:0-4807 GCA_964247295.1 uncultured Ktedonobacteraceae bacterium | reverse complement strand
GCACAATATAGCTTAACGCCATGAAACCAATCAATATAACGGCGATCCATGCGAGAATTGCCAGTGGGATATCGCGACGAAGCGCCCATTTTGAGCTGATAGAAATACCGCTATACCATTTCTCAGATTTAGAAGAATCTAAAGCCATTAATAAGTCCTTATTGATAGAGATGGGAAAATGTTTGAGGATAAAAACAAGAGAATGTCATATAAAAAAGAGAGGTTTACAAAAACCTCTCTTTTGGCTGGAGTGCAGGGATTCGAACCCCGATCGACCGATCCAGAGTCGGTAGTCCTACCGTTGAACGACACTCCATTATGCTTTGCAGCCGCGTTTTTCGGATTGCAGAAATATGATACACCGACTATTGCGATCTGTCAAGCTTTTTTTGAGAAATGCTAAAACTAAGAAAAAGTATCCTCACTCTTTGTGAGGGTTGTTCATCAATACACTATAGAGTTGGAATAGAGCCGGGTAACTGAAGAGGACTATCCCCAGACCAAACAGAAATGGGAGCAGATAACCGATATCTCCCCAGGGCCCAAACAGTTTTTCAAAACCGTTGAACGAAGAAAAATAGCAGATGGGGATCGCGGTTAGTAGCAGCGCCAGTTTTGAAACAAGCGGACTCCTTCGACGCGTTCCCTTTAGAATAATCAAGGTTAGAAGCTGAGTAGAGGTGAGCATCCAGTATCCTAGCAAGAGAAACGCGTGAGAAAAGTGTGACGAAAAATCTCTCTGAATAATGAATAGAAAGATAATCCCAATGATCAAAACGACGAGAGGAGGGATAATCATCATCAGGCCGATAACTCGATCTAACGAAAAAATATCCAGCAGTGATGGTTGAAGGTTGATCGGACTTTTCAAGAAGCGTAGGGTGTACCGGAGCAAAAGCAAGGCTCCCAGTCCGCTCACCAGTAGAAGTATCGATGCAAGAACAAGCATTGTGGCGTAGACCTTTACATGAAATAGGTAGAAATGCTTTATGATCTAAATAAGCTTATTGTAATAGTAACAAAGGAATGGGAAAAAAGGAGAGTCAGCGGCATGAAATGGCCCTGGTGAGAGGGCAAGATACATTGCCATTTGCGCGTAGGAAGTCATACAATAAGAGCTGTAAAGACAGGGAAGACAAAGGATGTCTTCCCCCCTCTGCACGCTATTTCTTTGAGGGGAAGCGCCTGTATACGGGCCTCACTTCCCCTGGCTGAAAGGACAGATCCATGCTAAGTAAGATAACCGTTGTAGGTGCGGGTTTTGTAGGAAGCACGCTGGTGCAGCGCCTGGCCGAACAAGACTACGCCGATGTAGTAATGTTTGATATTGTGCCAAACATGCCGCAGGGAAAGGCTCTAGACATTCTGGAGGCCGGTCCCGTATTGGGATATGACTCGTTGGTGACCGGTACAAACGATTATGCCGATACCGCCAACTCTGATATTGTTGTGGTCACCTCAGGTTTTCCGCGCAAACCAGGTATGTCGCGCGACGATCTCCTCAAGAAGAATCAAGAGATTGTTACTCAGGTCACTGAGCAGGTGGTGAAGTATTCTCCCAACGCGATCATGATCATGGTGACGAATCCGCTGGACGCGATGTGTCATGTGGCCTTGAAGGTCAGTGGCTTCCCGCGCGAGCGCGTGATTGGCATGGCTGGTGTATTGGATACCGCCCGCTTCCGCACTTTTATCGCGCAGGAGGTGGGAGCCTCGGTACGCGATGTGCAGGCATACGTTCTGGGGGGCCATGGCGATACGATGGTACCACTGGCCCGAATGTGTACCGTGGCTGGCGTGCCGATCTCCAAGCTGATTTCGCAGGAGCGGATAGACCAGATTGTGCAGCGCGCTCGCGATGGTGGAGCCGAGATCGTCAAACTGCTGGGAACTGGGAGTGCGTATTTCGCCCCCTCGGCCTCAGTGTTGCAGATGGTCGACTCGATCTTGCTAGATAAAAAGATGATTGTTCCCTGCGCCGTTTATCTTCAGGGCGAATATGGGTTAAAAAATCTCTACGTTGGAGTCCCGGCCAAGTTGGGCGCGAAGGGTCTGGAGCAGGTTGTCGAGATTGAGCTGGATGAGCAAGAGAAAGCCCAGTTGAAAAAGTCGGCTGATGCTGTCAAAGAGCTTGTCGATGTGCTCGCTCTATAGTTCTTGAGAGATTCTCATATCTAGAAGAAGGGGCGATTACCCTAATTGCCCCTTCTTTTACTCCTCGTCATCCTCCTCCTCGTCGAGAGCGTACTTAGATTTTCGTCCAGGCTTTGGGGCTCCGGCAATCAAAATAATAAACTCGCCCTTCAGGGTACGTTGCGAGATGGTTTCAATAAGTTGTGACAGTGGGCCACGATCCACACTCTCGAAAAGTTTGGTAAGATCATGAGCGACTGCCGCCTCCCGGTCTCCATAGATCTCCAGGGCATCTCGGAGGAAATCCTTGACCCGGTAGGGGCTTTCGTAAAAGATCAGCGTGTGCTGTGCCTCTTTATCTTGTTCCAAAAAGCGTTTGCGTTGCCCACTTTTGCGGTGAGCAAAGCCCCGGAAGGTGAAGCTATGAACTGGCAACCCGGAGAGTACGAGGGCCATGACAAAGGCGCTGGGACCGGGGATCATCGTGAAGGGCAGTCCGGCATTGATTGTACGGCGGACCAGCGTAAAGCCGGGATCAGAGATACCGGGTGTCCCCGCATCGGTAACGACTGCGATCGCTTTGCCTTCTTGTAATAACCTCTCGATATATTCCCCTGTCTTCTGCTCATTATGCTCATGAAAAGTGATCTGTGGCTTTGAAATGCCGTAGTGGCGTAGGAGATTGCCAGTCTTGCGAGTATCTTCGCTAGCGACAAAATCAACGGATTTCAAGACTTCCAGGGCCCGTAACGTAATATCTCCCAGATTGCCGATGGGGGTCGCGACCAGATAGAGTTGCTTTTGAAAGGTATCTACTATGCGCTCTTCCGTTTCTACCGTCGTGGCCGAAATTTCTGTTTCCTCCTGTAGCTCTTTTGGGGAGGCTGGTTGCTTGTTCCGTTCAGAGGCCTTTCCTCGTGATCCTTTGCCCATGCAAAAACAACTCCTTTAACAGTGGATGCTCTACTTTTTGATCTGATGGGCATGGTAGCACAGTGATGGACAGCGAGGCAAGTTTTTAGATAGCTCGGAGGGCCAGCGCGGCATTCATACCACCCTGACCACGCGCACCCAGCAGCACAGCCTTTTTATGCAATGGTTGTGCTTCATCGAGCACAAAGTTGAGTGTATAACGTGGATCGATCTGCTTGCTGTGAATTGTTGGGGGGATCTGATGATGGCAGAGGGCCAGCAGAGCGATAATGGTGTCGATTGCCCCGGCGGCAGCCGAACAATGACCCAACATTGTTCTGGGGACCGAGACTGGCAGCTTCTGTAGATCTTCTCCTAAAAGTTCCTGAAGTGCATGGGCCTCTGCCGCATCGGCGAGCGGATTGCCCCGTCCGTCGGCGCTAAGATAGCCAAGATCGTGAACGTTCAGATCCGCCTGCGCCAGTGTCTGCCTTAAAGCTCGAAGATATTGAGGGCAGTCTGAAGCCTCTACCACCGGGTTCCCGAGCGGATAAGCATCATTCGTCTGCGTATAGCCCGCGATTTCACTATAGATAGTCGCGCCACGCGCCAAAGCATGCTCATACTCCTCAAGGATCAGGATACCCGCGCCCTCTCCCAAAAGCATCCCCCGCGCCCGCACATCAAATGGCCGGTAGATCTCGGGATCATCTCCAGCGGCACATAGCCCCTGGCGTTGCATCATCAACAAAGTAAAGGGATGCAATAAGGCCTCGCTTCCACCCGCGATAACAAGATCCGCCGCGCCGCGTCGGATGGCTCTGGCTGCCATCCCCAGTGCATCCAATCCGCTGGTCGCATCATTGACCGGCGTCTTACCATATCCTTGCAGACCATAACGGATCGAGATTTGTCCAATGTTCGCGACCTGAAGCCAGGCAATCGCCGTATAGGCGCTCATTGAGCGTGGGCCACGCGTATGTAGCGCCTGCATCTGTTTCAATACATATTCCACGCCACCAAAATTATTCGCAATCACTGCCCCAACACGTTCGGGCGCGATCTGAGCAATCTCTAATCGAGCATCCTCAATCGCTTGTTGGACTGCCGCCAGCGTAAATTGTGTCACGCGATCGGTCCGATTGAGTAGTTTACGATCAATCAGGCGTGTGGGATCAAAATCTGGGACCTCGCCAGCGACACTTACAGGGAGAGCCTGGGTCGAAAAGCGTTGGATTGGGCGAATGCCGCTGACGCCGAGAGAGATCGCATGCCAGAAATTTTCCTTGCCGGTTCCATTTGGAGCGATAATTCCCAGGCCAGTAATTACGACACGCCGAGATATCCCCATGTTTTTTTATAATCCTTTGCTAAAAAGCAGTGCAGTGTTTACGCCACCGAAACCGCTTGAATGCGTGATCGCCTGCCTCACCTGAGCGGCTCGGGCCTGATGAGGGATATAATCAAGATCACAAAGGGGATCGGGGTGGTCTAGATTAATTGTCGGTGGTAGCATCTGCGTCTCCAGTGCCAGAACCGTTGCCACGGCCTCGATCGCGCTAGCAGCGCCCTGGGAATGGCCGATCATCGACTTAATCGAACTGATGGGAATAGCATATGCTTGCTCTCCAAATATCCGCTTATAGGCCGCAGTTTCAGACACCTCATTGGGCCGGGTAGAGCTGCCATGGGAGTTAATATAGTCGATCTGCTCGATTTGAAGGTCAGTTTCTATAAGTAATTGGTGTAGCAAAGATTGGAG
>CAXTTV010000279.1:0-4812 GCA_964247295.1 uncultured Ktedonobacteraceae bacterium | reverse complement strand
GTTCTGGTCGTTAAAAGCCATCAGTTCGATGAGGATGTGCAGAAGCTGATCTACTAATGGTGACTGACCCTCGCTCTGCTCAATATAAGCAAGTTGCTGTCGCTGAAAGGCGATCAGGCTCTCTTCCAACAGTGCCTGACAGAGCAGTCCTTTGTGGGCATAGCGTCTGTACAAGGTCCCCTGGCCTACCTGGGCCACCTGAGCGATCTGGTGCATGCTAACCTCTTCCACAATTCTTACAATAATAAGGGCTCTGGCGTCTGATAGTATCCGCTGCCGATGCTCCGCTGCGTCCCGTCTCTCATTTCTCGCGGTCGACTGAGCATGCTGAAGATTCGGAAAGGGGACTAGGGCGCCTGACATCTGATCTGATCTCTGAATTTTTTCCATACTGATCCCCTTTCGACTTTTTCTATGACCCTTGATGAATGGATCAGGTGTCTTACATTCCGTGATAAGTGGATAAGTGTCCATTTACTAGTATAGCAGGTAAACACACTGTTTTAATAGATGATAAAGGGATGGTTATGATAAAAGCTATCCAGTACGCAATTGCACCAGCAGCACCTTTAACGCTGGCGATGGGCGTGCTTGATACTATGATTACGCACTATCACTCTGATATCAATCGCGTATGCTCTGGAAAGAGCCGTGTGCGCGCTAAAAAGTTCTTGCTAAAACCATTTTTAATTCAAAAACGTTCTATAGAGTGAAAGGAGAAATTACGTTAATATGAAACTTGCTATTTTTGGGGCCACCGGTCGAACAGGAATACCCCTTGTGGAACAGGCTCTAGCTCAGGGTGATCAGGTTGTTGCTCTGGTACGCACACCATCTAAATTGACGGTTACCAATGAAAACCTGACAGTTGTGCAGGGCGACTCTATGAACGCCGCCGATGTGGATAAGGTTGTGCGGGGCGCGGATGCGGTTCTGAGCGTTCTGGGTCAAAGCAAGAATTCCCCACCGGATATGCAGACTGTCTCGACCCGCAATATTGTGGCGGCAATGGAGAAATACGGCGTCAAACGCTTAATTAGTCTGACTGGGGCTGGAGTGGACGCTCCGCAGGATCGACCTAAGCTGATAAACCATTTGATCAAGTTCGCGCTAAAGGCCGCCTCCGGCTCCGTTCTCAAAGATGCCGAGGGGCATTATGAAGTGCTTAAGAAAAGCTCGCTGGAATGGACTATCGTGCGAGGACCCCGCCTGACTGAGGGACCTCACACCGGAAAGTATCGGGTCGGATGGGTCGGCATCAATACAGGCGTCTCCGCCGCCAGGGCTAATATTGCTGACTTTATGCTTAAACTGATCAATGATGATACCTATGTTCATCACCTTCCAATGATCAGCGACTAAACACGATACATCCTCTGAAAAGGAGACCTCAGTATCTTACCTTAAGGGGAGGAGGAAATACCATTTTCCTTCTCCTCCCCTTTTCTCAATAGAGAAAACAAACATTTGCTATAAGGTTATCCAACATCTTCAGGGCCTCTTCAATACACCGCTACTCTTTAGAGAGTCACTGCATCCCAAAATTTCGGTGATGGCTCAATTCCTTTATGCCTCTCTCGCCGCTCTTTAATCTTTTACAAAAGCAAATAGGCAGGGCTACTTTTCATACTAATCGCTTACCGAAGCTTTCGCAAATAATTTATCTTTGTTTTATTTGATGTTCTTATTTTTAGTTGCTTCATAATCTTGACTAACTACGTGTTATGTGGTACATAATAGATAGTGGAAAGCGTCTAGTTTGTAAAGCGTCATAACTAATAAAATTTGTTCACCCACATTGGAGGTCTCTTTGGATCGGTCTGTGAATCGTTTGCTCTACCAACCACCTCAATCGACTGCTCCAATTGAGACACTCTCAACTCTTCAAGGGGCGGATCTTCATAAGATCCGTGAGTTTAATCGGCTCCTGGTGCTTAATTATATCCGACAGCATGGCCCCATTGCACGAGTGAAGCTTGCTCAGAGCCTTGGCCTTTCACGCACAACGGTCAGTAGCATTATGGATGTGCTGTTACGCGAGGGTTTGGTTCATGAAGGTCATTTTCTGGAGGCGACCTCTCGCGGGGGCCGACGCGCTATTCTTGTACATTTTAATGCTGATGCCGGACGAATTCTAGGCGTCGATGTCGGACGCTCTCACCTGACAATGCTACTGACTGATCTTTCCGCAAAGATGTTGAGCCAACGCTCAGTCCCATTTGATACTGGTCGCGGCCCGGAGATCTGTCTCCCTATTTTGATCTCAGAGATCCAGGCGTTTGTGGCGGCTTCCGCCACAGACTGGAAAACAATTCTGGGGATTGGCCTGGGGATTCCTGGTCCTCTAGATGCGGATCTCCATCGCCTATCCTCACCACCTCATATGCCTGGTTGGAATCAAGTTAACATCTGGGAGGCTTTGAACGACGCCTTTGATATCCCTCTCTACATCGATAATGATGCGAATATGGGGGCCTTGAGCGAGCTCTATTTTGGCGCGGCCCAGGGCTGTTCAGATGTGGCCTATATTAAATTGGGGACCGGGATTGGCTGTGGTCTGATTTTGAATGGGCGGATCTATCGGGGCCATGGCGGGAGTGCCGGTGAGCTTGGACATATCACGTTAGATGAACATGGACCGATCTGTGCTTGCGGTAACCATGGCTGCCTGGAGACCTTCGCGGCAGCGAATGCAATTGTTTAGGATGCTCTCCGACTGGCTGCTCTTTATGAAAAAGAGTCACCTGATACTCCAACTCCATTCTCGGAACGCATTCGCATCAGGGGTGCAGCTCAACAACGCGTCGATGTTATGGATGTTATCCAATCCGCTCAAGACGGCGACCCCTCCAGCTCTATAGCTCTGGAACGCGCCGGCGAACACCTTGGCGTCGCGATCGCCAGTCTGATTAATCTGTTCAATCCTTCTGTGATCGTTGTTGGTGGAGGGATCGCTCACGCGGGTTCTTTGCTCTTCGATCCTATGCTACGGGTAGCCGAAACTACTAGCCTTCCCGCCGCACGACGCGGCGTGAAGATTCTATCCGCAACCCTTGGAGATACGGCTATCGCCCTTGGAGCCGTGCTCTCGGTAATTGAAACGGCCTTTAGCCTACAACCAGTTTCGGGCCCCGCTCACTCGTGATCTCTCATTAAAAACTACTCTTCCAGCTCATGACCTTCTCAAAATGAGCTTAAATCTTTTTTATCATTTTTTGTAAGGAAAGAAAACAAACTGAGATTATTGCAAGGATACGAGCGTTACACTACAGGTGCCAGTAGAGTACAAGATCTTGCTGATCTGGATCATTACGGGAAGGAACTCTCAAAAATGAAACGCTACCGCTATCTTCTTTGTAGCCTGCTTTTCGCCTTGGTTATCGCGCAGGCTCTCACTGGTGGGACTCGATCAGCTTATGCAGCTTCTCTAGCCACACAAGACCCCGCTCAATATGTGAGCCCTTTTATTGGAACGGACAATAGCAATTCTCCCAATCCCGTGGGTGGCGGGGCTGGTGGCAGTGATTATCCAGGGGCCGAGGTGCCTTTCGCGATGATGCAATGGAGCCCCGATACCCCTAATGCTCAACCATCTGGCTATCGTTATAGCGACAATCAGATTAAAGGCTTTAGTCTGACGCACTTTAGCGGTGCGGGTTGTTCTAATAATAGCGATATCCCGATTATGCCAACGGTTGGATCAAAAAACACAAATAATGTGGTAGGTTTCTCCCATAATGGTGAGGTAGCCTCCCCAGGTTACTACTCCGTTCCACTCAATAATGGGGTGAAAACAGAGCTGACAGAAACCCAACGCTCTGGAATTGGTCGCTTCACCTTCCCCTCTACTGCTGATGCCAATATCATTGTGGATGCCAGCCGCAACGCGACAAATGTGCAGAACCCTGTAGCACAGACGGTCGGCAACAATGAGGTAATCGGCCACGCGAATAATCAGGACTTCTGCTCAACGAACGGACGTTATACCATCTACTTCGCGGCTGTTTTTGATCGCAACTTTACGGTCTCAAATTCCTGGAACGGTGGCGTACTCCTGAATTTTGATGCTACAAGCAATAAGGTAGTGCAAATGAAGGTTGCGATCTCCTATGTTAGTACGGATAACGCGCTAGCGAACATTAATCAAGAGAACCCTAATTGGGACTTTGATGGTGTGAAGAATAACGCGCGTAGCTCCTGGAATACCGTCCTGAATCAGGTACAGGTCGGCGGCGGGAGCGATACCAATCTGAAGAAGTTCTATACCGCTCTCTATCACTCACTGCTGCAACCAAATATCTTTAGCGACACAAACGGACAGTATATTGGCTTCGATGGGAAGATCTATACGGCCAATGGCTATACCCAATACGCCAATTACTCCGGCTGGGATATCTATCGCAGTGAGATCCAGTTGTTGTCGATCCTTCGCCCTACCGAGGCGAGCGATATGATTAAGTCACTGATCGCGGATGCCCAGCAGTGTGGAGCCTTCCCCAAGTGGGCGCAGAACAATACCGATACCGGTGTGATGGTTGGTGATCCAGACTCGATTGTAGTGTCGAATGCCTACGCCTTTGGTGCCACTAACTTTGATGCCGCGACTGCCCTCTCCTATGCTGTAAAGTCGGCAACCCAGCCCAATGTCAGTTGTAACGGCTCTGGTATCCGCAATGCGCTCCCTCAATATCAGAATAGCCACTATATTCCTTACGATAATTCTAATGAGTGGGGACCGACGGCGACAACGCTTGAGTATACCAATGCGGATTTCGCGGACGCTCAGCTTGCTAAATCTCTTGGCAATAATAC
>CAXTTV010000278.1:0-4818 GCA_964247295.1 uncultured Ktedonobacteraceae bacterium | reverse complement strand
CGCCACACAGACTCCCACCCGCCCGGTCGCCCTGGCATAACCATCAGCGGCATGGGCCGCAGCCTGCTCATGCCTGACCAGCACATGATGCAGAACCGGGTAGGCAGTCAAAGCATCGTAAAACGGCATGATCGCGCCACCAGGATAGCCATATAGCAGAGTGACACCCTCCCGAATCAATTCCTCACAAATAATCTGGCTGCCTGTCATCTCCTGCTCAGATGCTCTCATGGCAATTGCGGTCGTCTCTTGAGAGAATGTCGTCGCGGCTGCCCTACTCATAAAATCCTCCGCTCAGAAAAATGGTATAAGTGCTAAAAAATTTTCAAAGAAACAAAGAAGGACCACCCACTCGGGAGGTCCTCTATAAGGTTACCAGCTCTGGATTCGGTCGCTTCGTTGCGCCTTCTTACTTCCCGTGTCGCTTAAACTTAAGCTTGATAATAATTACCTCGGTAAGCCCTACTACAAGGCCGCCGAGGCCGATAAGGCTAAGCAAGGTAATAAGTTCAAGGTGTACGAGAAGGAAGGCGAGAACAAGCATCAATGCGCATAAAAAGACCGACGTTTTTACGTCGGTTAAGAAGGGATTTGTGCGAGAGGCGCGAGCAGCCATAGCGAAACTCTGATGAGCACACATAGGGTTTCGTTCAGCGGACGGACGAGACGAGCAGAAAGACAGACTGTTAGCGCTTCGGGCATCGGTATATATCACCGATTGAGAAGGCTGTCTTACAACTGTCATCGTCATCTCTCCTGACTCTCTACGACTGCAAAAAATTGATTGAAACACGTTCCCAACCCGACTCAACAGCATCTTCGCCGGAGTCCAGGTCAGGTTCACGTTTCCTTGTACCTAAAGATACACTACCCAGGAAACGGCTGTCAACCCATCGAATGATGAATTCACACAAACCTGGTAAAAAGTATACATCAATCCCCAATGTTATAGACATTCCGCACATAAGAATATAGGGATTGAGGATACTTAGGAGCGTTTTTCAGCGGGGAAAGTGAAGGCTTGCAAACGAGTGTAGCGCGCGCCGCTTCTGAAAAGCTCGCTTTTCATGAGATCCAAGCCTGTGGCATGATAAGAAGGAGAAGATAAAATTTGGCTATTTGCTAGAAGTGCCTGCCTTTCTGACTGTGGCAAAGGAGCCTTCAAGCGAGCCAGGGTGAGATGAGGAGAAAAAGGGCGCTTCCTGATCGAGAATCCACGCCGCTCCAAATCCTGCAAGAGAAATCGGTACAAACGTTGAAGTATGCCCGTGGGCTCTTCAACCCCGATCCAGATTATCTCAGGCTGACGAGCTGGCCCGAAAAAACCAACGTGTGAAAGATGGTAATCAAACAAAGAAAAGGTACCAGCGGTAGTATTCATTGCCTCACGTACCTCCTCAAGTTGGGAGGGATCGAGGTTTCCCAGGAACACAAGGGTGAGATGAATGCTCGCGGGATGCACCCAGCGAACACTCGGGAGATCTTTACTCAGGCGCTGGATCACACTTCCCAGAAACTGTTGCAGGGAAGCGTTCATATCCAGCGCGATAAAAGCTCGGGTCATCTCAAAAGCCGGAGCCTTCTGCGAATCAGGCTGCAACAAAGAGCATCTCATCCAGTTCAGAGCCATCGATGGTCTCAACATCAATGAGATGTTCAGAGATAGCAACCAGACGGTCGTGCTTTTCACGAAGCACTCGCAACGCAGATTGATAAGCGTTATCTACCAGCCGGGCAACCTCAGCATCGATCTTCGAGGCAGTCTCACCGCTGATCGCCAGATTGCCCTCGTTATCACGTTTGATAGCCACCAGACCAAGCGAACTCATACCAAATTCACAGACCATCCGGCGCGCCAGATTAGTCGCATACTCAAGGTCCTGACTGGCACCGGTGGTGATATCTCCGAAGATAATTTCCTCGGCGGCCCGGCCACCCATCACCCCAGCTAGCTTCGCCAGCAGCTCAGATTGGCGCATCAGATAGCGATCCTCAGAGGGAGCCTGGACCGTGATACCCAGCGCCATACCACGAGCGATCGCTGTCACCTTATGGACAGGATCAGAGCCGGGCGTGCAACGCATCACAATCGCGTGTCCAACCTCATGATAGGCAATGATCGCCTTTTCGGCATCCGAGATCATACGGCTCTTGCGCTCAGGACCGGCCATTACGCGCAGGATCGACTCTTCCAGCTCAACGTTCCCAATCTCGGTATGGCCTTTGCGCGCCGCCAGCAGGGCAGCCTCATTCAGAATATTGGAGAGATCAGCACCCGAGAAACCAGTGGTCTGTCGGGCCAGAGCCGTCATCGTCACACCTTCAGCAATCGGCTTGCCCTTCGCATGCACAGTGAGGATCTGCTCGCGGCCACGAATATCTGGCTTATCCAACATTACCTGACGATCGAAGCGACCGGGGCGCAGCAACGCCTGATCCAGGACATCGGCACGGTTCGTCGCGGCAATCACCACAACATTCGTATCCTTATCAAAGCCATCCATCTCAACCAGCAACTGGTTCAGCGTCTGCTCACGCTCATCATTGCCGCTCATATTGGAAGCATTGCGATGACGGCCGACAGCGTCAATCTCATCAATAAAGACAATACAGGGAGCATGCTCCTTCGCCTCTTTGAAAAGATCGCGCACACGAGCCGCACCCACACCGACAAACATCTCCACAAACTCAGAACCACTGACACTGTAGAATGAGACACCGGCCTCACCAGCAACGGCGCGGGAGATCAAGGTTTTACCGGTACCCGGAGGGCCTACCAGCAGAACACCTTTAGGGATACGCGCCCCCATCTGACTGAAGCGATCGGGCGATTTCAGGAAATCAACGATCTCAGAGAGCTCCTGCTTCGCCTCATCAACACCAGCTACATCAGTGAAAAGAATAGAGGGATGGGTCTCTTTAAACTTGCGAGCACGTGAGCGAGAAAAAGAGCTCGATTGTCCACCCAAACCACCTCGCTTAAACAAGAACACTACCGAGCCAACCACCAGACCGATCAACATAAAATCAATCAAGATCTGCGACCAGGGGGTACGCGATCCATTATCAACCGTCACCTGCACATTATCCTGACTCAGAATCTGGCTTAAAGGCTGATTATCTTCCTTAAATGCGTGGTAACGCGCACCATCTGCGCCAACCGCATAAATATCACTGCCACTAATGGTGACCATCTTCAAGTGATGACTGTGAGCCATGGACAGAACATCACTAATGGGCTTCTCCTGGGTATTGACCGAAACAAATATAGCTCTCTGCATACTTATAAAACCAAAGCCAAGACAGATCAAGAGAGCCGTGATAATCGAGGCAAGTATACCAAATCGGATAAACTCTTTTTTCTTAAGAGGTGAGGTTTTCTGGGAAGAGCCGGGCCTTGAGCCCGAAGTTGGTTCTGGGTTTTCGTTCTCAGGTAATCGCATGAAGTATCCTTCTGCTGCTTTCTACTTATACAAAGGATTAGCCCTATCAGGCAATAGAGTCCGGCATCTCTCCCCACAGGAAGATACTGGGAACGCTCCACGCGCTCCCGTATTAGGAACGCCGATGGCTTAATCACAGGGTCCAGAGCAAACATCTGAACAGTCATTAGAAATGAAAACGATCAAGTACTGTCAATGTAGATCGTTATGTATTTGTATGTACCATGGTTTTCTGCTATCGGTAGTATAGGATAGAAGGTACAGGTTATCAAGACTAGCCCTTGAAAAGATAGTACCAATGGACAATCACCAGTTCTCACCATTGAGTCTTTAAAAGAGTATCCTTATTTAGATTGTACAGAATGGTACAACTTGATACTCAAAGCTACAGAAAGATGCACCTTGATCTTATCCCAAACTTATATTTTCTTATCTTTCTCTAAGATTACGACCGGCTATTAATAACAAACGGGTAATTTTCTAAGCAATTTCTAACCTTCGCTTTTCTATATAAACGCTGAAACGTCTGAAAAATTTCCCAGGTAGTACCATCGCGATCTGCTCCCTCTACCCAAAGGAGCGAAGGGGGATCGAGGTCCCAATGTCCAACTTTTAGGGGTTGCTGGCGTACATAATAGCGAACAAAAATATTTTCTGAGATCATCTATCTTTTTTTCTTGGAAAACACTTTCAGAAGGGGTTTTGAATGGAGGATCGAAGTAAGCCGGTTAGCACGGACGCGGGTGAGTACACGGCAAAAAAACTCACACCTGACGCGACTCAACCGACAGCTACCGCCTCGGCAAGCACTATCAAGGGGAATGGCAGCACCGTTAAAACCACGCCGCTAGACAGTCAAGCAGAAGAAAAACAGAATGCGGAACATGCTGTCGTCGATAGTCTGCAACTCAGCGTCATTGAGGGGATACAGGTGGGCCGGGGAGTCGCCCGCATTGATCCCCGCAATATGGTACGCCTTGGATGTCAGCCAGGGGATATCGTCTTGATTACAGGAGCGCGCACAACTGCGGCCAAACTGGTTCCAGGTGCCATTGCTGATCGTGGTCAACAGACGATCCAGATGGATAGCCAGGTGCGCCAGAACAGCGCCACCGGCCTAAACGAACATGTGACCATTCGTAAAGCCTATACGGGAACCGCTGAGAAAGTCACCCTCCTACCGCTCTCCGGCGGAACCGCGATCCAGGAGAGTGATCTGCAATATATTGCCCGTTATCTGGTAGGGCTCCCTGTGGTGATTGGAGATCTCCTGCGCGTCGGCACACCAGGAAACGCGGCCCGCGAGTTTCTCGTCATCGGGACTTCGCCCGTCACTCCCACCTATACCTTGAAAAAGGGGGGATCGAGCCAGATG
>CAXTTV010000277.1:0-4825 GCA_964247295.1 uncultured Ktedonobacteraceae bacterium | reverse complement strand
CTTGCACCAGGACGAGGAGACGCTACAGGCCGATCCCAAGCGCTTCGGCCATGCGAACCGCGTGGTGAATGTAATTGATACCCGTCAGTCCTATCCTCAGCAGGTGGTCTATGAAAGCCTGCGCCGCCTGGGCTATGTGGATCAATCGGATAATTCTAAACATCTTTCCTATGAGGTGGTAACGCTCTCGGCTGCTACAGCCCGTCGCCTGGGTATTGATACCTCCGATGGGCGCGAGTTCTATGCGATGTCTGGCCGCAAGGGTCTGGAGATTAAGGCCGATGATCTGATTAATATCGCGACTGAGAGGATGCAGGAGAATAAAGAGGGGCTTTCGCCCGAGACGGCGGAGGTCCTCGCGGCTTCGGCGATCCGCTACTTTATGATCCGTTTCGGTCTGCAACAGGTGATCACACTGGATATGGATGAGGTCTTGCGCCCCAATGGTGATACCGGTGTGTATATCCAATATGCCTATGCCCGCGCGAATAGTATCTTACGTCGCCTGCAAGAGGCCGGGTATACAATGCCCGAGTACTCTGGCGAACTCCCCTCCCAGCTTGATCAGAGTGAGTGGGAGTTGCTCCGCCATATCGACGCCTACCCGCGCACTCTGGCGGATACCAGCGCTCAACTGGCTCCCAATACGCTCTCTAGCTATGTCTACGATCTGGCAGCCCATTTCAGCGATTTCTATGAGCATACCACGCCAATCCTGCGCGAAGAGAATCCGCAGGTAAAGGCGTTCCGAGCTTCGTTGGTGCGCACGACAGTCCAGACAATGGGTAACGCGATGCGCGTGCTGGGCTTCATCCCGCTGGATCGCATCTAGCCCTTTCAAAAAAGAGGACCCGTGCTCTTCAGGCGGGTTCCTCTTTTTTTGATGCTGTTGAAGAATTGCTAGAGGGCAACGCCTACCAGATCCGAGATCCGGGCTACCCCCTCCCGCTGTAAAAATGCTTCAATCCCTTCAAGGATCTCCACTCCTGCCCGAGGATTCGTCATGGCGATGCTTCCCACCTGAATGGCGGTGGCACCAGCCATGATAAATTCGAGGGCATCTTCCGCGTTTGTGATCCCTCCACCACCCACAATCGGGACGCTGGGATAGGTCTTGCGCAAGGCTCGCGCAACTTCAATAAGATGATGCACTGCTATGGGTTTAATGGCTGGCCCTGAGATCCCCCCCAATACCCCCGGTTGGGAAAGCTGACGCGCCCGCAGATCTATGCTCTTCCCCTCAATCGGGCCAATAAGGGAGAGAGCGTCGGCACCTGCTTCCACAACAGCGATGGCGATTTCGGGAAGATTTCCTGGATTGGCGCTCAGTTTAACGACTAATGGCAGGGGAGCCGCTCTCCGCAAGGTCTTGATGGCTGAGAAAATCAGATCCAGGTATTCACGGGAAGAGATCTTCTGGCTCCAGAAGGCGACTGCATACAGCTCGAATCCCGCTATCCCGGCGACTCCATCCAGCAGCTCTGCCAGATCCCTTAGATCCTCAACCTCGCTGGCTAATAGGTTGACCAGGACAGGGATCTCCCAGTTCTCCCATTGAGGCGCATACCGATCAATGACAACACGCACCCCTGGATTCTGCCAGCCAAGATTATGCAGCAAACCCGCTGGGGTCTCACGCACCTCTGGCTGCGGCTGCTTACGTACATAGAGACTGGTCCCCTTACAGATGAGAGCTCCCAGACGCTGCATCTCAGCTAGCCGTCCGTACTCCACACCATAGCCAGAGGGACCGGAGGCCAGCATGACAGGATTTTTCAATCGGAGGCCACTTTTATGGCTGGGAGCCAGCTCTACCTGTAGATCCATAATGTCCTGTTCCCTCATGCCTTTGTCTGATTCAGGGCTTGATTGATCTGCTTTTTCAGCTTTACGGCTGCCTGTCCAGCGGCCTGAGCATAGTCTTCTCCCTCGCTGGCAAACAGGATACCCCGAGAGACTGAGATAATCGCTCGTTCTCTATGGGTATCAGTTCCGGCGACAACGGCGGACTCCAGATCTCCCCCTTGAGCACCAACACCAGGGATCAGGATCGGCAGATCCGGGCAGATAACCCGGATGCTCCGCAGTTCCTCGGGATAGGTCGCGCCTACGACCAGACCACAGTTACCATAGGTGTTCCAGGCCTGGACCCTCTGCGCGACAAACTCATACAATGGACGGGTCACTCCCTGACCATCTTTTACTTCCAGATCCTGAAAATCTCGGGCACTGGGATTTGAAGTGCGGCAGAGTAGGATCACTCCTCGATCTTGATACTCAAGAAAAGGCTCAACGCTATCGTATCCCATATAAGGGTTCACCGTAACGGCATCGCACCCCAAAATATCGAAAGCGGTAGCCGCATACCCTCGCGCACTATTGCCCAGATCTCCCCGCTTGGCGTCCAAAATTATAGGCAGGTCCACTGGCACAGCTTTCAGCACCTCTTGCAGAATACTTGTGCCCTCTATCCCTAACCTTTCAAAAAAGGCGCTATTGGGCTTGATAGCACAGACAGAGCCAACAGAGGCTTCGATGATCCGTTGACAAAAGGTCACGATGGCCTGCGATAGCGGTTGGCGACGTAGATCTATCGGGAGCCGCGAGGGCTCGGGGTCCAGGCCCAGACAGAGCAGACTCTGCTGACGACGCGAGGCGGTCAGAAGCTTATCCAGAAATGCCATATTCTCCCCTATTCTATTTCGCGGTTAGATTGCGAGTGCCAGGCTTGACCACCGGCTCACCAGCCACGCACATAGGACAATCAGCGGGATCATACGTCTGGGCTTTAATTGTTAATAACGCCTGACTGGGCAGCTCAACATCCTTCATGGCCTCTCCTCCGCTACGATCGATCAAGACTTCGATCCCCAGGATCTCTGGCTTGAAAGCCCGCACCGCCTGCAAGGTCTCCCGCAGCGAGAGGCCGGTGGTCAGCACATCATCAATGATCAGGATACGTTCGCCGGCGCTCAGATGGAAGCCCCGACGCAGCTCCCTCCCACCCTTTGGAGAAGGCTCAGCTAGGATGCAACGTGTATCCAACTGACGACCAACCTCTTGAGCCAGAAGTGCCCCCCCGGTCGTCGGACCAACGACCGCAGAGATCTTTTGGTCCCTGTACCGCTCGGCAATCTGTCGACAGAGCTCCTCCGTCACCCTCGGCCACTCCAGTAATCTAAATTTTTCCCAATACTCATCACTATGCCGACCAGAGCTTAAGACAAAATGTCCATGTGAGACTACCCCAAGCTCTTGAAACTTTGTTAATAAGGATTGCTGCTTCACCTGCTCTCCCCTGCTTCGCTAAAAAACGGTCAGAAGCCGCGAAAACCTTTTTGATGATCCAGTAAAACTATTGAATACTTTCTGCTTTTACATCAAAGATCAGTGTTGAGTTGGCGGGAATCCCCTGTTGCTGGGCTGAACCATATCCCAGAGCCGGTGGAATAATCAAGCGGCGCTCCCCACCGGCCTTGATACCTATCAATCCCTGCTCCCAGCCTGGAATAACTTGATGCTGACCAATTGTAAGCGTGAAGGGCTGCCCACCATGATCATACGAACTATCAAACTTATGACCGTTACTTTGCAACCAACCTGTATACTGTACTGAGATATTGCTGCCGTTTTTAGCCTCAGCTCCATTTCCTTGCTTGATATCAATATATTTCAGCCCACCGGGTAGCGGGACCTCTTTGCCATTTACCTGCGGTGGAGAGTTTGGTCCCGAGGTTGGCGCAGCATTCTGGGAGCTCTGGGCATTGCGCCAGACAAGAAAAATAATAACGCCTAGAACCAGTACACCCAAAATACCAACAAGACTAAACTGCTGGAGGTGCTGACGACGCTGGCGCTGCTGACGTTGCTCACGTTCGCGTTGACGCTGACCAAGACGCTGAGATTTAGAAGGACCAGGGGTTGTTTGCGACATAAATACTTGCGCTCCTCTTCAAATAACTCTCT
Organism: uncultured Ktedonobacteraceae bacterium; assembly: GCA_964247295.1. GTDB lineage: Bacteria > Chloroflexota > Ktedonobacteria > Ktedonobacterales > Ktedonobacteraceae > CAXTTV01. The sequence continues at coordinate 859 of CAXTTV010000277.1, read as the reverse complement.
CTGAGATAAAACAGAAACAGCGTACCATTATCTGAGCTTTATGACAAGGCCGCTTAGAGCAAGTTTTCTTGCACCTTTACTTAGAGACCTATCTCCAGGAGATTATTCTGGTAGTTTGAAAATGGTCTCATACCGCTGGTAAAATTCAGGCTTAAGCAGACCGAAAACGTAAAGATCTCGAAGCGATCCGTTATGGAATTCGTGCTGACGCAAAATCCCCTCCTGTTGAAAACCAATCTTTTCAAAGAGATGCAGAGAGCGTGCATTGAACCCGTAAATTTCCGCATAGACCCGCTCTAATCCCTTGACGGTGAAAGTATAGTCTATTAACAAGCGTAGGGCGTTAGCGCCAACTCCCTGCCCCCAAACTTCCTTCTCACCAATAAGAATTCCTATCGCGGCATGTCGGTTTGTATTGTCAATATGGGCCAGTTGCAAATAGCCGACAAGCTGGTTTCCGACTTCAATTCCGAACATATAAAAATCGTCTCTCGGCTCCGTAATTTGTTGTTCATACTTGTTTCTATAGGCTGCGCGGGAACGTTTACCTCCCCAACCAGCCAGGATCTCAAGATCATTATCCATATCCCATTTATAAAGAGTGTCGATATCATCAATCTCAAATGGCCTTATCATTACTCCATTAAGTGAAAACATGCTGTCCCTCCTGAAAAAGCCCTATACCTTTTAAAATTTATCGCACCCATGGTTTACAATGATACTTTATTTCCTGTTGCGCGTTCTTTGCTATTCAATCCAAGTATAGAGGGGCCCTGATATCTCGGTCAATAGCTAATCCCTATTCGGGTGCAGTTCATTTTTTTGCAGTGGCAGAAAAATGGGTCCTTCAGGCGGTGGA
>CAXTTV010000276.1:0-4835 GCA_964247295.1 uncultured Ktedonobacteraceae bacterium | reverse complement strand
CTTCACTACAGATCTGCCGAAAGGAGCGCTGAAATGTTTGCAGAGGTACACCCTCGTTGCGCTCAAGTATTGCGGTCTGTTCTTCTTGGATTATCATCGCTGATTCTCCCCCTTCACATCTAGTATAACATGACATAAATAAATTTACGGATTACAATACACGAATCAGCGTCTCAATTCTTAGAATACCATTTATTTCTACATATTTATAGGTATCAGTGAGATCGCGCAATCGAAGTTCAGGGGAAAAGCATCTCTAGTTTATCGTCCACCTCCCAGAACTCTTGGGCGTCAGGCAAGAGAAACTTGTCCACGATCTCTCTGGCCTGTTCACGCGTCTCTACCTTTAATTCGCGGATCAATAGTTGGATATCGCTGGCATCCTTGAGCCGATAGGCTGCGATCTTGGTCGCCAAGACATATTCCATTGTCGGCAGGTAAACATACAAAATATCTTCAAATGAGCGCCAGAATCTGACTTCGGCCTGGGGCGCATCATCGTAATAGTAAACCGCCGCCTCATCGTTGATCCAATCCTCGGGCAGCTTCTCTGGATATTTCTGCGCGATCATCTCGACGGCCTGCTTGAACTCTTTCGAGTAAGGGACCGTGTTGCGACAAACCTCGATATTTTTCACTGTGGTCAAAAACGTTTCATTGCCCGGCGTCCCTTCTGGATGCTCGACGATCGCGAAGTCAATATCTTCGGTGGAGCGCCGCTTATTCTGAAGCAGCATATACGCCCCACCGGAGATCAAAATATGAAAAGGCGTCAGCACATGCAGCTCTGTCAACACATGTGCCAGCTCCTCAAGATACAACGTTACCTGTTTCCCATTATCCATAAATTAACAAAAATTTCCTTACTTTATTTCAACTGTATTGCCCGGCTCCATCATCGACTGGAACGTGATCCCTTTATCTGAAAAATACTGCGTATAGTTCTGGTAACGCTGCTTGATAAAGAAATCTTTCGCGTACCCATCATGCACTGGAATCACCATCTGCGGTTCAACGCTCCTGGCGAAGTGGGCCACGGCCAGCTCTGTATTCCAGGGAGCCATCACTGCGAGGGCCAAAGCTTTGATCCCCTTAAGTGAAGTAAAGGTATCCGAAAAGGAATCGCCGGGATTTAAAAAGCTATCGTTCAACACATAGGCTGTGTTCTGTGGCAACGTCGGGGCCAGGATACTCTCGTGCTTCGCGGGAATCGCCCGAATCGTATAATTTTTGGTCTGGTGGCTGCCATCTTCCAATACCGTCGCCTGAAGATTTTCTTTAGCCAGCGCATCTCTCCCATCGCCATTCGTGATGATGGTCGCTCCGCTCTGCTCCGCAATCTTCTTTACAGCCTGCACATCGAGATGATCCGGGTGCGCATGCGTAATAATGATGGTCGAGACATCCTTAAAGATCTCGGGATTGACCCGCCCCTCATTAAATGAGAATAGCCCCGGATCAAATAGAATCTTCTCTCCTCCCTCCTCAACTACAAGGCATGAGTGAATGTACTTTGAGACGCGCATAGCTTTAATTACCCTTTCTTTCTATTACAGATACACCTTGATCTACCGCCTATACGGGACGCGATTCCCAAACGTTTCACAAAGGAGAGGTAGAATTAGTTGTTGAAAAACCCATTTATGTGGGGACGATTGATCTGTCGTAGGATAGCACATTTATGTGCGTCTTCGTTTATGACCAGGAGGTGCGAAATGGAAATCCAACCGTTCAAGATAGAGATACCTGAGGAGGCGCTGACCGATCTACAACAGCGCTTGCAGCAGGCCCGCTGGCCCGACCAGATCTATGCGGCCGACTGGCGTTACGGGGCTAATCTGGAATATATGCAGGAGCTTATAGCGTACTGGCGCGATCATTTTGATTGGCGGGAACAGGAGCGCAAGATCAACGGGTTCGCCCACTATCGCGCGGATGTGGACGGCTTTGGCATCCACTTTATCCACGAGCCGGGGCGCGGCCCCAATCCCATGCCGCTATTGGGTCACGCAGACCTTGAATTCGGCCAACCGGCTCTATTATGAGAGGGATTATCAGCCGAGGGTGCGGCAGCCCGAGGATAAAATTGTTGTACCAACGGGCGTAACTTTGACGAGGCAGACGATTGAGCGAGCGCCGAGGGAGTATGTGGAGCGGCTCTTCAAGGATATTCGGAGGTGGGAAGATCCAGGGATCGGGGACCATTTTTTGATGCTGGAACAGCCGGAACTGGTATCCCGCACCTGTTGCAGCATTCCGCTAAATGCGAGTCGGAAAAATGGATAGTCGATCTGCATCACCCACCCCTCAACTCTGATGTTGCTGAGCCCGGCCTGCCGAAAAAGCCGTGGCAACTGCCGCCCAATCCAACCTTGCTCCATTTGATCGCAGATGGCATGAGTAATTTCGCGGGCTAAAACGCGATCAGGCAGTTCGATAGCCAGTAGATCAAAATCACCTTCGGCAAGTACGATCCGCGCCCCCGGTCGAGCAACCCGTACCATCTCGGCCAGCGCCCGCTCAGGCTCCTTCACGTATCCAAAGATGCGGGAGGCTCGACAGCCATCAAAGCTATCATCAGTAAACGGTAGGGCTGTCGCATCCGCGACTCTATACTCCGCTGATAACCGAGCCTCTGTAGCATGAGTTCGCGCCTCCTGGAGCATCGTCTCACTGGAATCAATACCGACGACTCGCCCATGATCCCCAACGATCCGAGCCAGATCTAATGTGTCCTGTCCAGCTCCGCACCCAACATCGAGAACCGCCGCGCCTTCTCGCAAAGCCAGTTCGTCAATGATCCTTTGCTTATAGGCTGATGCCGTCTCCAATTGATGGGACCGATTCATAAACTTCGGAAAAAAGGGGGGATCAGGAGCCTGATCCACCGATCGAAATTCTGTTACATTATCTCCCGGCTGCTGCATTCTGCCTCCTCTTTACTCTGATGCTACTGCATTACCTGTTTTGCGATAGGAAATTGCATCTCGCTAACTGCCAGATCTGGTTGCCCTGGCTCTCCGTCCCGCAGATAGATCTGGCGGGGTGCATCGACAATCCGGTATCCGTTCGCCTCGATCAAACGGTGAAGCGCGGTAAACACCTGACCTAGCATCAGAACGTTCCCAGGATAGACGCTACAGGCCGTCAATCCTCCATCCAATGATCGGCTTTTCCGATTGGGAAAAGATGACTAATCCCGATATCTTCCGGATCAACTTCTCCTCAGAGAAACCCATAGTTGAGCGTATCTGGCAACCGTTTTCCTGATTCAGAATAAGAAGTTTATAGAAAGGAAAGATGCTATACTCCAATTAAGTAAAGCAAAGGTTGAGTTTTTTCAGGGATATATTATTTTTAGGGGAGAGTCCATGGACCGCGAAAAGATCCAGGAAACTTAAAAAGCTGCTCCCAATTCCTGAAAATAGCAAAATAGCAGAAAAATAGTATGATTGAATCGGCAGAAGATAAAAGGTTTGAACAACTCATTCAAAAATTTGAGCCCGAAAGCCAACTGCTACGTATCTGGAAGCTAGAGGGAGGTGTTTCCGCGCAGGTCATGGCTCTGGAGATCAAACGACCTGATGGTCGGAAACAAAAAATGGTTGTTCGTCGGCATGGCGAAAGAGATCTTAGTTTTAATCCCCAGATAGCTGCCGATGAGTTCAAGCTTTTACAAATCTTACAATCAGTAGGTCTGCCTGCACCCAAACCTTATTATCTCGACCAATCTTGTGAAATCTTCTCTACACCTTATATTGTCATTGAATATATCGAGGGGAAAACAGAATTTGAGATCATAGCGATTCCTGACCTTATCCTGAAGCTCGCTCAGCAGCTCTCCGATATTCATCAAGCCGACTATTCAAAGATCAATCTCTCGTTCCTGCTACAGCAGGAAGATCTTTATGCGCAGAAAATTATGTCGCGGCCCGAGAAAGTTGATGAATCCTTAAATGAGGGAGAGATTCGAGATGTCCTGGAAGCAATCTGGCCGCCTCCTCGGAGGAACCCATCCGTACTGAATCACGGAGATTTCTGGCCGGGAAACATCCTCTGGCAGGATGGGCGGATCGCCGGGGTGATCGACTGGGAAGATGCAGCTTTGGGAGATCCTCTAGAGGACCTTGCCGTCAGCAGGATGGAGATTAACTGGGCCTTTGGGCTTGAAGCAATGCAGGAATTCACACGATATTATCAAGCGATTGCGCCCATCGACTTCACCAATCTTCCCTATTGGGATCTCTGCGTGGCGCTGCGGCCCGCCTTCAGGATTGCCGAATGGGCCGGGGATGAGACAACCGAAAAGCATATGCGGGAAGGCCACAAACTGTTTATCACTCAAGCCTTTGAGCACATCGATCGCCAAAGGGGAACATAACTACGAGTAGAGGTTACCTTAGACTCTACTCCAGAGATCGGTTGTCCATTGGGCATGGGGCATATCGGTCTCGAAATGCGATTGGATAAAACCATCAATATCGAATGGGACCCGCAAAAACTCAAATTGCAATTGATTTCCCTCAGTATTGAGAATTGCGTACTCACCCCAGGGTGGATTCCGCACCTCTTCAAAGGGCCAGACGCGATCCAGAGCCATGCCAACACTTCCCGGATTGATCACAAGTTTATCCCGATAGCGGCGGAAAAGCTGCTGATGCGTATGCTCACCATCCAAGAATTGCGCGGTCACACTCTCAAATATTGTATCCAGTTGTTCGTCAGAAGTCGTTGGCAGAATTTGCTCCTTAAAAGAGCGAGGTGATCCGTGATAGGCCAGCAAGCTTTTTCCAGAGTCGAGCGGCTTCTCAATTAAGTTCCTGAACACGTAGAAG
>CAXTTV010000275.1:0-4902 GCA_964247295.1 uncultured Ktedonobacteraceae bacterium | reverse complement strand
ATCCTACGAGTATGGAAATATACTGTAATATTCGGTGTTCAAACTCAACCGGCTTTTCCAAGTGGATGGTGTGCCCGGCCCCTGGAACAATCTCTAATTCGGCCTGAGGCAATTGCTCAACCATCTGTCGGGCGATCTCGCGAAACTTAACGTCTAGCTCACCAGCCATTATCAGAATAGGTAGCTCAAGTTCCGATAAGTGTGTGTGCAGTGGTGGTTGAGCTCCGGTCCCGGCACCCCGAAGGCTGTTCGCGAGGCCAATGGGATGGTTTTGGAGCCTTTGAGTCTGTTGAGCCTGCCATCGATCCCGAGGCAGATGCTGCTGACTGGCGAAAAGAGGGATCTGCTCCCAGTAATCTACAAAAGCTGGAATGCCTTCCCGTTCGATTCTTTTCGCCAGAGCTTCATCGCTGGCCCTGCGGGCAGCTCGATCTTGCGGATCTGCCAGTCCCGGTGAGGCGCTCTCAAGGATCAGGCCCCGGAAGCCACCAGCGAGGGCACAAAAAAGCGCTAACCGCCCACCCATTGAGTAGCCCAGCAGGATCGCCCGGTCCCTGAGAATTCCCAGTTGCAGCAGCCCCTCCAATAGATCCTCGCGGCTCCGCTCAAAGCTGTAGCGTGTAGGATCTGCTGGAGCTTCGGATAATCCATGTCCCAGTATATCAAATGCGACCGTGGTACAGCCAGCGCGATGAAAACCTTCAATCTGAGGGTCCCAACTGGCGGCGCTACCAGTAAAGCCATGCAGCAGCACCAGGACCGGGTTCTCGCTACTTAACGGACCACGACTATTCACATGAAACCGGCAGCCATTGATCTCAAGAAAGTGACTACTCATCTTAGGGTCTCTTGACGGCGATCAACCCCTGTTGTTTCAGCGCCTGCTCAATTTGAGTCCAGAGGGTACGGTGTAGAGAGACATTGCTGGCGCGATCCGTCGGGACTTCGATTACCGAGAGGCCAGAGGTGCGCAGGCTCTTATTGAGGGCGCTACGGAACTCGCTCCATGTGCTGATGCGTTGAAACTGGCCGCCGTACATCTGGACTGCGGGCTGGAAATCGAGATGGGTTGGTGTCCCAAAGAGTTGCTCAAAGTGTTCGGAATAATTGGCCTGTGGTAAGAATGAGAAGATCCCTCCACCATCGTTATTGATCAGGATAATCGTAAGTTGAAGATCGTGCATTTTCGAGGCCAGTAGCCCATTGAGATCGTGGTAGAACGAGAGATCTCCAATCACCAACACATTGCGTTCACCTGGCTCAGAACCGGCACTAAAGCCCAATGCACTTGAGACAACACCATCGATCCCACTGGCCCCCCGGTTCCCGATAATTTTAACCTGCTGCTGACTACTCCAGAAAAAAGTATCGAGATCGCGAATCGGCATACTATTGCCCATATAAAGATTTGTTTTGCCGGGCAGTAGCTCGGCCAGCTCCGTGAAGATCCGACCCTCGAACAGAGGCTGAATATCCTGAATCGCGCTGAACAGCGTCTGATGGGTCACCTCATCGGCTTTTTGCCAGTGGTCCGCCCAGTGCAGATCGCCGGACCGCGTGGTAGCCGAAACTCCAATCTTCTCCAATAATTCGCGCAACTGAGTGCAGAACAGAACGGGATCGGTATGCAGGTAGTGGCTTGCCAGTTGCGTTGGCTCATTCCACTCGCTATAACCATCAACAACCATCTGTTGACAGCCCTTGTGATGCTTCAGGTACAGCAAAAGTGATTTAGCGGTTGGCATTGCGCCGAAGCGGATCACCAGTTCCGGCTCATACTCCGTCGAAAAGGTATCCAGACGCAGAAAGGCATCGTAGCTAGAAATGATCAGCTCGTCCTCAAATTCCTCGCTACGCATCTGCGAAAGGGGATCGACCAGGAGAGGGTACTGTAAGACATGAGCAAGCTGAAGAATCGCGAGAGGCAGCTCCTTGTTACTATGTGACCCGACCACAATCAGGCCACGTTTAATTCTGCGCAGTCGTCGGGCAAGTTGAACCAGTGTTTCAGTTGAAAGCGCGCCGGGATTGCTATCCTCAACCGCAACATAGGGGTGGTGGTCTGGTCGGCCTTCCCAGGCCAGAGCCTCACGCTGGTTCGGCGCTGGCAGCGGTTGATCTGGAAGCGCCTCGGGAGTGAGAGGTTCGCGGAATGGAAAATTCAGATGGACCGGGCCGGGTGGGACCGCCGTTGTCAGAGCGGTCGCGCGATCAGCCAGCGTCCGAATATAACGGAGAGCGCTATTGCTCGCCTCAGGTAGAGCGACATCCATAAACCATTTAACATAATTGCCATAGATGCGGTTCTGATCGATCGCTTGGGGAGCACCGCAATCGCGTAGCTCGTGGGGGCGATCCGCCGTCAGTATCAGCAGTGGGACGTGGGTGAGATGGGCCTCAACGATCGCCGGCAGAAAATTTGCCGCCGCCGTCCCAGAGGTGCAGATCAGCGCCACCGGTGTACCGGATCGTTTCGCCAGACCCAGAGCAAAAAAGGCCGCCGAGCGCTCATCTACATGCATCCAGCTTTTAATCTCCGACCGGGCCGCGAAGTTCAGCGCCAGGGGCGTTGAGCGTGATCCAGGGCAGATAACTGCGTGTCGGAGGCCAGACCGTTGAAGTTCATCGACAAAAGCCCCGACATACACATAGGTAGGATTTTTAGGATTTGTATGCAATTTTTTTGTCATAAAGTATCCATGCTCTTTTATAAGGTATTATATAGCATTCAGACCTCGTAGCATCGCCTGAAGTTTCCACAGCGTCTCCTGATACTCGCCATGAGGATCTGAGTCGGCCACAATGCCGCAACCAGCGTAGAGCATCGCCTCAGAACCGTGGATCAGGCCGGAGCGCAAAGCCACAGCGAACTCACCATCCCCTTGAGGGCCCACCCAACCGATCGGACCAGCGTACCAGCCGCGATCCAGATGTTCATGATCGCGGATCGCCTCTAAGGCTGGTTGACGAGGCTCGCCACCAACCGCCGGTGTGGGATGTAGAAGCGCCACCGCATCCAGCAGGTTCCGTCCCGGTTTTAGCTCGCCAAAGATCGGCGTTTCCAAATGTTGGAGATTTCTCAAGCGTAACAGTAGAGGGGTATCGGCGGCGTAGGCGCGCTCACAGAGTTCCGCCAACGAGGCGCGGATACGCTCAACCACAATCGCGTGCTCCTCAGAATTCTTCAGGCTCTGGAGCAGTTCATCGCCGAGATGGCGATCCTCCTCGGGGGTCTGGCCGCGCGGAGCCGTCCCGGCCAGCGCCATCGTCTGGACGCGACCGGAACGTGTCAGTACCAGACGCTCGGGAGTCGCGCCAACAAAATGGCTCTCGCCCTGCTGAAACGCGAAAATGTGCGTATCAGAAAAATTTCGACGGAGTTGATAGAGGATCATCTCAAGACGAAAAGGTTGTAGAGGGTCGCAGAAGCGGACCGCTCGCGCCATCACCGCTTTAGAATAGTCGCCGGCCTGAATTTCAGCAACCGTTTGCGCAACAATCTCCTGCCAGACAGAGGCGGGTAGCAACTCCTCCTGCTGAAGTATGCGTGGCTCGGTTGGTTGCTCCCAATCGGGAGAAATCTGCTCAATTGCCTTCTGCAAGAGCCGCACCTTCTGGAAAAGCGCATCGACGCGGCTCACCGGATCATCCGTTGTGTGGACCAGCGTATTAATCGTCAGCATCGATCGGTCTTCGCGGTGGCTAATGAGGATCTCAGGCAGGCAAAGCAGACCCGCCGGGAAATCGTGCCAGATCTGTGTGCGTGTGTGGAGAGGATCAAAAGCGAAGCCTCCAAAGAACAGAGGGCCGCTGCACGCCTGATCAATCTCACCGGGGGCATACCTCACAAAGACTTGATCCAGCACATGCCGCCATTGATCGGCCAGCACGTGCATCGCCTTATGAGAGTCATCAGAAAGAGAAAGTGCATTGCCGATCCCCACCAGCGAAAGCTTTTCAGCGGGAGTTTCCCAGAAAAAGCACTCATCCATCTGGGACTTTTGGACTGCGGCATAGACACGAACGGCATCATAGGAAGAGATTGGAGCCACAAAGCTCGTTAGAACGGACCGATGTGTGCTTTGTGATCGCTGAGCCGCTTCTTTAAGAGTGTCAAGTAGAAGGTTACGCTCCCAGGTGATCGGCCAGCGGTACGGCGTATCAGTGGAGCTGGTTGTATCTACAAAAACCATATCCATACAATTTCTCACCTTTACCTATATATCCAACTGGTGAGCGTGTAGGGCATCGCCCTCTCGGGTTAGAGCAATGGCACAGCAGAACCAGGAGCAGTCTTTCTGAAAAAGACATATTGATGTAGCAAACTCTTTGCTACCGTATTGCACATTAAAATTCATTTTTGATTATAGGATAAATAATCAAGAGCGTAAAGGGTAATCCGAAAAAGGTGGAATATTCCCGTGCTTCAGAGTTTGGGTTTACATGTCTGTTGTCGAAAGTACAACAGATCGGTTTGGGTTGTCGATATCCGTTCTTTTTATCAAATCTTTTGCTTCTGGAAATGTGAACTGATAGTGTTCAATGAGTTCGTAACATCTTTGTACCTGTTTAAAATAACGTAAGTTGGGCTGCTGGCTGATATCCTTTTGCACAAGACCCTGAGAAAATAGCTTGTTGACAGCTAGAACAACGCTTCTGGCCCAGGAATATTTAACCTCTTCAGTTAGAATTTCTCGCTGAATTTTTCCAATTAAATGGTGCATTTGAAGTGTGTGGTTTCCTACAGATCGTTTGATCAAAGAGAATTTCAGTAGGACCTCAAGTAGTTTATTAAATGTTAAAAGATTGATTATAGGGAATAGCCTGAAAGGCCAGTAGGAGATCCCAGCGATAAGCAATTCTTCTGGGATAGCTTCGGGGGCTAGAAATGCACAGAAGAGC
>CAXTTV010000274.1:0-4919 GCA_964247295.1 uncultured Ktedonobacteraceae bacterium | reverse complement strand
TGTAACTAGCATTACGCTGCCGACGATCTCCGACAACAATGGGCAGTTGCACGTCTTCGCGATGAGCATCTCGTCCTCTTCAAATAGTAATGCGAAGAAGACTGCTCCAACTTCCACAAAGGGGACAACGCCGGCCAAGACGGTTGTACCAACACCAGCAAAACAGCCAACCACCGCACTTACGGCAGTCGCGACCCCAACCTCCGCGCCTCAGGCGACACCAAACTCGACAAAGCCTGATGCTACTCCGATCACCAAGGCAGGAGGTAATCCGCAAAGGTAGAGGCTTCTAAAACGGAAGTGTGGCGGCCCCGTTGAGAAGATCAAGGGCTGCCACACTTTTTATAATCTTTGTAATGTATACTATAAAAATGTATGCGTCTATGTCCCTGCAACAATTCTGGTTATGAGGAAAATTTTGTATGGCTTTCAATCCATTTTCTCAAGATCCGACGCCCGTGGATCAAGAGTATCCAACCTCACTAATACCTCTGGTCTTTCCCAGTTATAATAGTCCTCTATTGGGGCATCTTCGCGTTGCTCAGAGGCGCGGTCCCCACCCAACGGTGTTACTACTACATGGCTTCCCTGGCGACGAACAACATGGCGATCTTGCACACCTTTTGTGTCGCGCTGGATGGAATGTTATGACCTTTCATTATCGGGGGGCCTGGGGCAGTAGCGGGGATTTCTCTTTTGCCCACGCCTTCGAGGATGTTCAGACGGCTGTGACGCTTCTACGATCAAAAGAAATGGTTGAAAAGCATCGAGTCGATCCCAGTCGGATTATTTTAATTGGACATAGTATGGGGGGCTTCGCAGCCTTACTGACAACAATTTACGACCAGGAAATACAAGCTACGGCTTCGATGGCGGGTTTTCATTTTGGCGTTTTCGCCCAGATGCTTCGCACAAACTCAACTCTGAGACAAGAAACTGTGCAAGACTGGCAAAGTGTGCTGACTGCTCTCCACGGAGCGGCTTCAGAGCGTCTTGTCCAGGAAACCCTGGACCATCAAAACGACTGGACCCTGACAGATAAATTGGATCAATTAGTACGGCGGCCAGTGCTATTGATTGGAGCAGAAAACGATACAATCGCCCCCCCTGATCTTCATCATACTCCTCTCATTCAAGCTTTTAATAAACTTAATGCCTCTCATCTGATATCGGCAATCCTGCCGACGGATCATTCATTCGCGAATTCACGTGTAACGTTAGCTAAACATTTGCTCAATTGGCTCCAGACGCTTTAAAATTTCACGGGAGGAAGTTTTCTAAGATATGCTCACTCGGCAGGAAAAATTCGAGAATGTCCGCAAGATCGCCGTATTGCGCGCTAACGCTGTGGGCGATTTTATCTGTACGCTGCCGGCCCTTGAGGCCCTTAGGGCCGCGTATCCTAAAGCGGAGATTGTGCTGCTGGGGAAACGCTGGCATGCCGACTTTCTTAAGGATCGCCCCGGCCCGGTGGACCGTGTTGTGGTAGTCCCCCCCTACCCTGGCGTGAGTGAGCCGCCGGACAGCGAACTTCACAAAGACGAGGTGGATCGTTTCTTCGGCTTGATGCAGCGGGAGCGGTTCGATCTGGCTATCCAGGTGCATGGTGGCGGCGGAAACTCTAATCCCTTCTTGCTCCGTCTCCAGGCCCGCCACACTGTTGGGCTAAAAACGCCTGAGGCCGTTCCCCTTGAACGCTGGCTGCACTATCAGTTATGGCAACCAGAGATTCTGCGCCACCTAGAAGTAGCTTCACTGGTAGGGGCCTCTGCTATCAACCTGGAGCCGCAGATTGAGTTGACCTCGAAAGACCTGGCCGAAGCTAAAAGGATTGTTGATCCATGGCCCTCAAAAGGCTTGATTGTTATGCATCCTGGCGCGACTGATCCTAAAAGGCGCTGGCCAACGGAAAAGTTCGCGGCGGTCGGGACTCTTCTCGCGGAGCAGGGCTGGCAACTGGCTGTGACCGGCACCACCCGTGAAAAGGAGGTCATTGATAACGTCATTCAGCAATTGCGGGTACCGGCCCTCAATCTTCAAGATCGCCTCTCGCTGGGCGGGTTGGCAGCTCTGCTCTCACAGAGTCGTCTGCTTATCTCTAATGATACTGGCCCCCTGCATCTGGCAATCGCCGTTGGCACTCCGACCGTAGGGATCTATTGGGCCTGGAACCTCATGGATTACGGACCTCTTACCCGCAGCCATCATCGCCCGCTTGTCTCATGGAACTTTACCTGTCCCGCGTGTGGGCAGAATCAATCTCAACACTTCTGTGAGCATAGCGACTCCTTGGTCGCTGGCCTCTCAGAGGCGAATGTGCTCGCCTCCGCGATGGAGTTGCTCAGATAATCAGTCAGGATACCAGGGAAAAGGTTACCAACCACTGGGCTTTTCGATCGCGACTTCTTCCAGGATATAACTGATTTTCTTCATGTCAGTACCTTCATAAATGACCATCCGTTCCGGGTCGCTCGGGAAGACCACGCCGATCGAGCTGGACCAGACGTATCGGGTAAAGGCTTTCCCCTGCGGAGTCTGGCACAACAGGGGGATCTGACTTTTCTCTGGCGAGCCTTCATGCCCCACCTGAGCCTTGGCAATCCGATAGGAGCGGTGTGGCTCGGGCCAGTTCTTTAGCTCTGGATTCTCCTGGAGCACCTGCTCGATACTTTTAATCTGTTCCGGTGTAAGTTTGCGCGTGTCAAAACGTGCGGCGGCCATACAGAAAAAACCTCCATACTATACATATGCCAATCAGAGTTGCTGCCGCAATTGGGCAAGCCGGGCATTATCTTGTTTCAATTGTGCTTCCGCTTTAATAAGTAGACCTTCAACCTGCTCCTGCGGCCATACGACAATACCGTCTTCGTCAGCAATGACCAGATCACCGTTTCGGATGAGCACACCACCAATTGAGATGACTCCGCCTATCTGCATCGGTCCCTGTTTCTGGGAGGCGCTCGGGGTGACGCCCCGACACCACACGCTGAAATCTGATATCTGACGCAGCTCTCTGGAGTCACGAACCAGACCATCTGTAACCAGTCCTCGAATACCGAGGTTGCGCATCTCTAAGGACAACAGACCGCCAATGGTCGCGGTCCGCGAACTCGCTCCCCCGGCGATTAAAAGCACACTTCCAGAAGCGGGCCTCACTTGGATTATCTCACGCATGACCAGATTATCGTCCTGACTTGTAAAGGCAACAAAGGCCGGGCCTACAGCTCGCGCCTCAATAGTAAGGGAACCAATCCAATCAGGAAGGACCCCCCGACCTCCAGTAGCGTCGGAGGCAAGCGTGGAGACAAGCCAATCGGGAAGTGCGTTCATTAATAACCAGACTTTCTAGTTTTATCATTCAGTAACCAAAACGAGGTACAATCAGAAACTTCTACGGAATTCTGATTATACCCCATATGCTATTTACCTTGTATGCTACCTGCTTTGATTGAAGGGTGCAGAGCTCAGCGAGGAGGCTGCGCGCTGTCGTGCATAGTTTACCAGCTCAAGAAACACATCGAGATTGGGGACTTTCCCCTGAACTGCTGAGGCCCAGCGCAGCATCTTACCAGCCTGAATGATCAACACGGCGTTATTTACGACCTTTACTTCTTGAAGCATCGGCCAGGGGAGGATCACCCCCTTGCTATTGATAATCCCCTGTTGGCTTACCTGGAAAGATCCAAAATCGACTGGTTGGCCGCTATCGAGAGCTCGAACAGCCAGTGGAAGATGAACCTGCACAACCTCGTGATGCAGCGTCTCACCAAAGGCTTCAAGTTTACGTATATGTGAGGTATCCACTTTGATTTTCGCGCCATCCTGCCGCTGAATAGTATAAATCTGCGCGGCACGATTTCCCGCGAGTAGCATCCCAATCAGCCCACCAACCGCGTAATTTACGCGTTGTCGGGACTCCTTCCAGACAAAAGGAATGTGCTCCCAGCGTGTCACAAAAAGATTACTGCCTTTCGCATGGATGAAGCCCTGAGCGAATTCGTATAGATGTACATTTCCCCTAACCAGGGCATACACCATATAGATGATTGCGATGATCGCGATATAGATAAAAATAGAGAAAAAGTAATTAGTCGAAAGCAACACGGCAACCGCCAGAATAAGATCAACAATCAGCACAGCCGCTGCGATACCTATGGTCGCGAAAAGGTTCGATTTGTAGACTCGGTGCAGATTTCCAAGCCTGCTCTGCATAGCCTGTTCCGCAACATTTGCGGGTATAGGCTGTGCCCCCATTGTAGGATCAATCATTTCCCCCCCTATAATGCAAAAACAATAGAAGGTACAACACCTTCTAGCATAATAACGCTGGAAATAATAAAAATTATTGGCAACTACTGTACCAAATTTTTATAGAGCTCATACAATCTATTCTTACGACAGCCGGCAAAACAGGAAACAAAGGAGAGATCAAATTACGGCAGGTTTGGCATATAGGAGCAAAATTCTGAAGGTACGGGCCATCGTAAAAGGCACCTGGAAAGGCCTCTTACGAAACTCGGAAAACAATCCTCAAACGTCAAGATAAAAATCTGGAAAAATAGGACAGAACTTGTCCACAAATAGCCCTCTCATGGAGACCGCGAGCTCAAAAGAGATTACGAAACTCCCCCCCTTTTTTGGGCAGAAACCGAGTTTTGTAACAGTAGAGATTTTAATCTTCTGAGCAGTTTTAAAGAGGGGAAAACGTCGCGCTATAATCGGCGAGAAGCAGCCAGGGATAGAAAAAATGTCAAAAATGGAGTATAATCATTGTACAGGAGCTACGGTTCCTATCCCTTCGATCCGACATAGGATTCTGCAACTGGCAGGTATGAGGCTTTCTCTTGCCATCGGTGATAGTTCCTATCCCTTCGATCCGACTGAGGATTCTGCAACTCCGCTTGCTCTTGAGTTAAATC
>CAXTTV010000273.1:0-4975 GCA_964247295.1 uncultured Ktedonobacteraceae bacterium | reverse complement strand
CATTTACAAGAGATCCAGAGACAAGACCATAACTTTCTGGCAAGAGATCTCTCAGGGCATGCTGAAGTTTGGAGATCGCGTCGGGTAACTGTTCCCCTATCAAAGGTACATATTCCTGGATACGAGCGAGAATTGCCGACAAATGTCTACGGGGATCAGTCATTCTACTCTGCCCTGATAATTATGATGACACAGTGCATTTAGTATACCAGACAAGAACAATAGGAAAAAACTTAAACATATTTGAGCAATAAAATAAGTTTTTATGCTTCCAAAAGCTAAATAAAGACTTTTTAAGAAAATCTTTATTTGACATCATCAATAAGGAATAGATAGAATAGGAGCATTCATCTCAAGTTTTTTCGATGAAGTTATGACTACAAACTAAGAAAGGCACCCTGGTATGAACTGGTTTTCCTGGTGGCGAAGGTCCAGAAAAAGGAATATTACTTTCGAGGATCCCACTCAGAACAGTCAGTCTTTACCTCTATCGCATATGAATGGAGTACAGCCAGTGGAGATTGATGATGGCCGCCATCGGGTAAAAGAAGCCCCTTACTTGTTACCGAAAGATTTTCATGAGGTCAATCGTCTAGATTTTCAGCATTATATGCTCCACTATGCTCTTCAAAGCAATTTTGCGGCACCATGTGAGCAGCCACAACATATTTTGGATGTAGGTTGTGGGACTGGTCGTTGGGTAAGTGAGATGGCCCAGCAGTTTCCAGATGCCGATGTGATAGGGATAGATATAGAGCCGCCGACCCTGAGCGGGAAATTATTGAAAAATGTCAAATTTGTACAGGGGAATATACTCCAGGGTCTACCATTTCCAGATCGCAGCTTTGATTATGTGCATCAGCGTCTCTTGTTCTTTGGCATTCCATCTACAAAATGGATGCCTGTTATTCAGGACCTGATCCGCATCACCAGGGTTGGTGGCTGGGTTGAGTTGGTTGAGGCTGATGCTAGTTTGGGTAACGGGGGCCAGGTGGGAAAGGAATTATTTCAATATATGATACAAACTGCTACATCGAGGGGGATTGACCCTTCTTTATCATCTCATATTGCGGATTTTCTGAGTCAGGGGGGTCTAAAAAATGTGAATATGAAGACGGTCAATATTCCGATCGGCCATAGAGGAGGACGTCTGGGTATGATGGCGCTTGCTAATCTAGAGTCATTGAGCGAAATGATGAGGCCCCTGGTCAAAGGTAGTTCTGGTATGTCGGATGAGGTCTATAATTTAAAGATGTCACAGGTTCGGAAGGAATGGGAGATCAATCGATCTACCCTGCCATATCATTTTGCATACGGTCAGAGGATCGATTAATCCGCACCCTTTCCAGAGGTCACTCATCGTGCGTTTTTATCAGACTGGGGAGCTGACGGCGAAGCAATTTGCCGGAGGCGTTGCGTGGCAGTGGGTTCGTTATATATACCTGTCTGGGTGTTTTATAGTGGGCCAGACGCTTCCCAACGAAGTCTCGTAAATCGGCTGGATTAATGGTCGTACCTGCTTTAAGATGAACGCAGGCGATTGGGACCTGACCCCATTCAGGATCTTGTTGTCCGTAGACTCCCGCCTCTTCAACCATTGGATGACTTAGCAGGATCGCCTCGATCTCCGCCGGGTAAATGTTCTCGCCACCCGAGATGATCAGGTCGCTTCTGCGGTCCAATACATAAAGGTAGCCCTCATCATCAACATACCCGAGATCTCCGGTCGCCAGCCAGCCATCTCTAAGGGTTTGGGCTGTGGCTTCAGGCCGGTTCAAGTAGCCAGGGGTGATCGTTGGCCCCTTTAAATAGATCTCTCCTGCTTGATTAGGTGCGGCTCTTTTGTCATCCTTGAGGATTTGAATCTGGACTGGCATTAATGGTCTGCCGGCTGACCCCAGCTTGCGTAGCGCGTCCTCGGGTGGTAGTGTGACAGCCTGTGAGCAGGACTCGGTGAGTCCATACGTCTGGACCACAGGAATCTCTCTGCGCGCGCACTCTTCAAGCAATGGTTGGGGTGCGGGTCCGCCACCGAGCAGGACACAGCGCAGATGCGACGGATAGTGATCCATCGAGCCTTCGACATCCAGTGAGGCCAGCATTCTTTGCAACATCACTGTGACTACAGAGATGATCGTGACCTGATCCTCACGGATCGCCTTATTCACAACAAGGGGGTCGAACCTTTCCACCAGGATCACACCGATCCCATTGATAACGCTACGCATCAAAATTGAAAGCCCTCCGATATGGAAGAAGGGCATGCAGGCCAGCCAGCGATCCTCCTGCCGGTGGCCGAGCGTCAGAACTGAGCCGATCGCACTCCACCAGAGCATCTGATAGGTAATTAAAGCTCCCTTAGGCTGCCCGGTTGTTCCCGAGGTATAGATAATCGACTGAACCTCTTGAAGATCTATCTCGTCTTGTAGGTGAAGATCGCTCTGAGGGAGGGTTTTCACAAAGATCTGCTTATCATCGCTTTCTGGTTGGGCCAGCGAGAGACCTCGCAGTGTTGAGATCTGCTTTCGGATCTCGCTCGCGGTCCCGACATGGGCGTCATCATATAACAACCAGATTGCTTCCGCATCCCCAATCTGCCAGCAGAGCTCAGGTAGAGTCAGGCGTAGATTCAGAGGAACCAGGATCGCGCCCAGCCGCGTCAGGGCGTGGACCACCAGCACAAAATTCCGGCTATTATACGCCAGTAGGGCCACGCGGTCATGTTGGCGTATGCCGGCTGAGGCGAGTTGACGCGCTAACTGGTTCGCCTGCTCCAAGAGCTCAGCGAAGCTCCAGGAGCCCTCGCGGGTCTTCAGGGCTAGCTTATGAGGATAATTCTCGGCGCTGCGCCTGAGCCAATGGGGTAAAAGCAGATCAGGATTGGTTGATGACATATGTTTCTATAGTCCTATAGCTTCAGACGATATTTTTCCAGGGCCGCGTGATCCAAATGGACGCCCAGTCCCGGTCCATGCGGGACTACCATAAAACCATCGATGATCGGTAACTGCTCTTCAATCAGATCATCTGCTAACAGATCCAGCGTGGCGAGCCCACATTCCAATGTGATCTGTGGATTGGCCGCCGCCATATGCAGTGTTGCGGCTACCCCGATCCCCGCCTCAATTGAACTGGTAAGCACGCATTGGACTTTTTGCCTGTCAGCTTTATCGATAATCTCTTGAGTGTTGATAATACCCCCTAATATCTGAGGCTTAATGACCATAACATCCGCGACCTTGTTTTTGATCAGGCCGTGCGCGGCAGCTCGATCGGTAATCGACTCGTCAAGGGCAATCGGAATATGGGCTTTTCTACGCAGATCTTTGAAATTAGCATCCAATTTACTGCGGACCAATGGCTGCTCCACATATTGAATATTGAAAGATCTGCATTCCCCCATTACCGCATAAGCCTGAGTAACGGTCCAGCCCTCATTTGGATCGAGTCGCAGATGAATATCTGGCCCGATTGCTTTCCTGACCGCCTTAATCCGCTCAATCTCTTCTTCATCTTCAAGGAACACGCCGACCTTCAATTTAATACATTTAAATCCACGTGCCACCGCCTCCTCGGCCTGTCGTACGACCACTTCAATCTCCTGGGCCCCGATGACGGTGTTTACGGGTACACGCGACCGGAACTGCAACATATTCACCTGCTCGGCAAATGGATTGCCCAACGATTGAGCAGAAAGATCATGAATTGCCGTATCCAATCCAAAGCCACCGGTTGAGGTAAATTTCTGGCGGCCCAGTCTTTCCCAAAGGGTTGCCATGGCCTCATCCAGAACCATATCTTCAATCTCCTGAGCATCCATCACAAGTTCGTGATAGGCAGCTTTAAGATCTGGCTGACCAAACCCCTGAAGCGGGGCCATCTCGCCCAGGCCGATCAGACCATCGTCTGTGATAATCTCAATAATCACTCCCTCGCGATGCTTTTCTTCCCCATGGAACGTTTTGAATGGCTGGCGATACGGTATACGATAGGGATGGAGATCGATTTTCTTAATCACTGTATCCACGACACCGATCCTTTAGCTCTTTAGGGGAGGAGAGATCACAATGTCTCTCCTCTTAGGGTTAGGGGAGGCGAGGGAAGCGCGAGAAGTCGGGCTTGCGCTTCTCCAAAAAGGAGTTTTTGCCTTCTTTGCCCTCTTCGGTCATATAGTAGAGCATAGTAGCGTCGCCAGCCAGCTCTTGAAGACCGGCCAGGCCATCGGTATCGGCATTAAAGGAAGCTTTGAGGAAGCGTAGCGCGATCGGGCTCTTTTCGAGGATTTCCTGACACCATTTGACCGTCTCTTCCTCAAGCTGGGCCAGGGGCACCACGGTATTGATCCAGCCCATCTCCAGAGCCTCTTGCGCGTTGTATTGGCGGCAAAGATACCAGACCTCACGCGCCTTTTTATGGCCGATCACACGGGCGAGATAGGTGGAGCCCCAGCCGGCGTCAAAGCTGCCCACGCGTGGCCCGGTCTGCCCGAACCGGGCGTTGTCGGCGGCGATGGTGAGGTCGCAGAGCAGTTGTAGTACATTGCCTCCACCAATGGCATAGCCGGCGACCATGGCGATAACTGGCTTGGGTAGATATTTAATGGCTTTTTGCAGGTCCAGAGCGTTCAGACGGGGGACTCCGTCATCGCCGACATAGCCACCCTCGCCACGGACCCGCTGATCTCCTCCGGAGCAGAAGGCCAGTTCGCCCGCGCCTGTGAGGATCACCACGCCGATCTCAGGGTCCTCACGGCAGATAGTAAAGGCCTCAAGCATCTCATTTAAGGTGAGCGGTCGGAAGGCATTGCGGACCTCGGGTCGGTTAATGGTGATTTTGCCGATCCCTTCGGCCTTTTCAAAAATAATGTCTGTGTAGTCTCGGACTTTTTCCCAGGTAATTGCCATATAAAATCTCCTTTTATATCTTATTGCTAGTGCAAGGCGCACGTAGACGTGCTATCCTACGAGTATGGAAA
>CAXTTV010000272.1:0-5015 GCA_964247295.1 uncultured Ktedonobacteraceae bacterium | reverse complement strand
CATAAGAACAGAAAGTCCTGTTCGATAGTATATTATTCACTAACAAGTTTGTGAACATTGACATACTAATATTTTATACTCTATAGTAGTTGTATCTATTAAGATATCTACGAATCAAAGAGTGCTTAGGGAGCGGTTTTTCGTGTTCTCTGTATATTGATAGAAACGTTTCATTCGTTTGAATAGCAGATAAACATAGTCCCCTATTGTCAGGGTAAAAATTTCGCATACATTTGCATCATTAAAAAGGAGGGTATGTTTCATCGTTTTTTGAGGGAAATGTTGTCCAGACATGCTAGAGTGCATGCAACCTATTCACCTATGCTGGTGAAATTCTAAGGAGGGAACAATGTTGTTTAGTAGAACGTGTGATTCTAAAGTATTTCTATCTCGTCGGCGGTACTTGCGTCTTC
This sequence comes from uncultured Ktedonobacteraceae bacterium, assembly GCA_964247295.1. Taxonomy (GTDB): domain Bacteria; phylum Chloroflexota; class Ktedonobacteria; order Ktedonobacterales; family Ktedonobacteraceae; genus CAXTTV01. The sequence continues at coordinate 4,602 of CAXTTV010000272.1, read as the reverse complement.
TTCTCGCGATTTCTTGTATCGCTTTGTTTAGTGGCACATTCACGCACGTAAAGGCGGCAAATGGAACATTTCGTAATCCTCTTGGCAAGTATCCTGATCCCTTTATACAGTATTATAATGGGAATTATTATTCAGTGTATACCGCTGGTACGAGCATTCAAATGGCAGTTTCTCCCAGTATAGCTACATTGTTAAACGCCAATCCCATAACAGTGTGGAATGAAACAGACTCCTCCCGCAACCAGGAGATGTGGGCACCTAGCTTATTCCAGTCGGGGGATCACTGGTACCTGTATTACACGGCAGACAACGGTGATGATAACAACCACCGCATCTATGTTTTGGAGAGCAGCGGTAACGATCCCGCTGGTCCCTATGCTTTTAAGGGTCGTATAGATCCTTCCAACAACTCTTGGGCCATTGACCCATGGATTCTCAACAATAACGGCTCGCTGTATTTTCTTTACAGTGGGGATGATGGTTCATTAAGGAACCGGATCTTCATCAACGCCATGAGTGATCCCTTGACGTTAAGTGGAGGTCGGACAGAGCTTGGAGCGAATGGGACCTGTCCAGAAGTGCGTGAGGCTCCCTCGACATTGCAGAGAAATGGGAGAGTGTTTCTTTTCTACTCGGTTTGTGACACAGGCAAACCTGATTATCATCTAGAAATGATGACGGCCCAGGATAGTAGCAATCTGGTAGATGCTCATTCCTGGACGAACAACGGAGTACAGTTCCAGAGAGCGGATCAGAACGGAGTATATGCGCCGGGTAGCAACGGCTTCTTCAAATCGCCGGATGGTACGCAGGACTGGATCGTCTATCACGCGAAAAACACCGCAGCCTACACATATGATGGGCGAGACACGCGGGCGCAGCAGATCAATTGGAACCCTGATGGCACGCCAAATTTAGGGACGCCAATTGCTGCGGGAGCGACAATAGATCTGCCATCGGGTGATCCGGGGCATAGTCCTATTGGCCTTAATGATACCGACACAAACGTTGGCACAAACTACTTTGAGTACCAGGGAAACTGGAATTCTGGGAGTGGTTGTGGAGTTCAGTGTTACTATGGCAACGATCATTGGACCAACGAGACCAATGCTACCGCAACCCTTCACTTTTACGGCACCCAGGCTGCCTTACTCTCAGTCGTGGATACTGGGAATGGATTAGTAGGGATCTCAGTAGATGGAGGGCCAGAGACAAGAGTTGATTATTATGCCCCGGTTCGCCAGGGGGAACAACTGCATTATGTTTCACCGGTTCTGAGTCCAGGGAACCATACATTGACAATTCGGGTAACAGGGGACAAGAATCCGTCCTCTGGATCAACATATCTATCTATAGATAGAGCGGAAATCTATAGCTAGAAAGAAGAGGAAGAGCTACAGAAGATAAAGAAAGGCTTCTGGCTCTTCCTCTTCTTTTGCGGGAGGATCGGGATTCGCGCTAGTCAAAGGTGGAATAAAACGGAGTGAATAATCGGTTCGCAGTTGAGTAAGCAGAGTGATCGACTTGCTCAAGGCATTAGACGCGCGTTCACGCACCAATTGATCATCGGAGCGAGCCTGATTTGTCTTATCATAGAAATTGTACCCGTAGCCCGTAAAAAGCAACTGTAATTGTTGTACAAGTGGGTTATTGGAAGGTGTAGAACTCATTTTGTGCTCCTTTGGGGACTGATAAGCGTTTAAGCCATCAGCCCTTTTTTTTGATTATGAGTGGTTTGATGTTTGGGTACGGGGTGGTTGCGGGGTAACGGGAGCAGAGTTGTTAGAATTATTGTAACTACTCAGGAGGAGACGAGAACGCGGGAGAAACGGGGTGACCAACCAAAGCCATCTCAAGCAGAGGAAGAAGAGCATGACCCTGTTTGCGCATTGTGGAAAGATACCCACGGATGCGACAAAAAGCCAGTGCTCCTTCTCGGCTGCGAAAACAGCCAGAAACCTTTTGTTGCACTTTCACCATGCGGATATCGCGCTCAGCTTGACTGTTGTCGAAGGGCACGGAGAAATCATATAGGAAAGCCAGGACGGCCTCCTGCTGCGTGTGCAAGCGGTCAATGAGACAGCGGATGATGCCTCGTTTGCGTCGTCCCCGCGAGGGGGGGATCAGGAGGATGAAGACTCTCGGCTTGCCTGAGCCATGCCTCATAGCCAGCTCGAAAGTGGGCAATGACAGCAGGCGAGAGGCACGATTGACCTGCTTGCTTGGCCGAGGCAACCGACTCGTGCATCTGCCACAGCAGCTCTTTGATCTGCTTGGCCCACTCTTGCTGGTGTTCTTCTTCTAGAAAGGTCAACTCGCGCAGATGATGCACATTGCACAGGGCGTGTCGGCACCGGTATCCATGATAGCTTGCCCATCCATCGTGGACACTGATACCCATAAAGTGTGGGGCAATGCCAATCGCATCCATCGCTTCGCGCCCTTGCCTGGCATGCACCCCATAATGGGTCAAGGTGGTCGTACAAGCCACATGCATCCAGTGCCGTTTCCCAGACACATACAAGCCCGTTTCATCTTGATGCAGTACTGCGACCTGCTGCAAAGCCGTTTTGATCTGTTCTTCGATGGGGTGGAACTGCTGCGCTGCTCGCGCAATCCAGGTGTGCAAGGACCCCGAGGAGATGCAGACTCCCAGCACGTCTTTCAGGATTTGGCAGACCCGTTGATCGGGAAGCAAATGCTGCTGGGAAAGGGCCACGGCGATAGCAGCAATGCTGGGACCATACTGCACGGGGGCCTGGACATCATCGGAAAAGTGAGCTGAGGTGAGGTTGTGACAGTGGAGACATCGTTTTTTGAGCACCTGATGCTCGCTCACGATGATGTGAGGAAGCGGCAGATCAAAGAAGTGACGGCTCAGACGAGTTTCTGCTGGCTGGTCCTGCAAATCGTGGAAGCACCACGTGCAGCGTTCGGGAGCATGGATCAGGATCTGGTCGGGGGTTTGCACCCTTCTTAAGTGCTGGCCTGGATGGCCTTTTTGCCCTCCCGAGGACTTCCCGCTTTTCTTGCGCAAGCTCTTGGGCTGGCGAGAAAAACGATCAAAGGAAGGTGGGAGATGGGAGTTGTGGCTATCTTTGACCAAACGGGCTTCTACGTCTTGTACCCGTTGTGTCAACTGGGCAATCGTTTCGAGGGATTGCTGCAACGCTGCTTCAATTCCTGATTCTCTCGGTGAAGTCGTTCTGTCTCTTGATCCTTGTCCATAAAGACACTGTACCTGATTTTCTTCTTTCTCTGCAAGGGTTTAGCCCTTCTGAGTAGTTACGAATTATTTATATATCTATCCGTATTTGTAACTGCTTGGGTACCATTGATAGTAAAAGGCATACCAATCGCCATATTTGGAGCGGGGACAACACCGCGTTCGGCCATCAGCATCGCCGTATAGTAGCGAACGGCCTCAACCTCAGTCAAGCCAAAGGCCTTTAGAGAGATCAGCGCCTTCATACGTTCATCGCGAGGGAAGACCAAGATTTTCACCGTATCGAGAGCGATCCCATAAGCGCCAAGGAATTGTTGTAAGTGTTGGTAGACAATTTGAGAGAGGTCATGAATCTTCTCATTGACCGACTCAAGAGGAGTGATTTGAACAAGTTGGTTTACCGCTTGCTCGATAACGGGTCCAGCATAGGAATTGATCTCCTGGACCGCCAAAGCGTGGCCGCGATAGGGCATATGTTGGACCAATTGTAGAGCAGCTTCACGGGTTTCGACATGGATATAGTAGTCAACGCTATAGACCATTTCGGCCATTTCACGAGAGAAAGCCATCCCGTTTGTCTTAAGGACCAGCTTAGCGCGATTGACATAAATTGCCTCATATTGCCAGGGGCTCTGGCCGCCGTAGAAGGCCTGTTGGATAGACCCGAAAATGGGGCGGTCAGGTGTTTGCACAGTATATTGTCCAGTCTCATAGACATTAAGAATCGCGCCACGAGATTTAAGGACGCAGAAGTGATTGCTTTCAACAGTTAGAAGAGAGCCATTTAAGATATCATTATTAGGGTAGTGCCAGATGAGGATTTCTGGTCCTATAACCTCTTCGCCGTGGTCAGTCAATGTTGAAATAACGTTACGGAATCCGGATATATTATTCTCCTTCTCCCTAAGTTAGAACAGCGATCTCTTTATTTGCAAGGAATACTCCTCTATCTTAATAACGTGGAAAGTACCCAAAAATACAAGTTCATTGTAAGCCAGCAAGTCTCAGAGGAACGAACACATCAGCAGATTACTGAGGAGTATCTCATCAGGTATAGAATCAAAAGGCAAGCAAGGTGTAAAAAGATGTATAAAAAATTGGAGAGAAAGGGTTAAGGAATATTGTTTATTTGTTAAAAATGGATTATAGTATATTTAGGGCAATATGTTAGCATATTTGTCATGGAACGTTTGTTGTTTGAATAACAACAGGTTTTGATTGGAGAAGCTAATAATGAGTGACCAAGAAAACTTACGTCCGCCATTTACCACAGATGATGCAGGTATTCCTGCTCAGAGTGATGAATACTCACTGACAGTAGGTCCTAACGGTCCTATTTTAATGCAAGATCACTATGTCATTGAGAAGATGGCGCA
>CAXTTV010000271.1:0-5040 GCA_964247295.1 uncultured Ktedonobacteraceae bacterium | reverse complement strand
GAAAAACAGCGGCTGGTAAGCATGCGCTTGTACCCTGACTATACAAGCCTTGCTCCATTGGTAGAGCAGCACACGCATCTCTGGGAACGTCGCCCGGATGATAACGATTTTCTTACGGCCCGTATCGGGCTTGTGCCAGTTCCCCTCTCCAGCAAGGTTTCTCTTAGCCTAAGTCCCGATGTGACAGTGCAGTATATGCCAGAATTGCGCTCACAGGCAGAGTCTCTGGTGTCTGAGTGGAGATATCTGCATGATATGCCTGCACTTATCCCTCTGCGCAAGATTGGTGTGCTTGCTGTTACCGGCAAGCGCTCACAGGGCAGAGCATTAGTACATGCACTTCTCTGTCAGGCCGTGGCATTTCATTCCCCTGAAGATGTACGCTGTATGGCGTACTTTCCTGAGGAGAGTAGCGCCGAATGGTCATGGCTTAAATGGCTTCCGCATGCACGCCGGTTGCGTCAGGTGAAGGCCGAGAAACGCTACGCTCCCGATCATATGTGTATGCTTGCGGACAATATTGAGGATGTGAATGATCTGTTGCTGAACCAGATTAAACCTGAGCTGGAGCGCCGGCGCAAGTTTCGTGAAGACAAGGATATGCAACAGTCCGCACCTGTACAGACGACTCTGCCTCATCTTTTGATTATCTTTGACGGCTTTTCCCCCTTTAGCGAGCTTGGTCAGTTGCCTGAGATAGAAGCGCTCTTGCACGAGGCCTCTACATTTGGTGTGACGGTGATCTGTCTGGTGGATAGTCAGAAGCATGAACCGTCGCAAGTCCAGGCGCGCCTCTCTATAGGTACTGGCGGTATGGTTGATTATGCCGAGATGAAACTGGGAGGTCAACGCTCCGAAGGAGTTATATTAGATACGGTTGACCCCAAGATCTACGAACGCATTGCCCGCGCTCTGGCTCCCTTATCACTTGTCGAAGCCGGAGCACAGCAAGACCTCTCGCAAGATATACGTCTGCTAGAGTTGCTGAATCTTCCAGCGGCTGAGGCTTTTGATATAGCGGATACCTGGCGTACTCGTGAGCGCTATGATCTGCTCAAAGTACCTATAGGGGTACGCGCGGATGGTAAACCACTGATGATTGATCTGAAAGAGTCAGCGGACAAAGGGATGGGACCGCATGGTCTGATCATTGGCGCGACCGGATCAGGCAAAAGCGAATTGCTGCGCACATTGATCGTCAGTCTGGCAGTCACACATGATCCAGAAACGGCGAACTTTGTCTTGATTGACTTTAAGGGTGGAGCCTCGTTCGCGGATTTTAGCGTGTTGCCACACGTTGCAGGCGTCATCACCAATCTCGCTGGAGACATTTCGCAGATCGATCGTGTCTACTATTCACTATTGGGCGAACAGCAACGGCGTCAACGTATGCTGCGTGACGCAGGGAACCTCGACAATATCAAGCAATATAGAGCAATGCGACAGTTGAACCCTGACATGGAACCAATGCCTCATTTAGTCATCATCGCGGACGAATTCGCTGAATTGATGGCAAATCGGCCAGAATTTCTCGATTTGTTTGTGACAATGGGACGGGTTGGGCGTAGTCTGGGGCTGTACCTTTTATTCGCGACACAGCGCCTCGAGGAAGGCCGTATTCGTGGGTTGGAGAGCCACCTCCGTTATCGCATCTGTCTGCGTACTTTTAGCGCATCCGAAAGCAAAACCGTGTTAAACACGCCCGATGCGTACTATCTACCTTCAGTCCCTGGAGTGGGATATTTCAAAGTAGATACCAACATCTACCAGATGTTTAAAACGGCGCTGGTTTCGGTCCCCTATGTGCCAGTCCAGGAAAAGATCACTCCACAGGCTAAAATTCGCACGTTTACCTCTACCGGTAAATTGCTGAAATCTCAGTCATCAGCAACTGCTCTCTCTACTCTACCAGTAGCGACAGGAGAGGCGGGAGAAGAAGCAGAACCCAGCGATCTCCATACAGAGATGGATGTTATCATCGAACGCCTCGCGCATGGAGCAACGCTGCAGTCGAGTTATTCTGTGCATCAGGTCTGCCTGCCACCGCTGCCAAAGCAATTGCCGTTGAGTACGATCTTAGAAACATGCCAGCACCCAGAACTGGATGGGCAGAACTTCCCAAAACCGTCCCCATTCGGAACGTTACGTGTGCCGATGGGTCTTGTGGATATGCCGCTCCAACAGGCCCAGGAGCCGTTCTTTCTTGATTTCTCGGGTACCGGGGGTCATCTTACGCTGGTTGGAGCGCCACAATCGGGCAAGAGTACCTTTCTACGTACGCTCGTAACCTCGTTTATGCTCACGCATTCTCCTCAGGATGTCCAATTCTACTGCATTGATCTGGGTGGTGGTCTCTTGCGGGTGTTTGAGCAATCGCCCCACGTTGGTGCTGTATGCGGCAAAGCAGAGCGTGACAAACTTACTCGTACCGTGCGTCAGGTCCGTAAGGTGATCGAGGATCGGGAATTTCTTTTCCGTGAACATGGTATCGATAGTATGGCTACCTTCCGTGCCCGTCGGCAAGGTGGCGAGTTTGCCGACTTCCCCTTTGGCGATGTCTTTCTTATTATTGATAATTTTGCCCTGTTCCAGCAGGAATTTGAGCAGTTGGATGATGATATCACTGCGATTGTCGCGAGTGGATTGACCTATGGAGTTCATGTGGTGATCGCGGCCAATCGTTGGCTGGAACTTCGTAATAAGATACGCGACAATATCGGCACACGGCTTGAACTACATTTGAATGATCCGCTGGATTCTGAGTTTGGCAAAGCCGCTGCGGCAGCGGTGCCCGCTGGCGTTCCGGGACGCGGCGTGAATGGAGATAAGTTACAGGTTCAGATCTCATTGCCCCTGCTTGCTTCCCCCTCTGCGGAAGAATCATCTTCTGTTCAACAGTTCCTGGAAACATTTACTCGGCAGACGCGTATGCACTGGAATGGCCCCGTTACACCGCCTGTACGTATGCTTCCAGCCCTTGTACGCTGGGAAGATTTCCTTTCCACCACGGTACTAGATCCCCAACCGGGAGTTCCCCTGGGACTGGAGGAATTTCGTCTTGAGCCAATCTCTGTGGACCTCATCGCTGATAGTCCGCATTTTATGGTCCTTGGCGATTCAGAGTCTGGGAAGACTACGCTTCTGCGTACCTGGATGCGCGGTATTGAGCAACGGTACAGCAGAGAGGAAGTCGCGTTCGCGATTGTCGATTATCGTAAAACACTGGTGGACTTTGCCGAGAGCGAGAACCTTTTAACCTACGCCTACAATACGGATACGCTGGCCTCATGTATTGGTAACTTTAAAACAGATCTTGGGAAGCGTATGCAAGCTGATGGTGATGTTCCGCTCTCGCGTCTGGGCGTGCGCAAACACTGGTTTGGCCAGCACTACTTTATGTTTGTCGATGACTACGATGCAGTAGCGTCGGCTACCAGTACTCCCCTTACCCCACTTCTTGACTTTCTGCTTGCCGGACGCGACATTGGATTTCACCTGGTGATCACGCGCCGTGTGGGTGGCCTTGGTCGCTCGGCCTTTGAGCCGGTGGTGCAACGCCTGCGTGAAATGGGAGTATCGGCACTCATAATGAGTGGGGACGCACAGGAAGGTCGGGTTATACATAATCAGGCAGCGGCGTTGCAGCCTCCTGGTCGTGGCTATCTGGCGCGACGCAACTCTCCTTCGACCCTGGTGCAGATCGCCTACGCGGAACCCGCGTATGGATTGGAGTAAGGCACCTCTGGCGCGAAGAGCAGCGTGAAAGTGATCTATCCTCTCCGAAATGTGACCTGTGTCATAGAAATACCGGACAAACGCTGCTATTATATCTATAAAAAGTAGAAAGAATGTATATTTCTAGCGTATTTAGGACAACATCCAGTGCTTGTACAGTAGAATATATACCAAATGGAGGATTTCCCGATGGCTGATATCGTTTCAAAAAAGAACAACGACAATTTTGCCCACAAGGCCAAACTGCATCGGCAGATTGCGAGCCATACGCTCCAGATGCTTAGTCAATATAAAGTTCTTCAAGACCACATGATAGAAGCGATTCAATCGAGCAGCTTTACTGAAGTCTTACCACGTTACATGGCTTGGTGGGAGCCATTTCACACTCACGCAATAAAATATGCCGAATTACACGAAAAGATAGCTGATAATTTGGATAAGACGCCCGTAAGGTTTGATGAGACCGATAAAGATATCAAGCAGCCATTTGATGCTGACGCGGCGAGCTCATCCTGATAAGACCACGATGGGGTAGATAGCAGCGCATAGTTGAGAGTGGTACAAGCATGAAAGACGTGATGAAAGCGCGTACTCTTCTCATTCTTGGAGAGGGCAACAACGTATCAATTTGTAAAAGGTGTTAAGAAGGAGGTTTTCTTTGTCAAGTGCACATAAATTAGATGCGGACGGGAAAAGTAAAAAACAGGATTTAAATGCAGCAAAAGCAGATCTTGATAAAATAAGAATTCCCAATCCTGAGGTGTTTCAGAAGCTTGCGACCCATTTACAGACCTGGGAGAGCCAGCATCAGGAGTACATGCAGCAATTGGATGCCAGCCAAAGTACCTTGAAAGCCTCATGGCAAGGGGACGGATCTGAGAGGCACCAGCAACTCCATGTTCATGCTAGCTCACTCAGCGCCAGGCAGCAGGACCATAAAGGTAAAGGGAGCATGCTGTTCAGTGAAGTTGCAAAGAGTTTAGAAAAAGCAAAAAGCTCACTTGCCAGGGCACGCAGTGCGGAGAAGAGTGCGTTTGGGTATCTACTGGCTTTCGAGATCGCGATCGGCGGAGCGATTGCAACGATCGTAATTCCTATTGTGGGAGAGGCTACGCTAGGAGTTGCAGTAGGGGCCTTCGCCGTTTTTATGACGGCGGCAGCGATGTATCTTAACATGAAAGATTCAACTCGAGTAGAAATACAATCAATAATTAGCACTGTGAGCCAGAAGCTGACTGGCCTGGCAACTGATGCAGATCAATTAGAAGATGGGATCATCAATGACATGGCGAATAGTGGGGGTGG
>CAXTTV010000270.1:0-5101 GCA_964247295.1 uncultured Ktedonobacteraceae bacterium | reverse complement strand
AATTATGCTCAGCAAAATACTTTAGCAACAGGTAGTGTACAGACATGTAGCCACCACCAACTTTACGTAAGAGGATGTGATCGGCTACCTTATCTAGAAATTGTGGATATCGCGGGGGCTTTGCCCGCTCCACTAGAGCAAGTTGACCGGGGCAGGAAAAGCTTAGGGGTGAGTATAGATAGAATACAAGTCAGGAATACAGAGCATCAACTCCGGTTTCTGACTTGTATTGTTTTCGGTGTTAGATGATCTTTATCGGCGCTCGCCCTCTGGCCCGGTGTTAGGAGTATATGCCCTTACAACTGGACCATTGGCCTCATAGTCTCGTGGGCGGCGGGCAAAAATCTTCCCGATCAGTGCTCCAATCACTCCTAAAAATGCTCCCAGACCCAGAAACACGATAAACAGGATGACGGCTGCCGTGATGACTCCGGTAAGCGCGACTTGAGGACTGGCAAGTGCCTGTAAACCTTGCGGTGATATGTTCAAACCCTGCTGTGAGGCAGCCTGCTGAGCCTGTTGAAGCGATTGTGAAGAGGTCGGCGATCCGTTCCGCTGATAAAGCAGGAAAAGGTATACACCCAGGCCGATCCCAACTAGGGCCCCAGCCCACAGTCCGGCTAAGGTACCTGAACTGATACGTCCGGAACGTAGCGTCCCGATCAATCCCGCCAGAAAAGGTGTAACAAAAAAGGCGAAAAGCAGCCCAATATCATATACAGCCGATAGAGGATCACTGTTTGTTACGTTATGAAACCCTGTAGCGTACCCAATTCCTAAGATAATCAAAATGGCAATTATACCTACGATAAGACCAGTAGAAGTAGCGACACCCCGTCGCCTGCTTTGCGCGGGATAAAATGCTGGTGGTGTAGCTGGCTGCTGCATTGGGAACTCCTTGGGTATGAACAAAGGTCTGCATCAATCTAAATATAAACATTTATACCCATTACTATAGTAAACGTACATTCTTCCAATTTCATATACATTAAAGTGCTTATTATTTCTCTCAAAATCTGAGCCATTGAGTACAGGGTTATTTTATTCTCTTCTGAGCTGCCTTCACAGCGAGAGAGAGGGGGGAGATGAGCAGCGACGCCCCGCGCCCCTGGACCCCTTTCTTGCCAGGATTAAATAACCCTGCATTGAGTACTGGTTTAGCTGCCTTTTCCTCTAAAATGTGGTAGAGTTGGGAGCAAGTCTGTTCAAGAGTACAACTCCTTTATCTTTACACGTTTCGTTGCTCTCTTAAACCACTTCTACTTAAAGAGCAGCTTTCTTTAGAAAAAGAGCGTATATATGCAAAAAGGTCGTCGTCAACGCCCGTCAAGTATCACGACGTTCGCGCTGTTCGAGTTTTTCGGGGCCCTTGGGTGCGTGGCTCTCCTCTTTTTTACTCCGCCCGGCTCGCGTGACTTTATTGCTCTCATTGTGGGCGCGGTCCTGGGTCTGGTGGTTGTGTATGGACTCTGGACGCTGGCATTCTGGGCCTTCTGGGCAGTAGCTGCCTATGAGTCTATGGAGATTCTCTATGAGGTTTTCCTGCTAACGCAACCCGAATACCGGGGTCTCCATCTGGCTGGTCCGCTTTTCGGGATCTTCCTGAGCGCGGTGACAATAGGATATATCTTCCTGGACCGTTCTGTCCGACCGATCTTTCAAAGAGAGATCGCCTCATGACACTCCAGCATACACCTTTAGGATCTACTAGTATCATCCGTGTGTAGAGTCAAGAGGTTCTTAAGTAAGAACCAGATACGCTTCAAAACTGGATCTTTACTATTCTCTGCTCACTGATAAAACCCGCCTTCTCTATAGCTTTTTTTGAAGCAAGATTATCAGCAGCGCAGGAACAGATGAGCTTCTATTCAGACTGGTAGCAATGTTCCTTTAATAAAAGGAGTACAGAGCTGCCCAGTCTTCTCCCTTGATTAGACTGGGAGACAACTATACCGAGATCGACATATGGTGGCTGGTTCTGGCTGGGAATACATTCTCCAGTAGCAATAAGTATCCCTCGATCAAAACAGCACAAAAAGTTCTTCGCGGTCAAGCCGTCTATGAAGAAATCCCTCGATCCACTCTCCTAACCCCTCTGTATTTGCTTGATAAAACTCTATAAGTACGTCCACCTCTAAAATATCAGCCTTTCTGAACAGATACTGTCTAAGATCGGCTGGCGGTTCTACTCGCCGATAGTCCCGAAAAAGATAGCTATGCACTATCAAGCTCCTTTGCAGATCCAGACATAAAGAAAGGTATGCAGGCTCAAGTGTGCTGGCGATCGCATACTGAATATTATTAACTGAGACTACCCATTGAAAAATTTCTTGCAAACGGTGCAGATAATTTTCCCACAGGTGGAAACGCAACAGTGTTCGACCAGCATCAAGATAAAAATAGCCGACTGGCTGATCCTGATCCCGAATTTCCCAGAAAACCGCTTGATTTGTGATGATGCTCTCCCACATTCCGTCTATTGGAGCGATCAAGGAGTACAGATACTTATAATGAAGGTGCTGAATGGGTATCGAGTTCTCAAGCGGAGAACAGGTTAGCATAAAAAAGCCTCTTGACTTCAACATTAGCAGTTCTGCATAAAGAAGGGACAGATCTCGCCTAAATACTCAGCAATCCAACTCACGGTCTCATCGAAAACCAGCTCCCACGAGGATGGGAAATTTCCCCGTTGCCCCGAAGATGAGAGAATCGACCCCATAGCACGGCGGTTTTATCCGGCGAAAGGCGGGAACTTTACCCCTTGGATTGGAAAGGTGAGGGCCCACCTCTTTAAACACGCAAGGCGATGGGGACCTTCGGCAAAAAAACTACGCTGCTCCGTCTAGACTGGTTAGAAGGCTGTGGCAGGGTGAGATGGTCGGGGACGTTCGGCGGATAAAACCGCCGCGCTACATCTTCACCCAAAAGGGGACTTCTCCGATCCACCATCCTGCTTTTCCTACACTAGTCTTCTGATTTTGTAGAGTTCTTGACACTCCGGTTAGGGGAGAGTTGTATAGTTACGAGCAGCGTAAGCTACAACAGGTAAGGTATACAACATGCTTAAAGTGAGTGATTTCGCAAAAATAGCCCGAGTCTCGGTGAAGACTCTACACCACTATGATGAGATTAGTCTTCTAAGACCAGAGCTCATTCAACCGGGTAATGGATACCGCTACTATAGCCTGGAACAACTTCCCCGGCTTAACCGTATTATTGCGCTTAAGGATCTCGGCTTTACTCTACAACAAATTCGTGCTGTCCTGAATAAAAATCTCTCTATAGCTGAGATGCACGGCATGCTGAAACTTAAGGAGGCTGAGCTAGAGGATCACATTCAACAAGAACAGGAACGCCTGGAAAGCGTGAAGATGCGCCTGCATCAGATTGAGCAAGAAGGCACACCGCACGACTATGATATTCGGGTTAAATCTGTGCCGTCCCAAGTGGTTGCCTCGGCCCGAGGATTGATTCCCCTCACAGATAACTCTTATCTGCAATGCCAGAAACTGGCAATCGCGATTGTAGGCTGGCTTCAACAGGTTAACGGTAGGATCACTGGGCCCTGGTGCAGTCTCTATCACGAAACCGCCTATGAAAATAACAACGAGCGTTTCGATATCGAGATGGCTGTGGAGGTTGAATCTGCCCTCCTGACACAAGCTTCTCTGCCATCTTCTGATCTTGTAAAGGTGCATATGTTACCAGCAAGCGATCAGTCAGCTTATCTTCTGCATTATGGAGAGTACGATGGTCTCTGGAACGCCCACCTTGCACTGATGGAGTGGATAGAAGCAGGCAATTATTCAAGCGTTGGACCTTATCGCTGTATATATCTCCATCTACAAACGTCAGCAGGAGGAGACAAACCACTGATCGAGCTACAAATCCCGATCCAACAAAAAGTATAAAGTTGTTCACTATAAAAGGAGTCGATAGATGAGTTCAATTCCGCTTACTGCTTCGAAACATTCTTTAGCGCCGCTGATCGCGTGGCGCAACGCCCTGGGGATCGTTGTTCTGCTCTGGCTTCTGCTGGGGCTACTCAACTTTGGGCTGCTTACCAATTATCTAGCCAGCACCATGGCTCATAATCTGTTGCTGACCTCTTTTTATCTCTCGGTTGGCTTTGGCCTTGCAATGCTGGTCATTGTCGGCCTGATTGTGCTCTGGCAACGACGGCACGGTGAGACATTGGCGGATCTCGGCTGGCGGCGTCCCACAACGCGAACCGCAATTGTAATTGGGATTATCTATGGAATCCTCTGGCTTCTGTTATCATATGTACGGGTTCCCAATCCCTTCCAAAGCTTCCTGAGATTGAGCTGGGAACGCCCATTGATGATTGCGATCGGGGTCTTTCTGGCCTTTGGAGAAGAGCTAGCGATGCGCGGCTTTTTTATGGAACAGTTACGACGCGGAGGCGTTCCAACCTGGCTCCAGATCTGCGCCTCCGCGATCTTCATGGGCAGCTATCATGGCCTGATCGGGCTGCACTACTCGCTTCTTTACGGCATCAGTTCAACAATTCTCTTTGGGCTGATCGCTGTGATCTTCGTCATTGGCAAGCGCAGTCTGACCCCTGGCACCATTGCGCATGCGATGGTCCACTTCTTCGGTGATCCAATTCTGACCATGGGAATTCTTCAGGGCGCAATCCTCTTGAATGCCGCCCATTAAATAAGCTGGCTATCTGGTCCCTGTCAGGCGGTTCTGCGCCGACCCTGACGGCCCTCGTGCTCGTATTTGTTGCGGAACACGCGATTGCCACAAAAGATGTTGCGCCGGGTAAACTCTTCAGGAGTTGTCCCGCGCAGCTTCTCTTGAACATGGGGAAGATCAGCTCCAATGCCATAATACCAGGGCTCTACTAATTTATAGCAGTCTTGAAGTACCCATTCTGGACACTCAAGGCCATAGGTAGCACAAAGATGCTCAACGGAGGCCGCGCAAAACACTGCCCATTGAAATTGTTCGATAGTATAATCCTCGGGCAGCTCAATGGGATCTCGCATGAGCTCTACTCGCAGATGTTTATAATATCCAAAAAACTGGTGCATAAAATTGCCCAGTGCGAGCCAGGGATCTGTCGCTTCACTAC
>CAXTTV010000269.1:0-5177 GCA_964247295.1 uncultured Ktedonobacteraceae bacterium | reverse complement strand
CTGGTAGATCGATCGTACCAACCGCCCGACGCTGCCAGCTCTGTTCCATCTCATCAATATCCGTATGAAACGTAACAGCATCGAGTGGTTCTGCTGCAATGCTCAAACCGAAGCCTCCCGCTGCATCTCCTCAAAAATCTTCATAACTTCAGGACGTTTCACCTTAAGAGTATGGGTACGAGGAAAGTCCTCATTGGGCCAGATCGTATAGCCCCGGATCTGTTGATGAGAGGCCAGTTGTTTGTTTGCGAGCCCTACGATCGTTTTCGCACGCTGAGGATCTTCAAGGAGGAGTACCGCATGAACCTCAGATCCCTGGTCCCGCTTACTGAGGCCAAGCACCACCGCATCCTTTACCCCATCCTGCTCGCGTAACGTATTTTCAATATCCTCGGGATACACATTCATCCCATTCGCCAGCACAATCAGATTTTTCTTACGGCCCTTCAGCGATAAAAAATGTTGTTTATCCAGCTTGCCCAGATCGCCAGTGTGGTACCAGCCGTCCTTAAAGGCCACTGCCGTCTCCTCTGGATTGTGCCAATAGCCCTGGGCGACATTCGGACCTTGCACCAGAATCTCACCATCCGACGCGATCTTCACCTGAACATCAGGGAAGGGGCCGCCGACAATATCGAAGCGATGGACATTCATAGGAGTTGCCGCGATAACGGGTGAACACTCGGTCGCGCCATATCCTTGAAGCACGCGAAAGCCCATATTCTCCCATTGCTCACCCAGGCGTGGAGGCAGATAGGCTCCTCCACTTACAAATACCCGCACATGTTCACCGAATTTCTGATGAACAGCCTTAAACAGGAGGCGACGAAACGAGAAAGGAAGATAGGCAGCGATTCTCTGAGCGAAAGCGAATTGTTTTTCACGATGGCTGCGACGGACCTCCCGCTCAATCCCGCTATAAAATAATTGAAGCGCCTGAGGGACCAGTACCATGACTGTAATTTTTTGGCGAGCGAACAGATCCATAATTGTTTCAGGGTTAAGTGTCTTCGCGTACGTAATACTGGCCCCAGCATGCAGAAGCGCCATCTCGATCGTCAATTCAAACATATGGCTCAGTGGCAGGATCGAAAGCAAGCGATCAGCCGAGGTCACCGCCACAATCTTTAAGGCGGAGGTAGCATTACTCACAATATTGTAATGACTGAGCATGACACCTTTGGGCTGGCCTGTGGTTCCTGATGTAAAGACGATTTCGGCCAGATCATCACCAGAGATAGAAGGAGTGGTGGTGGAGTCAAAGGGGCCCTCTGGCAACGCATCCATATTGATAAAGTCGGTTGGCGCGCTCTTCAAAGAATCAAATTGTTTTTGGGTTGTGATGAGCCGAACCGCCCCGGTCGTGTCGGAGATTCTATGAATAAAATCCTCTTTAGAACTGACATCAAGAGGGACCAGAACAGCACCAACCTGTAAGGCACCAAGATAAGCAATCAACCATTCCATACTACTGGCACCCCATATCAGGATTGCATCGCCTTTTGAGATCTGCTCCTGTTGAAGATGACCTGCAAAGGCGTGAACCTTTTGTTGAAGGGTTGCGTAAGTAATGCTAATGAGCGTACTTTTAGTAGCAGGTTGAAAGAGAGCAGGCTTACTGCCAAACCGCTCTATAGAGGAAGCGAGAAGTTCGTTGATAGTCTTCATATAGCCTTCCTGTTGAGTGTAAGCAGGAATAAACAAAGAAATGCGAAGAGCTTTGAAGTCAATAATTTCATTATAGAGTAAAGGTTTGAGTTTTTCCATAGCAAGCAAAAGTGGGAAAAGTTGAAAAAATAGGATAAGTCACAGTATTTTGAGTGTATATATCACGCGCTCTATCAGAGCTATGACAATTACTTTTATTGATAACTCAGAAATAGAGCAGAAAGGAAATATAAAGTGTATAAGAATACAAATGAACAATTTCAGAGTGAGAACACTCTTATTGTACAACAATGGATTGCAGCCTTTAATGACCACAAGGTTGATCAATTAGTGGATCTTTACGCGGAAAATGCTGAGCTTTATGATAGTGGCATGAAGAGGAAAAGGAGGGGAAGAAAGCAGATCCAGCTCTGGTTTACAGAGCGTTTTCGCGGTATGCCAGCGCTGACGTATAGTCCCCAATCCTGGTTTGAAAGGGAAGGGCAGATTGCCGTAAGTTGGATAGCCCGTGGTCAGGGACCAAAGATACAATTAATACGTTGGCTATCTAAAAAACGATTTGAAATTGAAGGAGTTAGTGTTTTTAAAATTGAATCAGGAAAGATTTTCCAACAACATGGTTATTATGATCATCTGGGAGTAGCGCAACAACTTGTTCCGACACTCAAGTGGCTGCTTCCAATTCGCCTGTAAAGCACTTATTTTGACATAATTATACAGGGAAAAATGAGTATGAATCATACAGTCTTGCTCCAATGCAGTTCCATTGCTACTTTAAATTTTTCAAGTAACGGCGCTTCTAGAGCTTGTAGACAGACCATCTGGTACCTCTATTAAACTGCACTCTATTCATGGATAACAAGAACTTGAGTTCTCATAAAAAGTGCTGTACCAATAGTTGATAACTCATTGACCTGGAAGACCACACTATGATACAATAGAGGAAATGATATGTTATGCAGATTCTCTTTATCTTTTCATACAAGTACTGTTTTTTTATAAAACGGATGATAATAAGCTTGTATAAGTGGAAAGAGAAGGGATTATATCGTAATAGTATCCTGGTACTAAACAATTTAACGAGTGCCCCATAGAATATCACAAGCGATATTCTAGAAAGGAATAGTTTTTCAATGCCATCACTTGAAACTGCCAATGTGGGTAAGGCTGTTGCTGCTCGCGTTGGAACGAATATTCGGGAAGTACGAACAAAATTAGGTTTAACACAGGCTCAGTTAGCCGCGCCTGAATTCTCAATCTCCTATATTTCCGCAATTGAGCGCGGAAAGATCCGTCCCTCCTTGAAAGCGCTTTCGATTCTGGCGCGTCGTCTGGATGTGCCATTAACCTTTCTGCTTGAGGGATCGCCCGCAGGGGCTGCTGAGGCGCGAGCTGTGGGCTACTCGCCTGCTGACTCGGGACCGGATCAGCGGATCGATGTGGACCTGCTTCAGGCCGAGGTGCTTATTCAGCAACAGAGGTATAGCGAGGCCGAGGTACTGCTAGAGCCGATGCAGCCAGAGCGTGTCACTATTGATCAGGTCTATAAATTATACTTAATGCAGGGCCAGATCCATCTTGGGATGGGAGAGTATCAAGAGGCGGTGGTTGATCTGCGGGGGGCTGTTTCGCAGGGTGAGGGGATGAACGATATTGAGAACACCGAGCGTGCGCGTAATCTTCTGGGTCGGGCCTACTATTTACTTTTCAATTATACGTTAGCTGTAGAAAATCATCAGCGCTGTAATGTTGTGATCGAGCAGGGGCATATTAATGATCCCATTTTCGCCCTGGATGTTTATAGTAATCTTGCTAATGACTATTTCCGTCTTGGTGATCTTGGGCGGGCTGTCGAATTTTACAATCGCGCATTAACCACTCTTGATAGCAATGATCGCGACAGCAAAAGCTTTGCCCAAAAGTATATGGAGATCAGCCAACGCTATAAATCGGTTGGAAAGCTTACCATGGCTCGCGATTATGCGATGCACAGCCTGGCAATCTACGAAATGCGTGATGAGCAGCGCCTGGTAGGTATGACGCATCAACGTTTAGGAAAAACGTTAGAGAAGCAGAACGGGCTGAACGAGGCCGAGCAGGAGTATCGTAAGGCTATCGCGATCGAGCGTGAGCTCAATGATGAGGTTTCGGCTTCGATCTGTCACACCAGCCTGGCGGAACTTTTGTTGCGCAAAGGGCAGTATGATGAAGCGGATAAAGAGGCACAGGAGGCCCTGGAATTCGCTAAATCCAGCGGTGATCCTCAGACGCAGGGGCAGGCCTTAATCGCTCTGGCTCAGATCCGGCATTCGCGTGGCGAGTATGAGGCCGCCGATCAACTGTTTACCCAGGCTCTGGAGCAGCTTGACGCCTCAAATGCTCATGAGATTGCCGCCAGTGCTTACTTCCGTTTCGCCAATCTTTTAGAAGAGCGGGGAGAAGTGCAACGGAGTTTGAACGCCATTAAAAAAGCGTATGAGCACCAGCGCCAGGGGAAGCGCGTTGACATCGAGTAACCATCCTGTACTTCTATAAAGTAGAACGGCGGCCTGATCTAAAGGCCGCCTTCCCTTATGATCATGCCTCTGGAGGAACAATTCGTATGCCATTCTCGGCGCACGACCTCAGGTATCAAGCCGAAAAAACGTATCCTGCTCTTTACTCGTTTTTGCATCAGCGCGCGCAACACTTTCTAGGCTCATTGCGTTATGATGCCTATGAGGTTGATCAGGTTGTTAGCCACGTTGTGGAACAACTGATCCGTCTTGGACTATTGGGAAGTGCGGATCAGACAGCAGAGGGGGTTTTAGATAAACTAACACCTGCTCAATTTTATGCGTTTCTTAACCGCAGCATCAAAAATAAAGCTATCGACCGTCTACGGAAGCGGCGGCTTCAGGTTTCAACCTTTAGTGAGTTAGGAACACCAGACGATGCCGAGCGGGACGAAGATTTTCTGAACGATATCGTAGATCCTGGCTGGACTCCGCCTCCCTTCTCGACCCCTGAAGAGACCGCGATTACTGTGTCGTCGCTTCAGGAACTTCGGCGTGTGATCATCACCTGCCTGGAGAACCTTCAGGCCGCGCCGCGACAATTGCAGGCGATTCTTGAAGAGTTGGAGGCTTTTGGGGCTGACGAACTATTGGACGAACTGCGTGAGCATATCCAGAATACCTCTTCTCTCAATGATGAGCCGCTTGCCCATAGCAGTCAGCACAAAGATCATGCTCACAAAAAATTGCGCCACTGTCTGCAAAAGAGCAGCACCAATTTGGCAGTTATGGTAGCTTTTCGTTTAATAGAATATAAAGGAATCGCGGCATCTTCAGAAGAACGGATCGAGCTACAGGCGCTGACACAGAACCCACTTTCGGATTATGAGGTCCGGGAGGGGCTAACACAGTTGACTGCTAGAAAATATCTCAACTGGCACGGTGAGAACTATGTTCGCTGTAGTCCGTCACAGAAAAAAGCTCTGGCGCGGTTCTATCAGGAAGAAGAGTAAG
>CAXTTV010000268.1:0-5248 GCA_964247295.1 uncultured Ktedonobacteraceae bacterium | reverse complement strand
ACCTTCCTCTCTTTCCCGCGTCCGAAGGCGGCTAAAAAGAGACTGAAATAGCGCTGCATGGGTGCACAGGGAGTAGCTAAAGATCGGGTTTTATTGTATACTAGGGATATTGAGGCGTTTTGTTCCCCTGATCAAAAGCATTGCATAAGCTTCTCTATTGTTAACCCGGTTGTTCGGGTCTATTATATAGATGTACATAGATTTACAGCATCTATGTGATGACGGAACAGGGAAAAGATAAGGATTTGTTGATGAGACGGGCAGAAATGCAGGATATGCAGGCGCTTATTCAGCAAGAAGGCGGCTTTAAGCCTGCTTCGGGGGCTTTTGCCCTTTTTGATGCTTTGATCCATACCCCCCCCCATCTCGATAGGTGTGAATCTAAGAATCAAAATAGATCTGCTTTAGAAGCATTTGGACCTGTTAACCAGGGGGATCAGAAGCAGAAAGAGCCTAAACCAAAGCCAGAAGAGAAGCCGAAGAAAGATGATCCCCCGCCGCCGTCAAGGCCGGGCGATAGGGGATCACGGAGGCCCAAGCGGCCACGAGTAGGTGGTTGGTAGTATACTTTTTCTAAGCGGATTGCGTATTGAAGCATCTGGGGACAGCTCTTTATAGAGCTGTCTTTTTAGTTTTGCGCTTTTCCCCTGATTTTGTGTGCCGCTTCATTGCGTTGTATATGCTCTAGTGTGGAGGTGTATTTCTCGCGTACTTCTTCCATCTGTGGATGTTCGGGGCTGCCTGTTCCAAGAAGGAGGATCGCAAACGCCCGTTGAAGCAATGGGGTAGCCTCCTCGTATCGATATTGATCAATGAAAAGATCGGCCAGATTGGTTAGAGTGAGGGTGAGGTCGGGATCGGTGGGATCGAGGAAATCCCTCTGGAGAGCCAGGGCACGTTTTAAGAATTCCTCTGCCTGTGCTTCATTGTGGATGTCGCGATAGAACTGGGCCAGATTATTAAAAAAGAGGGCAGCATCAGGATACGGTTCTTCCATCTGCTCATATATATGGAGGGCGCGCTCATAGAGTGGCCGCGCTTTCTGATTGTCTTTTTGTTTACTTGCGAGGCGAGCCAGATTGTTGAGGAAAAGTGCCAGATCTGGGTGATTGAGATCCAGGGTTTGTTCTCCTATTGTGAGCGCCTGTTGATAGAGTTGCTCAGCTTGTTGAGTGTCACCGCGCTGTTCGGCGATGCCCGCGAGTTTATTAAAGCTATGCGCTGTATCGGGATGTTTGTCTTTCAAGGTTTGCAGGCTGATATCCAGGGCCTGCCGATAGAAATGCTCAGCTCGCTGGAGATCGCCTTGCTGTTCAGCTATCGAGCCCAGGCCATCCATGGTATGAATTAGATCGGGATTCAGGGTTGAGGCCATGCGTTGATAGATAGCCAATGCCTGATTATATGCGTCTGTGGCTTCGGCATACTTTTTTTGATAAAAGTACATCAGGCCGAGATTGTTCAAGGTTTTGGCGATATTGAGATTATTCGGTTTGCTGCTTCGCTGCTCCAGACCGAGGAGGTGTAGATAGCGGCTTTCCGCCAGCCGGTATCTTCCCTGATCTCCGTCGAGCATCGCGAGATTATGCAGACTCTCAATTGTTTTGGGATGTTCGGCGTCCAGCTCCTGCTCTCGTAGTTCTAAAGCCTGGTTATTTAGTTTCATCGCCTTGTGGTAACGGGCCATTTCGGCATACAAAAGCATCAAGGAATTGAGAGCCTGAGCCTGATTGAGCCGCTCGTTATGAAGATTGTTTTCATAGATTTCGAGGGCCTGGGTAAGATACATTTCAGCTTCGGCATAAGCAGCCTGTTGGAAACGGTAGGTGCCCAGGCGTTCCAGGAGCAGGGCTCCCGCTCTAGTATTTAGCTTGTAAACAGAGATGAGTTCAGCGCAGTGCTGGGCATGAGGGAGATATTTTTTGCATTCTTCCCAGGTAGCAAAGCTGACCTCTGGGAAGACGCGATTAACCAGATTAACAGCCATCCGGGCCCAACGAGTGCGTTCGTCTTTCGACAGTGGATCAATAATCAGTTGCTGGACGAGGCGATGCATCTGTAAGATAGATCTGTCATCATTGCTGCGGTAGAGAAGAGAGAGGTTCAGCAAGCCTGCGAAGGCCTGATGAAGCTCCGAGGTATCATTAACAAGTGCTTTGAGATGAGTGCGAAACACAGATTTTCCCTCTGTGAGAAGCTTTTCAAAAATCGCATCGGGATGCAAAAACGCGAGTAGACATAATAGATCCTTGCGTCCGAAAGAGGAAACGTATCGCTGAATCACCAGTTCAAGCGTACTCTTTACCGATCTATGGTGCTCATCCACTCCCTGGTAGCGCAGATTCAAGACCCAGCTCAGCTTTTCTTTATAAAGTGTGAGATAGGAATCGAGATCGCAGCCAGTTGCTTCGATATAGGCACCGGCCTGATCGAGAGCCAGGGGGAAGCCGCCCAGTTTCTCAGAAATCTCTCGGGCTTTTTGGGCAAGGGCCGGCGGAGCATCATTCAAGGATTTCTCTTTTGAAAGGAAGGTGGCGCGGTGCAATAAAAAGAGCGCACCGGCATCAGTATCCATCTGTTCAACGGAGATAGGTTTAGCGTATCCATGAGTATTTTGCATTTGCATCGTCACAAGAACATGTCCACGACTCTCGCGGGGGACGACAAGCTTTAAAAAAGAGAGGTCACTCAGGTAATCGAGGATAAGCAGCCATGAGGATCGGGCGCGCAGCCAGCGCTGGAAAGTTTCTAAAAGCTGTTTCTCATTTTGAGCGTCATCGACAGTAATCGCGAACCTGGAGATGTACGTGCTGACATCCTTGCTAAGCAGGGCAAGAGAAGAGGCATTAAGCCAGAAAATATGGTTATATGCTGACGCGGAGCGAAAGCTATATTCCAGAGCGATCTGGGTTTTGCCGATTCCCGCCAGACCGTTCAGGGCCAGCACAGGAGTGAGCTGATTTTGAGTGTCGGAGAAACGAGAAGAGATTTCTTCCAGAATATGAGTGCGGTCTGTGAAAAAAGCCGTTGGGGTATCTGAGGTTTCGGATAGAGAAAGGTCATCGAAGGTCATACTAAAAGATTGAGCCGTTGTACCAATCAGTTCCTCAACCACAGAGCGTATACCTCTAGTTACGTTTAGAAGAGCTTCATCGCGATTCGGCCATGTGCTGATAGGAACTCCATTGGAGGGGAGTGGTTGACGGTGGATCAAAGGCGAAATGTCTTGATCTATTGGGCGCAATAGGACAGGGATAACATAGGTAGCCCCAGACTGAGCCAGAGTAAGGGTGGGTTCCATCTCATAGTGGTAGCAGTGTTCAGAGGCCAGATAATCGCGACTGAGAAGCAGAACAACAATAGTCGCCGAACGCAGATGATCTTGAAGGAACTGGTGAGTATCCTGACCGGCGCTGGCTTTACTGCTATCGCTTAAAACAACATTTGGGTATTTGCTCTTTAAAGGCTTAACACCTGTTATAACCTCGGAAGCTCGTTTTTTATCATCGGGATGAAAAGAGAAAAAGATTTCAAAACCTTTAGAGCGTGGCCCGGTCGACATCATAAAAATCTCTCAGCGGCTAAAGTGATGTAACATAATTGGCAGGTGGAACAGACAATAAAGCACGTTTTCTGTACTTCAGACCTGTTCATTCTAGCATACGCCGCCGGACTTGTATAGAGAAATATTGAGGTTAGTGGTATTTACAAGCTAATCAACAACCACGACGAGTTTGCCCCTGGCCCGGTTCTCCTCCATATATCGATGCGCCTCGACGATCTCGTGAAAATGGAAGACACGATCAACATTCACACGATACTGCCCTGCCGCTACGCCATTGACAATCTGTTGTAACGCTACGCTACTGTTCGCAGATGTGACCGTTTCAGTCGAGTACATAGTAAGTTTGACGGTAGAAGGAAGAGCAGCCATCGGCTCGAACTCGCGCATCACCCAGGAATTGCCAAGTAAGCCAGTAAAGCAGACAATCCCCTTGGGAGCCACCGCTTGCAAGGAGTCGAGGAGCGTAACGGTTCCGATGAGTTCGAGAACACCGTTTGCCCCACCAGGAACGCGTCGCTTGATCTCGTCCGCGATCTGACCGGTATCAATCACAACCTCATCCGCACCGTTTTCTCGCAGAGCCTCGGCCTTGGCCTCATTTCGGGTGGTAGCAAGTACCCGCAAGCCTCTATCTTTCGCCAGTGCGATGGCAGCCATGCCAACTGATGAGGTGCCTCCTCGCACCACAAGGCTCTGCCCTGATTGCACATCCATAGCGTCAAAGAGCGACCCCCAGGCCGTCAGATAGGTCTCGGGGATCGCCGCCAGGAGCTCCCAGGGTAAAGTGGTTTGTAGTGGGATAACCTGACTGGCGGGAACCAGAGTATATTCTGCATAGCCCCCATCATAGGCCCGCCCCATCTCTCCCATAACGGCAGCAACCGTTTGCCCGACTGCAAAACTGGTCTCTGGTGCTGCTTCGACAATGCCAACGCACTCAATGCCAGGCACACGTGGAAACGCGACACTTGGAGAATAACCCTGTCGTGTGTACATCTCCGAGCGGTTCAGTCCGAAGGCTTTGACGTGAATCAAGACCCATCCCGGACGAGGTTGTGGTTGAGGGAGGGTACGGATTTGAAGCACATCTGGTGATCCTGGGTGTTCAACAACAATCGCTTTCATATCGTTTCTCTTCTTTCGTTCAATTCTCAACAATAGGAAAAAGCGACTTCTGCTCTCTCACTTGTGAGTCTGTCTTCTTGTCTTGATGTGCCACTATTGCTTGTTCTTTCCAAACGGTCTAATACGTTGCGCGTCCCCCGCTCACATCGTAGCATTGCCCTGTCACAAAACTTGCGTCTGTAGAGGCAAGAAAATGGACGACGGCAGCAACCTCTTCTGGGCGTCCCATTCGTCCAAGAGGCACTTTGCTTTTCATATACTCGATCGCATCAGGGGTGAGTTGTGCTAAAAGTGGTGTCTCAATCACTCCCGGAGCAACACAGTTGACCCGTATCCCCTCGGTAATCACTTCTTTCGCAAGAGCTTTAGTGAGCGCAATCACTCCGGCCTTTGAAACTGAATAGGGAATCATATTTGGATTTCCCTCTTTACCAGAAATGGAGGCGATATTGACGATGCTTCCACTCTGTTGTTGTCGCATTGTTCCAATCACGGCACGACAACAGGAGAAGACGCCTGTCAGGTTCAGCGTCAGCACTCGTGTCCACTCCTCTTCAC
>CAXTTV010000267.1:0-5320 GCA_964247295.1 uncultured Ktedonobacteraceae bacterium | reverse complement strand
TTAATCTTCAAAACGAGAAGCCTCAATAGGGAAAGATTTTTCATACATTGAGACTTATCTATTATACAAGGAAAAAAAACAATGACGGAGCACAGAAATACATCTTTATATGATCTTGTCACGCGCACATTTGCCACCCTTGAGGCCAAGGATCTGGAGGCGATGATGAGCGTCTTCGCCGAGGACGCAGTCGTGATTGATCCCCACTTCCCGATGTCACAGATGCAAGGGAAAGCAGCGATCGAGAAAGGGTTCCGAGAAGCGATGGGCGGAATGGAAGCCTTTGGTTATACTCCTGTGAACTACTTTGAGTCTGAGAACGGGCAACGCGCGGCAGTCGAGATGGCGACGCATCATGTAATCACGCGGGGAATGAAGCGGAATTTTCCGCAGGTATTCGTCT
Source organism: uncultured Ktedonobacteraceae bacterium (assembly GCA_964247295.1). Classification (GTDB taxonomy): domain Bacteria; phylum Chloroflexota; class Ktedonobacteria; order Ktedonobacterales; family Ktedonobacteraceae; genus CAXTTV01. Next base: position 4,917 of record CAXTTV010000267.1, on the reverse strand, counting down.
TTGAAACGGCAGGTGGGCTGATCACCCGGCTGCAAGCATACGAACCGTATGGGCCGCATGGGATCATGGGGATGTTCTTGTTTTTGTCGCGCCTCTTCAAGCGATAAAGGCATTATTTCTCCTCTTTGAATTGTAGCATCTACCAGCGAGCTATTGTATCTCCATAGCTGTTTCTCTTAGAATATTCCTTGACAAGAATATTCTTTATGAGGTATATTAGGAGTATGAAAACGTTCTGGACTGCTCTGATGGAACCCAATCGCTTGCATATCGTCGAGCTATTGCGTGATGGTCCTTTGACGGTAGGGGAGATCACCGAGCGGCTGGGAATGCAGCAGCCACAGGCGTCAAAGCATCTTAAGGCGTTAAGCGAGGCTGGGATAGTGGAGGTCCAGCCGCAGGCTAACCGGAGGATTTACCATCTGAGGCGAGAGCCGTTTCAGGAACTGGAGGGCTGGGTACACTCGTTTCAGCGCCTCTGGGAAGATCGCTTTGATAATCTGGATGATTACCTTTATCAGATACAGGACACCGGGCAACCGACTGCTTTGAAAGAGGAGAATGATCATGAATGATTTTAATGCCTTAACAAAAAACACTGAAGAGAAAGAGTTTACCGTCGAGCGTGAATTTGCCGCGCCGCCAGATCTAATGTTCCAGGTATTCACTCAGCCAGAGCATCTTACACAATGGTGGGCTCCAAAGCCGTTCACTATCTCAGCGTGTACCGTAGATCTGCGGTCCGGCGGGATCTGGCACTACGCCATGCGCTTGCCGGAAGGGGTAGATCATTGGGCGCGCAGCGTCTACCGCGAGATTTTGCCGCCGGAGAAGCTGGTTTACACCTCCACCTTTGCCGACAAAGACGCCAACCCGGTTGGGGGATTGCCAGAGAACACAACCACCCTCATTTTTAGGGACGGGAAGAATGGGAAAACTAGAGTCACCGCCCTCATTCAATTTAGCAATCCAGAAGATATGGGCACCGCTATTAAGATGGGAATGAGGGAAGGCACGAATATGACCTGGGACGCTTTAATGAGGTATGTACAGGAGTTGCAGACAAAGTAAGTGAAACAGGATAGTTTAATAGAGAGCAAGCTACAATCTCAAAAGATTCCCATTACGGGGAATCTTTTTTTGTGTCTTGTAAAGCAAAAGCTTATTTTTCAACCCTGGATGGATCGTATCGTCCTCCTAATACAAACGTGGTCTAAAGGCGGCGAAGTTGAGACCTTGCAAGCTCAAATGAGGGTTATCTTCCCTCCTATTGAGTCTTAAGAAGTCATACCTGTACCAGCCCCTATGTCAGTCTCAAACCCAGGTGGGTCGCCTTCTCCCTTTCAATACGCATCGCTCATTCTTTGCAAAGCAAAAACCTTATTTTCAAGCCCAAGTAGGCAACGTCATCCTTCTCTACATCACATTTTATGATCCTGTACTTCGTAGTCATACCAGGTTTCAAGCCCAGGTAGGTGGGGAGGATTGAAACTTTACCGCCGGGGAAAGAGCAGCCACGAGATCTGGTATTGCACCGGCCCTAGAAAGCGTAGAAGCATGTCGTCGCAGCAACGTATTTTCTCAGCAATGGAAATGAGGACAGGAAGTAGCGGGAGCAGTCGGGGAGAAAGCGAAAAGCGTCCTGGTAGAGTGAACAGAATCAAAGGAGCTTTGTACCGTGCGCGGACCTGGCGTGGAGAGGACATCGCTGATCTGTTTGAGTGGGCCGCACCTCATGAGTATCAGTGGGAACAGGCGGAACCGCTGGGAGAAAGGACATGGCAGGATCGAATATCGCCAAATTACCTGGAGTCCCGATTTGAACGACTGGTTTCGCAAAGACTGGCAGGGCACCCTTTAGGTCTTTCGCCTTCTGCGAATAGGCTTGGTGAGCAGGACCGGGCAGATTCGTATGCGGGTGAGCTATGGGCTCAGTAACCTGCCTGTACAGCACATAGGAGCGGGCAAGATGCTTCACCTGATCCACCAGCATTGGCGCATTGAAAATCGACTGCACTGGAGACGCGATGTGACCTTGGGGGAAGATCGGTGTCAAACCCGTACCGGATCGGTTCCCGCCCTCTTAACACGGCTCAACATGACAATTCTTTCTCTGATGGATCGGCTTGGGGTCCGCAATGTCGCTCGACAACTTCGGTTCTTCGATGCCCATCCCGATCAAGCTCTCATTGCTTCTCGCCGGTCAGTGTGCTCTCGTCTAGAATGGGAAAGCCCTGTTGATTACGTGCCCGCGCTCCCAGCACTCACAGTATTATTGTGTTTTTTGCGCACGTCCCGGTCTATTATTGTGACGTTTCCTTTAATATTGGAATAGTGCAAACACCAAAGGATAAAAAAGACAAAAATTTATATAGCTTATATAGCGCCTATCCTGTAGGATTTGAAGAAGATTCTCGTTTACAATAAGTAGTTCTATTGTATACAGAACTATACAAAGAGTGACAAGTAATAAGTACTATTGCAAAAACAATATTTTGTTTGTACAATAGTTTTCAGGGATGAAAGATTATTTAGAGAAGAAAGATCTCGGGATCGTTAACGATTTCGGACACCACTCAAAGGTAGAACACGCCCAAAACGTTCTATGTGGCAAAAATTCTTTGCACCTTCATCAGGTGCGCACACGAACCTCGTTGTTGTCCTTGTAGTAGGCAAGAGAGTGCCTGAAATACTTCTACTCTTGTGCAAATTCAGACACTTTCAAAAGTATCATTCATTTTGAGGGGTGCCCAAATTATGTGTAAAAATCTATCATAGCAGACTCTTGTTCTAATAAATGATTTGGAGTTGCGCCTAAACATCTTTAATTGCAGTACATCAATAGATTTTTACATGTATCTTGTAGGCACCTCACTAAGGCCAAAATTATCGGAATGATGCAGCGCACAGCAGAAATTTATTTCTTGTTAACCAATATTGCGCGGGATGGCTTCTCGTTGCTGGGCGCGGCACAATATGAACCTACGGATCTGTCAATCTTCATTCCACCCTCTGAAAGCCGAGATGAGAGCCGCGTCCATAGGTTCTGCTAACGATGGACGCAATGATGTTTGACAGAGCACTACGGAGAATGCAATGAGAAAAAAAACTAGGATAGGTTGGCTTGTTCGATTGAGTTTCCATGCGTTGACGCTGCTGCTGTCCCTGACGGTGGTCGCGGGCGCAGTCATCCCCACAACGCCCGCCCATGCGGACGACAGCCCCATCACGTTAACCTTTGACCCGGGCAACGGCCTAGGCCTGACCGCATCTCAACTCCAGCAGTCAATTGATCAGACCAAGCGCTTGCCCGGCAAGCTCAGCGACAAGATCAAGCGGGTACTGCAGGCAGACCATGTGACCCTTCCCCCTGGCATTAGCGTGAAGCAGACTCAGTGGGGCGACTTTGACGGCACGCTGAGTGTCACTCCTGACGGCACTGGAGTGTCAGTGACTGTACCAGCCAGCGATGCCCATGCCCTCGACACACCAACTTGGGTAAATTTCGTCGCGCCAATCGTGGGCATCTTGGTGGTGTGGGGCGTCAGAGCAGGGTGTGTCGCGGCGTCCATCGCGTCTGCTGGCTCCCTTTCGGTCCCAGCCGCTACAATATGTACAGCTGCGGCTTCAGCCCTTGGCACCTTCATCGCTCGCCTTATCGTACAGGGGGCCTCTGGTACGCTGAACGACCCCAAGCAGTGGGCGATAACAATTGGCGTGACGCTTTTAGCGGCAGTAGGCAGCGGCATTTGGGAGCGCTACATCAGAGCATGGGCGAAGACCCAACTGGCCGCTATCCTACAAAAGATCAAGGGAACCCTCGATTTTTTTGCCAACTTGCCGCTGGTGCCCGCGTCAACAGCCGCAGCACTGCAGATCGCCGGAAACTTCACGCGTGACATGGCCATCGAGATGCCTGCCGCAGTGAACAGCATCACGCCTCCCTCGACCCCAGGCGGCAAGTCCTGCGACCGCTACACGTTCTATGAAACTCCGTGCGTGGCCGCCTACGCTACGACGCACGCGATATACGCCAACTACGATGGGCCGCTGTACCAGGTACAGCGCGGCTCAGACCGTGCGACGGCTGACATCGGCGTGCAGTCGCCTGGTGGGTACGCCAACGCCGACGCGCAGGACTCCTTCTGCGCCAACACTTCCTGCACGATCAGCAAGATCTATGATCAGTCCCCGGCCATAAACGATCTGACTGTTGAGGGAGTCGGCCAGGCCGGCAGTGCGGACGGTCCCGCCGATGCCACCGCGCTGCCGATCACGGTCGATGGCCATAAGGCGTATGGCGTTAACATCACCCCTAAGATCGGCTATCGGAACAACAGCACCCAGTACGTCGCGACCAATGGCCAGCCCGAGGGGATGTACATGGTGGCTAGCGGCACCAACGTCAACAACGACTGCTGCTTCGACTTCGGCAACGGTGAGACCAACAATTCCGACAACGGCAACGGGCACATGGACGCGGTGAACGTCAGCACGACGTGCTTCTTCCCGCCCTGCACCGGCAGTGGCCCGTGGGTAGAGGCCGACCTGGAGAACGGCCTGTTCCAGGGCGGCAACGGATCGAATCTGGCGAATACTGGCCTCACTGGCAAAAACTTCGTCACCGCCATGCTGAATACCAACGGGCAGACGACCTATGCCCTCAAGGGCGGCGACGCACAATCCAGTGGCCTGACGACCTGGTACAACGGGTCGTTACCCACTATCGGCGGCTATAAGCCGCGGCAGCAAGAAGGTGCGATCATGCTGGGCACCGGCGGCGACAACAGCAATCGGGCTTTCGGCTCATTCTTCGAGGGGGCAATGACGACGGGCTTCCCCCCCAATAACGCCGATGACGCTGTGCAGTCCGCTATTGCGGCAACCGGCTATGCGGGCAACTCAGGTGGCTCACAT